>DATGKM010000145.1:0-35605 GCA_035294665.1 Bryobacteraceae bacterium | reverse complement strand
GATCCAAGCCAGGGCGGGCTGGACTTTCTCGCCTTGGGAGCGTTGGTGCATCGCCTGGACCCGGGCGTGGTTCCGTTCCGCAAGGCAAGCGAATGCCAGATCCACGTAAGCGGCGGCGAGTTCCATTGCGCCGCCAATCTCTCGGATTGCTTTGGACTCCAGACCGGCATCGCCACCGCGCTGGTGGATTACCCGGTGGGTGAGCTGATTGCCGGGCGCGTCCGCGCCATGGGCGTAAAGCATTCTATAAGCGCTTTCCGCATAACGGCGTGAACGGCCCGAATATGGTGGCGGTGTACAGCGATCGCGGCTACGGCGTCCGGCCGCGCGCGCTGCCGGCGCCGTGGTTTCTTTCGACCTGAACTACCGCGAAAAGCTCTGGAAGGTCTAGGGGCTAGGGGCAGGCCGGCCGGAGCGCGCCTCTCACGCCGCCGTCTGCCGCCGCAGCGCGCTCTGCCGCAAATCGAGCAGCCGTTCCAGTTCAGCCGTGACGCGGTCGTTGATGCGGCCCTCGGCCCGCAGGCGCTCAATCCGGGCGCGCTCCGCCTCGATGAGCACCAACAGCACCGGTTGCCGCTCTGTCCCGCTTTCGATTTCGCTGAGCCGGTCTTCGTAATCCTCACGGATTTTACCGGCTGTCTCACGGGAGATGCGTCCTTCCGTCTCGAGGCTCACAAGCTGCTCGATGGCCGCGCGGGCGGCCTCGGCTTCCCCAAAAGCGAACTGCCGCTCGTCTTCGCTTTGCTCCCTGGCCGCATCCCCGGAAACGTGCAGCCCTCGGACAATCGGTATCAGGCCGATCCCCGGCGGCACCAGCGTAACCGCGATCACGACGGCGGTGATGAAGAGCATCGTCTGAAAATCTCCGCCGGCAATCCGCGGTACCGACAGTGGTATGGAGAGGGTCGCAGCCGGCGAAATGGGACCGCGCATTCCCGACCACGCAATCACCGCCATGTGCCGGCCGGGCATGCGGCGTTCGCCTTCCTCCAGCAAAGCTTTCCCCCCGCGGAAAAACGCCCACATCAACGCGCACCATAGCGCGCCGAGCACGATCAGGATACAGGCGATGGCCAGGCCATACTCAAACAGCCGCAGCGTATTGGCGGTAGCATGGACCACCCTCTGCAGTTCCACCCCCGCCATCATGAACAACGCGCCATTCAACAAAAACTCCACGGTTTCCCAAACCGAGGAGGCGTGCAGGCGTGTGCCGGCGGGGACAATATCGGCGCGGCGCGCGCCCACGTACATACCCGCCGCCATGGCTGCCAAAATTCCCGAGCCGCCCAGGTATTCAGGCGCCAGGTAGGCGGCAAATGGGGTGAGCAGTGTAATCGTGATTTCCAGGCGCGGATCGAAGATGTGGCTCCGCAGGAACATCACGGCAACGCCCACCAGCCAGCCATAGAGAGGTTCTCCCACTACAATGGCCAGAAATCGCACTGCTCCCGATTGGAACGAGAAATGACCCGTAGCGGCCGCCGTGGCCGCGAGGCGTAACAGCGTCAGTGCCAGGGCATCGTTGACCAGTCCCTCCCCTTCCAAAATGGCCGTCAATCGGGCGGGAATACCCGCCCGCGGGGCTATCGTGCTCGCCGCCGCCGGATCCGTTGGTGAAAGTACGGCTCCCAAAGCGAACGCCAGCGCCCACGGCAACCCGATCAGCCGTTGCGCGGTAAAGGCCGCGAGCAATGCATTCGCCAGCACCAGCCCAAATGCCAGCAGCGCAATAGGCCGCACATTGTGGCGGAATTCCGGCCAGGGGAACTTCGCCGAAGCCCCCTACACCAGGGGTGGAAGCAGCAAAAACAAGGCTGTATGCGGGCTGAGCCGCAGGCTGGCCGCGCCGGGCGTGAACCCCAAAGCGAAACCCAGCCCGCACCACGCTACCGCTTCCGGAATGAGCCATCTCCGGCCATTGGCCCCTCCGATTACTATGAGCGCTAGCCCTACAAACCACAGCACCGCCGCCCCCGTTCCGTGAAACCGGCCTCCATGCGCCAGTTGGACGGCTTTGGCCGTGGCAGGTCAGGGGCGCCTCAAAGCCGGGCTGCTATGGTGAATTCTGTGGAGGAAGACACGGCTCTATGGACATCGGAATCATCGGCGCGGGAAACGTGGGCGGAACCTTGGGGAAGCGGTGGGCGCGGAACGGACATCGAGTGCTGTTCGGTTCGCGGGAGCCGGCATCGGAGAAGATGCGGGCTCTCACTGCCGCGGCCGGTCCAATCCACTGCTGCCAGCTCTCGAAGGGCTCTCGGTAGACCTGACCGATTCGGCCGCTGAGCAAGTAGCGAAATGGGCGTCCGGGGCAAAAGTCGTGAAAGCTTTTAATACCGTGGGAGCTAACATCATGGCCAATCCCGCATTCGGGCAGAGCAAGGTGGCACTGTTCTATTGCGGCGACGACCCGGAAGCGAAACAGATTGTATCCAAGCTCATCTCGGAACTCGGCTTTGAGCCGCTGGATGCGGGTCCGTTGAAACAGGCGCGCCTGCTCGAACCGTTCGCCATGCTCTGGATTTCTCTGGCCCTCCAATACGGATACGGCACCAATATCGCCTTCGAACTTGTGCGACGGGGATAAATCATACCCGGAATTAGCATCCGCCGCGCAGGCCGCCATCGAACTGGCGCGCCGGCCCGTTCACGGTGAGTTGGTTCATGCGGATTCCCCGCTTTTGTGGATAGGGTCGACCCACAACACAGTGCCCGGCTCCTCCACGGGTTCGATATCCAGATTGACTACCACGGCTTCGTTGTCGCTGCGCACGAGCACGCATTCCAGCGTTTCCTCCGCGGAAGCGTTGATTTCCTGGTGCGGCACGTAGGGGGGCACATAGATGAAATCGCCGGGGCCGGCTTCGGCCGTATACTCCAGGCGGTCGCCCCACCGCATGCGTGCCCGCCCGCGCACCACGTAAATCACGCTTTCGAGGGCGCCGTGATGATGTGCGCCGGTTTTGGCGTTGGCGCGGATACTGACGGTGCCGGCCCAGAGCTTCTGCGCGCCTACCCGCGCGTAGTTAATTGCGGCGGCGCGAGTCATGCCCGGCGTTTGGGCGGTGTTGTGGTCCAGCGAACCGGCGGGGATCACCTTGACGCCCTGCGTCTTCCAATCGACAGCGTGCGGTTCCGGCATGTGTATCGCTCCAGTTTAGCGCGCACTCCTGTATCAAAATTCTTGATACCTATTATCAAACATCCCCCCTTGACCCCGGCAGGGGTCCTGGATATGCTCCCCACATTCGGTTTGGCTTTCCCGTTGTAACGGGCAGGAAACGCCATCCGTACGTCGAGAGCCTTTCACGGGGGAAGGGTCTTATGCGCTGCAAACTGACGTCATTGTTGTTTCTCACGGCTGCCGCCCTGTTTGCGCAGTCCAACCAGGGAACCATTACCGGAACAGTTTCCGATCCCGCCGGCGCGGTGATTCCAGGGGCTATGATTGAGGCCAAAAACTCCGATACCGGGGTGATCTATCGCGGCGGCACTTCGAATACCGGGAACTACGTTCTTTCCGTTCCGGCAGGCACCTACGAGATTACGGTAAATGCTTCCGGATTCAAGAAGGTCGTGCAGCAGAATGTGGAAGTGGTTACCGCGGTAGATACGCGCAAAGACATCAAGCTGGAAATTGGCGCCGCCAACGAAGTGGTCACGGTTGAAGATACCGCGCCCTTGCTCAAAAGCGAAAGCGGAGAACTGAGTCATCAGGTCGAAATCAGCGATGCCGATCAGCTTCCCGTGCTCACCATCGCGGGCGGAAGTGTCGTCGCTCCCGCGGGTCCCAATACTCTGGGCCAGATTCGAAACCCGCTCCAGGTTTCCGAACTGCTGCCCGGCGTTACTTTTTCGAACGATAACTCGATCGTCGTGAACGGACTGCCCAGCAACAGCGAAGCCATCCGCGTGGAAGGCCAGGATGCTACCGGAAACATCTGGAAGGTCTTGCAGCAGCTCAGCCAGGGCGCGAGCGTCGATGCCATTCAGGAGGTATCGGTTCAGACCAGCAATTTCGCCGCGGAGTACGGCCAGGTGGGCGGCGGCTACTACAACTTCACCATGAAGTCGGGCACCAATCAGTTGCACGGCAGCGCCTATGACTATTTCGTGAACGAAGCCCTGAATGCCGGCTTGCCCTTCACCGATGCCGGCACGCAGACCCCCACCAAGGAGGGCCAGCACATCCGCAATCCCGAGCGCCGCAACGACTTCGGATTCACACTCGGCGGCCCGATCCGCATTCCCAAAATCTACAACGGAACCAACCGCACCTTCTTCTTCTTCAATTTTGAGCAATTCCGCGAGTCCAGAACCATTGACAACAACCTCCAGACGGTGCCCACCCCAGCCTATCGAAGCGGCGACTTCGGCACGGCCGGCTGCTTCAACTATGTGAACAACGCCTGCACGCTCACGGTTCCCATCGTGAACACGGCCACCGGCCAGCCCGCGATCGATCCGGCCGGCCAGACGCTCGCTTTCGGCGAGTTGTTCGATCCCAATACCACCCACGTCGTCAACGGATCGCAGGTTCGCAATCCTTTCCCCAATAACGTGATTCCGCTTTCCAGGTTCAGTCCGTTCTCCCTTCAGATTCAGAATATGTTCCCCTTGCCGAATCTGCCCGGTATCGAAAATAATTACCTCGCTCCCGCCTACGTAAACTGGCAGCATACGACGAATTACTCATGGAAGCTCGATCACTCGCTCAGCCCTACCCAGAAGCTCTCCTGGTATTTCTCGCGCCTGCTGGACGATTCGCCCAATGCCAACGGAGTCACCGCGGCTTACAACGCGCCCAACCCTACCGCCAACCGGAACTACACCACGCGCGTGAATTGGGATGACACCATCAAGCCGACTCTGCTCTTACACGTGGGCATCGGTTTCATTCATCAGTACCAGCCCACGGACTATCCGAACTTCAACCAGGCTTCTCTCGGGATGAGCGGTTACTTCCAAACCAACCGCTTCCCCTCAATCGGGGGATTTTTCGATGGCGGCAGCGGTCTGACGAACTTTATCAGCGGCGGCTATGGCGGCCCGAATAACGGAGGAATCGGTCCGGCCTTCATATCCTTCCTCTGGGAAGAAAAGCCTACGGCCAACGTCAACCTCACCTGGGTCCGCGGAAATCACATCTTCAAATTCGGCGGCGAAATGATCGTCGATGGATACCCGGAGCACAGCGGATGGCGGGCCAATGGAGCTTTCGGCCTTTCCAACGCCGAAACCGCCGATCCCTGGCAAAATTTGCAGCCACTGAACATAACCAATCCCACCGGTTTCAGTTACGCAAGCTTTATGCTGGGCCTGGTGGACGACATTCAGATCAGTCCCAACACACAGACCAAGACGGGCACGCACAGCCTGGGGTTCTACGCGCAGGATAGCTGGAAAGTCACTCGCAAGTTCACGCTCGATTACGGCCTGCGATACGATTTCCAGACCTATTTGCAGGAAGAACATGGCCGTATGCCGATCGCTTCTTTCACCGCGCTCAATCCAACCGTCGGGCTTCCCGGCGCCGAAATCTACGGAGCCACCTGCCACTGCCAACTTTCGCATAACTATCCTTATGCGTTCGGTCCGCGCGTCGGAGCCGCCTATCAGATCAACACCAAGACGGTGCTGCGGGTGGGCGCCGGCGTGACATATGGCGTAGTGCAGACCCCACAGGGCATCCAATACAGCCTGGCGAATTATTATGCTTTCAACGCGACCGGGTATGGCATCAGTCCGTATCCGAGTGGTTTTCCCACAACCAATCCCTACCCCAATGTAACCTGGCCGAACTATGATCCCGGCAGGCTTCCGGTTCCCGTAGCCGGGACTTTGCCGCCCTCGTCTCCGAACACCATCTTCAGCCCCAGTGCCCGCCCGCCCCGCACCATCCAGTGGAGCATCGGTATCCAGCGGGAATTGCAGCGAGACATTGTCGTGGAAGCGACCTACGTGGGCAACCGCGGTAACTGGTGGTCCGCCGAAGGCCTCGACCAATACCAGTGCAATTGCCTCACACCCGCGATTCTGTCGCACTACGGGTTTAGCGTCAACAATCCCGCGAGCCTCGCGTTATTGACCGATCAGCTCAACTCTCCCGCCGCCATTGCCGCCGGATTCGGCCCTCCCTATCCAGGATTTCCTCTAACCGATACGGTCAACGAGGCCATCCGCCCCTATCCACAGTGGGCGAGCGGTGGTCCGACCTCTTTCCTGGGGCCGCCCATGGGCAAAACCTGGTACGACGCGCTGCAGACCAAAGTCACCAAGCGCTTCTCGCATGGTCTGTCGGCGCAGGCCTCGTTCGTATGGGCCAAAAGCACGGACATCGGGGTGGGATCGGAGGCTCCTATTTTTCTGAGCTACAACCCCATAATCTCCGACATCTTCAACTATGGCCTGAATAAACAGCTTAACCAGTTGGTCTACCCGGAGGCGCTGGTCATTTCCGGTTCCTACACCACTCCCAAATTGCCCTCCGCGGATACCGGCGGAATGAAAGTGCTTTCCCAGTTCGTTCGCGATTGGCAGCTCGGCTGGCTGCTGCGCTACCAGAACGGCGCTCTGATTGAAACCCCTTCGGCCAACAATAACCTCATTAACGAGCTGTTGCGCCAGGGTGGTTTCAATGGAACTCCCGTAAACCCGGCTAACCGTGTCGCCGGCGTGAATCCCTTGTTATTCAACCCGAACTGCGGCTGCTTCAATCCGCAGACGCAAACGGTCCTCAACCCTGCTGCCTGGTCCGAGCCGGCGCCCGGCCAATGGGGTACCTCGGCTCCGTTCTACAACAATTTCCGCTGGCAGCGGCAGCCCGCCGAGTCCATGAGTTTTGGCCGCAATTTCCGCTTCGGCAAGGAAGGCAAGTACAATGTCTTCATCCGCGCCGAATTCCAGAACATCTTTAACCGCCTCTTCCTTTCGCCACCCGCGACCGGCAACCAGGGAGCCGGCGTCGGCGGGCCGGTAACCCTTCTCACTCCTGTGACGGCGACCGGCGGAGTCAACAGCGGCGGCTTCGGATATATAGCCACCCTCGAAGGCGCCGGAGCCCAGCCGCGCTCCGGCCAGATCGTCGGCCGCTTCACGTTCTAAGTGCGGAGCCACTCTATCGTCGCCAATTGATCCTGCCGGCAGATCTGTTCGGCCACCACATCGCCGCCCCGCTTACAGACACGATAAGCGCGGGCTCAACCCGTCCCAGACCGCTGTTGCGGCACAGCCTATCCCTGCACAGCCACGCATGCCATAACTACGGCAAGGCTTCCCACACCGAGCCTGGACGCAAGCCGGGTCATCAACCTCTCCAGAATAAGGGTATTCCGTTATACACTGTTGCTTGGCAAAATTCCCCGTTCACTGCGCCCTCGCGCTCACGGCCCTGCTCTCCCTCACCGCCTGTCACAAAATCGTGAAGCCCAAGCTCGTCTGCCTCCGGACCGACATCACTTCCACCGCCAACCAGAACCAGCCGGTCGCTGTCGATGTCCTCCTGGTCCGCGACAAAGACCTCGTCAAGAAACTCATGACTCTCACCGCCGCCGATTGGTTCGAAAAGCGTGCGCAGTTCGAGCGCGATTACCCCGATCCCAAAGATCTCGCCGTCATCCACCGCGAGTGGGTTCCCGGCCAGAATATCCCCTGCTCCAACTTCACGCTCAGCCCGAAGCCGCGCGCCACCATCCTCTTCGCCAACTACTTCACCAAGGGCGACCACCGCGCCCGCCTCATTAACGGCAAAAGCGTCGCCATCCATCTGGGCGATGACGATTTCAAAATCGACCCCATGCCCGAATGCACCCGCGCCAGTTGCCCCTCCGAGACCCCTGTCAGCCAAACGAACCCGTGATCGCTTCTATGCAAGCTAAAGACATCCCCGACGCAATCCAGTGGCACGAGGGAATGCTCCTCACGCCCGAGCATTTCCTCCAGATGACCACCCGCCTGGAAATGCTGGCAGGCTACGGCCTCTCCTGCGCGCCCTATCAATGGGGCGTGCGCCGCTTCTCCTGGGACGCCAACCTCCTCGCTTCCGGCCTTCTCAGCGTCACCGAACTCGAGGCCGTTCTTCCCGATGGCCTCGTCGTGAGCCTGCCCGTGCCTGGCGGCCTCCAGCTCGATCTCCATCCCTGCGCCGAGCAAATGAAGCAGGCGCCCGTCTCCCTCTGCCTAGCCGTCCCCGTCCGCAAACCGGTCGCCACCGAAGGAGATCTCGAACGCTACCAGTCCATCCCAGCCGCGCCCGCGCCGGACGGCGCCCCATCCCCAAACAGTTCCGATGCCATTCCCCGCCTCCGCCCCCGCCTCGCGCTCGTTCCCGCGCCGATCCCGCCCAAGTACGTCGGCTTTCCCCTCCTCCAGGTTCGCCTCGAAAACGACGTATTCACCGCCTCCGCCGATTTCCCCGTGCTCTCCGTCCCCGTCTCTTCGGATCTCGGCAAGCTTTGCTCGCAAATTGCCCGCCACGTCCGCGAGAAAGCCATCTACCTCGCCGACCGCATCCGCGCCCCCCACAGCGAGGAAACCCCGTCCGGCTCTGAACTCCACCTCGGCTTCCTGATCCACAGCCTCGCCGCCGCTCTCCCGGCTTTCGAAGCCGCCCTCTACGCTGGCCAGGCCCACCCCTTCGCGCTCTATCTCGCCCTCTGCTCGCTCGCCGGCAGCATCGCTCCCGTCGGCCTGAGCATGGTGCCGCCGGTCTTCCCTCCCTACGACCACAACAGCCCCCGCCACTCCTTCGAAGAGGTCAAAGCCTACATCTTCCAGGTAATCGCCGAAGGCATCTCCGAAACCTGGACCGCCTTCCGTTTCCGCCGCGACCCCCAAGCCTTCATTCTCCCGGCCTCCACCGGCTGGAGCGACCTGCTGCCCGCCGAATCCTCCGCCGCCCGCCCCCCGCTCGTCCTCGCCCTCCGTACTCCCTCAGGCGCCACCGAAAAAGACATGCTCTCCTGGGGAACCAACTGCGTCATCGGCGCCGCCGCCGTCGTCCCCTCCCTTGTCACCCGCCGCATTCTGGGCGCGCCCCGCCGACCCGTAGAAGCCCTCCCCGATCTCGTCCCCGAAAAAGGTCTCCTGCTTTTCGAACTCGACCCCAACCCCGAATTCATCCGCCGCGGCGACGACCTCCACGCCTTTGACCGCCGCCCCGATTCCGTACCCCCCGCCGACCTCCTCCTGTTCGTCCGCAAACCCGGCAAATAAAGACCCGATTCACCACAAAGCTTGGGCAGCGATCATTAGCAAGCGCGGCAGGTGGGTAAAGCGTGTGTGCTTAGAGCACCATGCCGAGAGTGCCCGGCCTGGGCACTCCCGGGCTGGGCCACGGCTTCGGCGCAATTTCACTAAACAGCACGAAGAATCAGGCGGTCCAATGGCTGAAGCAGCTTTTGCGCGCAACGGCTCCTTTCCACGTTCCCAAAAAACGAAAAAATATATTCGCCTCCTTTTCAACCACTTACCCGCCCCCCCGTGCCAAACCCCCTCGCCCCCGTGCTCTCATGAACTCAGAGAAGGATTTTATGACTGGCCAGTCACTCTTCTCCAGTTGTTCGGTGTTCCGCGCTTCCGTTGGGTAGTAGGGCCCGGCGGTTGTCGCGGGCGGGCATCGATGTCCGAAAAAGATTGTAAATAGCGTGGAAATTCCAACCGGATCGTGCCGCGTCTGACGCTTGGGCTCGTTGGGCGTCGCTATATCCGGTGCTCGGAACCTGCGCCGGTTCGCAGTCACACCCCGGTGCGGCGGGAGCCAAAAACTCCCGCTTTTCCGGAAAAACTCGCTCTATCTCTCACCCGTAGTGTTTGTGCCGCCTCTTGTCTCCTGCCTCCTGTCTTCCACCCAGTCCCCAGCCCCTATTGGCCGCTCCAGCAGGCCGGCCGCTTCTCCAGAAACGCCTTCATCCCCTCCTGCGCGTCTTGCGCCAGCGCGTTCATCGACATCACTTCTTTGGCATACGCATACGCCTTGGGCTGGTCGAGATCGATCTGGCTGTAGAAGGCCTGCTTGCCAATCGCCACCACCAGCGGGCTCGCCTCCGCCACCTTTCGCGCCAGCTCGGCCACGGCCGTGTCCAGTTCGGACGCAGCCACCACGTCGTTAATCAGTCCCCATTCAGCCGCCGTGTGCGCATCGATGAATTCTCCCGTCAGCAGCATCTCCAGCGCGCGCTTCCGCCCGATCGCCCTCGTCAGCGCCACCATCGGCGTGGTGCAGAACAGGCCGATCTTCACCCCCGGCGTCGCAAATTGCGCCGCTTGTGACGCAATCGCCAGATCGCAGCTAGCCACAAGCTGGCAACCGGCCGCCGTCGCCACCCCTTGCACCTGCGCGATCACCGGCTGTGGAATCGCCTGAATTTTTTCCATCAGCCGTGTACAAACGTCGAAGATCCGGCGGTATTGGTTGATGTTCTGCCCAGTCATCTCGCTCAGGTCGTGCCCTGAGCAGAACACGTTCCCGGCGGACCGTAAAATCACCGCGCGCACCTCCGGGTTAGCCCCGATCGCCTCCAGACACTCGGTCAATTCCAGCATCAGCCGCAGCGAAAGCGCATTGCGGCGGTTCGGCCGGTTCAGCATGATGGTCATGACCCGGCCCTCTCCCGAAAGGCATATATCTTCGAACGTCATGGATTAAAACACCTCTCCTGTTTCGTACCGGTATCACAGACCGCCGCCTAGTACTTTGTGCTCTTTTCGTCCAGCACTATTAGGGCCAGAATGCAAGTTAAAGATGAAACACCGTTGGCTCATACTGGTTGCCCTGCTCATGCCCGCGCTCTCCGCTTCCAGCATCGACGTCGATGGTGACACTAATATTGTCCTGCACACCGGCGATGAATTGATCTTCGGAATTGATGTCGAGGACTACCTGAACGAGGCGCCCATCTATGGGGCGCCGCAAATGCCTTCGAACCTGGGTTTCACTTTGGTTACGGGCCCCACTCTCTCTTCCGCCACCTTCTCAGCCGGCATCGAATCGATTTCCGGCGCCGGCTCGGAAACTCTCGGCGGCACGCTCGGATTCCACCCTGGCATCTTTCAGAGCGGTTATTACTCCGGGCCGGTCTCCACCCTGAGCGGCTCGTTCAGCTTTTCCCCTGACAATGCCGCCAACCTGTTCGCGGGCGGCCTGGCGCTGTTGTATTTCGAAGACCTGGGCGGTACGGTGAACATCGGCTTCTCGCCCTATGTCGTGCCCGGAGACCTGTACGCCAACGCGGCCGGCGGCGGCGTCAGCGTGGGAGCATACACATATTCCGCCATGCTCGTGCGCTCATCGGAGAATCCGGTCCCGGAACCCGATTCCGGCTCGCTGCTGCTCGCCGGGGGAGCCGCCATGTGCGCCGCCGCCCTGTTTTTGCGCTATTTGCAACCCGCGCACCGCGGCCGCATCCCATGAAATGAGGCGGTCTCTTTCCTGTTTGCAAACGGCTTTTCGTGTCTGGTACCATCTAGTTGGCATACGGAATCCCCCCTTGAGCCGCCGAATCCAAACAACGGAGTAAATCGACCAACTGAATGAGCTTTACTGTATTCCTGGGCAATCTACCCACGTGGGTCACTGCCGACGACATTAAACAGTGGCTGGCCGCCGAAGACCTGGTCGCCGATTCTGTCAAAGTGATCCGCAACCACGAAACCCAAGAGTCCAAGGGATTCGCTTTTGTTGAGGCGCCCACGCCGGACGAGATGCAAGCCATCATCCGGCGTTTTGATCGCGCCCCCCTCGAAGACCGATTATTGCGAGCTAACCCCGCCCAGCCCCCCAAGGGCAAGGATGCTCGCGGCGCTAGTTCCGCAACGGCACAGCAGGCCGGCGGCGCGGCGCAGGGGAATAGTGCCGCGCAACCGCAGCGAAACCGGCGGAAGCGTGGCGGCAAAGATCACGACCGTGCGCCCCGCAGCGCATTTGCCAACGAATTGGCCAAGGTTCTCTAGTTTCCAGTCCCCGCCGGACGCTGGCGCTCGTTTGTCCGGTACGCGCCCGCGGCACGCCCGGCTTTACCACCCTCCACACCTGTGAACGGCAGTCACATCGCAACTGCAATTTATTCGTTTTCTTTTCATCAAATCAACACTGGCAGGGCGGGTGCATGCGGCTAGCGCATGAGACTCGCGTGGGGCGGATTGCTGCTCCTGACCGCGTTGCCGCTGGCCCCGCTATTCAGCGGAACGCAGGATGGAGAGCTGAATGTAAACAGCCGGTACACCGTGGAAACGGTGATCGTTCGCGGCGACGGCTGGACTGCCGATCTGGCAGCCGATCGCACCGCGGACTCCCCTGGATCCGGCCCCGGGTCCGATAATGAATCCCGCCGCCTCAGTTCCGGTCTTCGTAAGCAGATTACCTCTTTAATAGGCGACAAACTGAATCCGGCAGTCCTCGACCTGCTGGCCACCCGTCTGCGCCAGGAACTCCAGGCCCGCGCCGTCACCCACCGCCTGCTCCGTGGGTCAGAGCCCGATTTCGTGGATGTCCTCTTTGAGATCCAGTTCCGGCCCACCCGCTTCGATGTTTCCGTTCCCAATTTTGCCTTCACCTCGGGCGAAGGCCCCTCAGGAGCCATCGAGGCCACCGCCACCGTGGCCCAGCAGCACGCATTCACCGTGGGGCTGGTCAGCAACGCCGACGACCAGGTCGAGCGCTACAGCGGCGTGGTCGCGCGCTACGAAGACACCCACCTGGGCAGCGACCGCGTCCGCGCTTCCTTCCTGTTCGCCGCCTACCAGGACGATTGGAGAGGCAGCACCCGTACCGCCGTGGCGGAAGGTTCCGTACCCCAAAGCAGCATTTCCGGGCTGTACCGCACCCGCGACGATATCGAGCCGGCAGTCACGTTCGTGCTCGCCCGGCCCCTCACCTTGACCCTAGGGGCAGGTTTCGAACACTTCCAGGATCCAACCTTGCCCACCGTGGAATCCGCTAACGCTCTCACCTCGGCTCTGGATTATCACGAACAGTTCGAAGCGGCCGAACTGCAGCAAACCCTCGACGCCGATTACGATTTGCGCATGGGTTCCCACCTTCTGGGCAGCGATTACGTCTATTTACGCCATCATTGGATGCTACGCTATGTCCTCCGGCATGGTAAACATACAGTCACGGACCGCCTCGTTGCTGGTATGCTAATTGGTCGGGCCCCGCTATACGAGCGTTACGTGTTGGGAAACAGCAGTACGCTGCGGGGATGGGACAAGTATGATATCGATCCGCTCGGTGGAAACCGCGTAGTATCCAACTCCGTAGAATACCGATACGCTTGGTTCGAAGGGTTTTACGATACAGGTTCGATATGGGATGCGGGTCAGCCGGTAACCGTGCGGCACTCCCTTGGTATGGGAGTGCATCAGGGCCCTGTCTTTCTGGCAGTTGCATTTCCCGTACGCTCGGGCAGGGTGGAACCGATGTTCATGGTAAGCATGAACTATTGATGGCGCTTATTTTTTGAAGAAACGCGGAATCACGCAGCAGGCGCGGCA
The DNA here is from genome assembly GCA_035294665.1 of Bryobacteraceae bacterium. Classification (GTDB taxonomy): domain Bacteria; phylum Acidobacteriota; class Terriglobia; order Bryobacterales; family Bryobacteraceae; genus PSRJ01. Next base: position 22,111 of record DATGKM010000145.1, on the reverse strand, counting down.
AGGCATTAGCCGCAGGAGTTGGCTACTGGCCGGCTTGGGGATACCCCTGTTCCGCGCCACGGCCACTGCCGTACTCAGCGTCACCTCCGATGGCGATAACCTGCATGTGAGCGCGCCGGAACTTCATTTCCTCTCCGGCCGGCCGCTCACCCGCCTGAAGGATGGCAACACGGTCGTGTATCTGTCGCACTTGAGCCTCCTGCGGGAAGCGGGTGGTGAGCCGTTTCGCGAAACCGCGGAACGGATCACGGTCAGCTACGACGTGTGGGAAGAGAAGTTCAAAGTGGTGCTCGCGATCGACCACCATTCCGCCGCGCATCTTTCCCAGGCCGAGGCGGAAACCTGGTGCCTAGAAAACCTGGCGATCAGCGCCCTGGGCCTGGAGCCGCAACGGCCCTTCTGGCTGCGCTTCGATCTGCGCACCGCCAGCGAGCGGGACTTGCCGGTCCTCGAAGGCGCTAGCGGCATCAGCATTCGCGGGCTGATCGAAATGTTCAGCCGCAAGGCGGGCGCGGGGGAACTGCGTTGGGGACCGGTTGAGGTCGGCCCGCAGCGGTTGATCGATGTGCCGCGGATCAGCGTACGCAGGGCACATAACGGGTGAACCGGCTTCGCAACAGGCTGATCCTCATCTTCCTGGCAGTAACGCTCGTGCCGCTGGCGGTTACCGTCTGGATCACGAACTCGCTGCTCGATGCCAGTCTGGAATATTCCTCGACGAGTCAACTGGAACGGGTGGTCGAGTCGCTGCAGCAGACCGCGCGCGAATATTACCGCCATGTTCAGGACGATCTCAAAAAACGCAACGAGCGCGGCGACCAGCCATCGGAAAAGTACCAGGCTCGCAATCGCGCCCAATGGCCGGACGGCATTCAGGAATTCGCGGCCAGTGACAAGCCGGCGGACTTCCTCCGCGCGGGCCACAACGGCAACCGTCTCGATTACCTGGTGCGGCACGGGAACGATATTTGGGTCTATTCGGCGCCGCTCGGCATCGCCATGGAAGATCTTTCGGCGCGGATCCGGGCGGCTTCCGCGCGGGTGGAGCAGAGCCGCAGCCACGATTGGCGCCGCGGTTTCCGGCTGGTCTATGGACTGCTCACCGCCATTATCTGGCTGGTATCGGCTGCGCTGCTGGTCTATCTCGCCCATCGCGTAAGCCGCCCGATTCAGCAACTTACCACCGGTCTCGGACGGCTCGCCGCGGGAGATTTGAGCGCGCGCGTCGAGGAAGGCCGAAATGATGAAATCGGACGGGCCACTCGTGCGTTTAACGATATGGCGAACCGTCTGCGGGAAACCACGGACCGGTTGGTTTATTTGCGGCAACTGGCAAGCTGGCAGACCCTGGCCCGCAAGACGGCTCACGAAGTAAAGAATTCGCTGACGCCGATCCGCCTGACGGTGGAAGAAATGGTGGCGCGCTCGGGGGAAACGGACCGGGCGTTCCTCGAGCAGGCGGCGCAGATTGTGGTGGATGAGATCGAGACGCTGGAACGGCGGGTGCGCGCGTTTTCCGAATTCGCGGCCGAACCGCCCGTCAGCCCGCGTCCGCTGGATGTCAATTCGGTGTTGCAGGAGCGTATGGCTTTTTTGAAGACCGCACATCCCGAGGTGGCCTACGATTGTCGCCTGGCGGGCGGCGCGCCGCTCGCCATGGCCGATCCCGATCTGTTGAAAGGGATTTTGACGAACCTGCTGGAGAACGCGGCCGAAGCGGCGGGCGAAGGCGGCCAGATCCTGGGGGCGACCCTGGTATGCGCCAATGGCGCCTCGGGCGGGCACGTCGCCATCGAAGTGCACGATTCGGGGCCTGGCCTGAGCGAACAGGCCAAAGCTTCCCTGTTTCAGCCCACCATCACCTTCAAAAAGCGGGGCATGGGTTTGGGGCTTTCCATCGCGCGCAAGAGCGCGCTGCTTTCGGGGGGGGACATCGTCGTGGTGAAAGGAGAATTGGGCGGGGCCGGCTTTCGGGTGCTCCTGCCTATGGTGACCAATGCCGTCCAGGCGCATACTAATCGTGGATGACGAGGAGAATATCGGCCGCTCGCTGCGCATGATTCTGGAACGCGAGGGCTACGGAGTGAACGTCTGCCGCTCCGTGGCCGAGTTCCGCACGCACCCGGATTCGCAGCGGGCCGACGCCTACCTGCTGGATATGAAACTGCCGGACGGCAGTGGCATCGATCTGCTCAAGGCCACCCGCCAGAACACGCCCGCGCCTGCGCCGGCCATCATGATTTCCGGCCACGGCACCATAGCCGATGCGGTGGAGGCTACGCGCGCCGGAGCCTTCGATTTCCTTGAAAAACCGCTCAGCCGCGACCGCGTGCTGCTGGCCGTGAAAAACGCCCTGGAGCAATCGTCGCTGCGCAAGGAAAACGAGCGGCTGCGGGAGTTGGTGGGCAGCGGGCCGAAGATGATCGGCTCCAGCCCCGCCTGGCAGCGGGCCGTCGAGCAGGCTTCCATGGCCGCGCGCTCCGATGCCCGCGTCCTGCTAATCGGCGAATCCGGCACCGGCAAGGAACTGCTGGCCGCGCGCATCCATTCGAGCAGTCCCTTCTCCTCCGGCCCGTTCGTCAAGGTGAACTGCGCGGCCATCCCCACCGAACTGCTCGAAACGGAACTGTTCGGACACGAAAAGGGGTCCTTCACCGGCGCCACCGCCACCCGCCGCGGCAAGTTCGAGCTGGCCGATGGCGGCACAATCTTTCTGGATGAAGTGGGCGACCTGCACGCCGCCTCGCAGGCCAAGCTGCTGCGCGTCTTGCAGGAAGGCGAATTCCACCGCGTCGGCGGCGAGCAGATCATTAAAGTGAGCGTGCGCGTCATCTCAGCCACCAACCGCGACCTCGGCGCCATGGTGTCGCAGGAAAAATTCCGCGAGGATCTGTACTATCGCCTGAGCGTCGTGCCCATCCGCGTGCCCGCCCTGCGCGAGCGGCCCCAGGATATCCGCGCCCTGGCTGAGTATTTCCTGGAAGACTTCTGCGTCCGCAACAATTTCAAGCCGAAGAGCCTGGACGCAGACGTCCTGCCGGTGCTCGAAGCCTACAACTGGCCCGGCAACGCCCGCGAGCTGCGCAACGTGATCGAGCGCATGGCGATTCTCTCGCCCGGCGAGCACATCACCCGCGAAGCCATTCCCGTGGAAATCCGCGTCCAGCGGGACGGCCCGAAATCGACCATTCAGGAAGCCAGAGAATCGGCCGAGCGCGAGCACATCCTGCGCGCCCTCGAAGAAACCCGCTGGAATGTTTCGGGCGCCGCCCGCGTGCTGGGGATGGAGCGGACGAACCTTCACAAGCGCATTCGGGCGCTGGGGCTGAGCAGGGAGCGGTAGTGAGAATCACACCGCGTGCTCTAGCACGAGCCGCGTCAACTGTTCCGGTTGCGCTGCGACGTCATGAGAGCCATCCCGAACGTACACGACGCCCCCCAGCATGTATATCGGAGATTCACCTCGAGCCACGACGATCTTTGCAACCACGAGCCCCCGCACATCTTCGAAGCCAATGCCAATGGGTGGGATTGGTCGAATTCGTGTTCGCACAAGTTGACGAATCCTCCCCTCAAGACGATCCTTGGCTTTGGAGTCCAATCCAAGCCCTTTCACCTGTGCAAAATCGTCGATGCCGATGAAAATGACGCCGTCGTTGGTGTTGGCGAAGGCCACAACAGACTTCAAGATCTCCTCATCGACACTGCTGACCTTGCCATCTTCGGGAGAGATCCCACGCTTGAACTCCACATTTTGTCTTTCGCCCATTTGCAGAGCTTCGCTCAGATTCGGCACATGTGCGCCGGTAACCGCAAAGTACTCGCGCAGAAAACGGCGGCTTAGAGTGCGGGCCGAACGCCCGGTGCAGGTGGCCGGATGGCGTTCGGCAAGAACGTGGGAACCCAGAATCCCCAGTCCACAATCTGGCTTGTTGCGGCGTCCACGACTTCGAATCCGTCGATGGACAAGGAGCTTCTTGGTGTCCGCTGCACCCCTGTTTGGCGTGAAAGACTCGCGCCAATCCTTTCCGCTTCCGCTTTAAGCCGGCTATCCATCAGGTCACTCATCGTTTGCGGCGTCTCGATCATCTTCCACGGGGCTTTTTGCGCATACCCAACCAGAACCAAAAGTGTTTTCCCCGCTACTGCGAACTCCCTGGAAAACATGCGCCAGATCTCCCCGTCCGGTGTAACGTAGGATTTCGGCTGGCGGAATCCGAGGATGAAGCCAGTTTCCGCGTAATCGAGCGGAACAAAATGTTCTGAATTGTCGACCGTCGAAATTGGAATGTCTATAAAGTACCCAGTCCGCCCATCAACCACGTAGTCGGCGCCGCTGAGTTCCCAGTCCGTTGTGAACTGGCTGGTATCGCATGCGAGATCCTTGCAACTGATCTCCGATAACATCCGCAAATTGGCCTGCTGCCAGCGCTGCACCCGGGGATAAGTCGAGGCGCCGTAGGAGGTCAATACTAAAATCACACCGATCGCTCCGACGACGACCGAGAACTGTGAAATTCTACGGTCCACCTTTCGCCGGATGGGGAACGATCTTATCTGACCGGTCTTAACCGCCGCCATGATCAAGCCTTGCCCGGATGCTCAAGATCTTACCAAGATAAAAATCGGACTCGCTCGGCACTTCCCGGCAATGCGCATCCGCCGTGGCTTACGAAGCCATCCCGGTAAAGAGCCGCGTCCAGCGGGACGGCCCGAAATCGACCATTCAGGAAGCCAGAGAATCGGCCGAGCGCGGGCACATCCTGCGCGCCCTCGAAGAAACCCGCTGGAATGTTTCGGGCGCCGCGCGCGTGCTGGGGATGGAGCGGACGAACCTCCACAAGCGCATTCGGGCGCTGGGCCTCAGTAGAGAACGATCGCTACGGGCCAGCTCAAAATGTAAACTTCATCGCGAGCTGCATGATCCGCGGGTCGTTGGCGATCTGAATCTGGCCGAAATTCGACGCTGTGCGGGAAGTCGACAGCATGGTCGTCGAAACCCCCAGCGGCGGGAAACCGGGGCGGAAGGTGTTCGGCAAATTGAACACTTCGCCCCGCGCTTCCACGCCATAGTGCTCTTTCAGCTTGAAATCGCGCACCAGGGCCATATCGAACGTGAATGAGGCCGGCCCTTCGACCGAGCCGGCGCCGGAATTGCCCAACGTTCCCGATGCCGGTCCGCCAAACGCGGCGGGGTTCAGCCAGCAAGTGACGGTTTGCGGATGGCAATACGGATTGGGCAGAATCTGCTGCGCGCGCTCCACACCGCTCAGCCCGATGTTGGCGTTATCCGTGCCGGAGGACACTGAGAAAAAGGCCCCGGAGGAGATCATCATAATCGGCGAGATCTGCCAGTTCCGCGAAAGAGCATTGGCAAATCCCGCGCCCAAACCGGGGCTCCGGAGGACCGCCGACACGTTAACAATCTGGCGGTGATCGATCTGCACGCAGTTGCCGCGGTCGAAGCGGCGGCTTAAAGGGTCGCTCCACTGGGTGCCGTCGAGTTCCGAGGTAAACGGGTCTGTGATGCAGTGGGAATACGTATAGTTGCCCAGCACGGAAAAGTTCTTGGAGAAATAGTGCTGCGCGGAAAGTAGCAGCGCTTCGTAACTCGCCGTGCCGCCGTAATCCAGATCGTGGATGGTGCCGTAATAGGCGCCCTGAGCCGGATTGAGCAGCGTGAGTGGACGGCGCGATTGGACGCTGGCGGAAGTGGAGATGCCGGGCGGAACGGGCGCGTTGATGGGATCGTCGCTCCACAGGTGCATGGTGTTGTTGCCCAGATAATTCGCGGCGATCACCCAGTTTCCGAATTGCTTCTGAATGCTCAGATTCCACTGCTCGAGGTAAGTGACCTTCAGGTTGAGCGGATAAGTGGTGTACGTTGCGGCAAGGGGGAAAATGGCGTTGGCCCCAAGCGACAGCGGAAACGGATTTACGCCTCCGTTACTCGCCCAAGGGTTGTTGAAGAGAACCGGCGAAGTCTTGCCGCCGGGGATCCCTATGGTGCTGCTCCAGGGTGGCTCTTCGGAAAAACCGTAGGCGAACAGAGTTTGCGGCAGGTCGTAAAATATGCCCCAGGAAGCGCGGATGCTCATCTTGCCGCGCCCGGTGGGATCCCAGGCCAGGCCGAAGCGGGGCGCGAAATCATCGAGCTTCGTATGCGCGGGGCGTTTGCTGGTGTCAAAACCGGGATCGCCGGGGAACTCGTATCCGGCGGGAGCATTGGGATAAACGCTCGAGTGCGCGTTCTGCTCAAACAAGCCCAAATCGAAATGGCCGACGCGCGCATTCGGCATGGTGTTTCCGATATACGGCTCCCACCGCAGGCCGTAATTGATAGTGAGGCGGGGAGTGACTTTCCAGGAATCCTGCGCGTAACCGCCGAAATAGGTATAGCGGTCGCGGGCGTCCTGCGGGCCGGCCTGCGTGAAGCTCGAGGAATAACCGAGCAGAAAGTCCGCCAGCGGAAGCCCGGAGTACTGGCCGTTGAAGCTGAAACTGCCGTCGCCGAACAGAGGCCCGTAAATATTTTCGTAGGAATACATCCAGTTGACGCCCACCTGGATCTGGTGCGGGCCGCGGATCAGGCTGAGGTCGTCTCCGGTCTGGAACGAAGTAGTGGGGTCGGTGGCCGCGTATGAGAACACCGTGGAACTATAGATGCCACCGGTCGCGCTGACCACGATATGGCCGGGCACCTGCGCGGTCATGTTGATTCCCAGAGTGCTCGCGTCAAACGAAGGGATCTGGGTTTTGGTGATGCCGGCGCGGTTGGCGGTGGCCCGGAAGGAGTTGATGGTATTGGGGCTGATCAGCCAGGTATAGCCAAGGACGCCGGAATTCACCAGGTCGTCGGCGCCGGAAAGCGTTTCCGTCAGCGGATTTTTGCCATCGAAGGGAGTCTGCAAAGTCAGATGGGTGGCGAAGTAGCGAAGAAACAGAGACTGTTTCGCGTTGATCTGGTAATCGACTTTGGCAACGCCCATGGCTTCATCGGAGTTCTGCTTGATGCCGAAATAGGTTTGTCCGCAGGCGCTGGCCGGCAGGGTATAGAAGCTCATCATTTTGACGGCGGCGGGGTTGAACGCCGTGGGAGAGATCTGGTTGTTGACGAACTGCGGCCCGCCCGGGACAGGATTGGTGAGAGTCTTATTGCTGCCTTGGCATTGCGCGGAAGCGAACGTGGAGAAGTCGCCATTCAGCATCTGCTGGGTGGGGATGAAGGTAAAAGAACTCGTCGGATCGGAGCGAATATCGGTGCCCTGATAGCCGGCGAAGAAGAAGAGCTTGTCCTTCCGGATCGGCCCGCCGATGGTGCCGCCGTACTGGTTGCGCTTGAGCGAATCGCGGGAGGCGGCAAAGAAATTCCGTGCGTTGAGGTCCCCATTGCGAAGGAATTCGAAGACGTCGCCATGAAAATCGTTAGTGCCGGACTTGGTAACCACGTTCACCACGCCGGCCGAATGCTGGCCGTATTGCGCGGGAAGCGCGCTGGTCTGGACGTTGAATTCCTGCATGGCATCGGGGAACGGAAGGGGCAGGGCAAGGTTGTTGGAAGGGTCATTGTGGCTGCCGCCATCGAGCTGGTAGAGAGCGCCGTTGGCGAGGCCGCCGCCAATGGAGATCGGAACCTCGCTGGTGTAGGCCTTGGTGGAAACCAGGTCGGCGTTGGGCGCTTGCGCGGCGGCGCCGGCGAGGTAAATCAGTTCGGTAGGATTGCGGCCATTTAACGGCAGATCGACCACGCGCCGCTGGTCGATCACCTGTCCCACACCGGATGTGGTGGTTTCGACTCCAGCCGCGGCCGCTTCCACCACCACTTCCTGCGTGGCCGCGCCGACCTGTAACGTCACATCGACAGTGGGGCTGGTGGCCACCTGCAAGGTGAATTGCTGGGCCGCCGTGTTGAAACCCTGTTTACTCACTTCCAGTCGATACGGCCCGATCGGAAGGTTGGGCAGCACGTAGGCGCCATCCACTCCGGTTTGCGTGGCGCGAACGATACCGGTATCGGTCTGGGTGGCTTTGACCTGCGCCTCCGGCACGGCCGATCCGGAAGGATCTCTGACCACGCCCGAGATCTGGGAAGTCGCGCCCGCCTGCGCAAACAGCGCGCCGGCGAAACGCAGAGCGAGGAACGCGATAACGGCGACAGGAATCGGTTTTGCATGCAACAAGCGGCGCATACGAGACATCTCCCCCTTGGTTCAGGTGTCGGAAATGATATCAGATGACGGCCGCAAGCTGCCGGGAGTGTTCAGGCCTTACCAACAACCCCGTCCACCGTGGCTCGCGCGATCGGATGATAGGCTGGGCGGGCCTTGGCGTAGATGGCCCGCGCCATGGCCGCGCCTTCCGGCGTTTTCATCATCTCTACGTACAGCGGCTTTAGAAATTTCCGCCGCCCCACCGAGCAGAGGAATTTTTCGAGCGCCGCATTGGCCGGCTCGTAACGCGCCCGCACGGACATCAGCAGCCACTCGCACAGAATTTCGGAATTGCCGCTTTGGCTGCAATGAAACTCGCGGTCGAGGCGGGTGAGGTCCGGGGTTTCGAGTGTGCGTAGAAAGTGCAGCCACTCCTGCGTGCTCCAACCGCCTGTCTCCACCGCTTGCCCCCGCTGCCACCGCGCGGCCGCCGCTTCGATGCGCGCGAACGCGTCCGAATGCGGCTCGGCGGCCGATGCCGGAATGCCGGGCTGGTAAATCCATTCGTCGAGCGGCAGCGAGACTGGCAACTCCCGCCGCAGGTACTCGAGAAAATCGGCGGTCGTGATGCTTTGGAACGCGAAGTGGTCGAAGTAGGATCGGAGGAACCGGTCGAAGCGGTCCCGCCCCACTTCCCGCTCGATCGTCCGCAGCAGCAGCGCGCCTTTCTGGTAGGGCACCAGCGTGCACCCCTCATCCGGGTCGCGGCCGCTCAGGTCGATATGCAGCACCTGGTCCGCTTCGGGCAGCGATTCCATGTCGCAATCCAGTTCCCGCCGCTCCAGCACCGCCTCCATCGCGGCCCGCCCGGCCCCGTACACCGCTTCCACAATCCGCCCCTCCAGGTACACCGTGAAGCCTTCGTTCAGCCAAAAATCGCTCCAGGTCGCGTTGGTCACCAGGTTTCCCGACCAGGAATGCGCCAACTCGTGAGCCACGAGCGATACCAGGCTCTTATCGCCGGCCAGCACCGTCGCGGTGGCAAATGTCAAGCAGGGATTCTCCATGCCACCGAAGGGAAAGCTAGGCGGCAGCACCAACAGATCGTAGCGCCCCCACCGGTACGGCCCGTACATCCGTTCCACCGCGCGCATCATTGCCTCGGTATCGGCGAACTCGCTCGCCGCCAAATCCAGCGTTTCCGGCTCTGCAAACACGCCGCTCCGCCCGCCTAATGGACGGAACTCCAGTTCCCCGGCCGCCAGCGCAATCAAGTAGGGAGGCACCGGCCTGGTCATCCGGAAATGCGCGCCCGCGCGCTCGGCCGCCATCACCGCGACCAATCCCTCCGGCGCGCGCACCCGCCCTTCGAAGGTGATGCGCACCCCGGGCGAATCCTGCAGCGGAATCCAGCTACGCGCGTGAATGGCTTGCGATTGGGTATACAGGAACGGCCGCCGCTTCCCCGCCGTCTGCGTCGGTTCCAACCACTGCAGCCCGCTCGCCTCCGGGCTGGTGGAATACGCCACTCGCACCCATTGCGTGCCCGGTTTCAGCGCAATCCGCAGTGGCGCTCCCAAAATACGGTCCTTCGCTCCCAGTTCGAATCCGGCCGCATTATCGACCGTGTGAATCTCCAGGTCGCGCGTGTCCAGCACCAGTTCCCGCGCGCCTTCGGCGGTTTCGAAGTGTAGCGTGGCCTCGCCATTCACCACGCGCCGGCCGAAATCCAATTCCAGTTCCAGTTGCATGTGCCGTACGCGCGCTTCGTCCGGCCGCGACCACGAATGTAGGTCCATCATCCTTATGTTAAAATGTGGGTTTCTTCCTCCTCCTAAAGTTTTTCAACGGAAAGTCACAACTTACAATTCGTCTATGCAATCTCAGGCAGCCAAACGCGTACTGGCCGTGGTGAACGATCTGTTCTTCTCGGTAAAACTGATGGAGGTCGCCAAGCGCAACGGCCTCGCCCTGGAATTCGTCAAGGAAGGCAAACTGCTGCTGGAGAAGGCCGGGGACAAGCCCTCGCTCATCATCTTCGACTTGAATTTCGAGGACGTCGAGCCACTCAAACTGATTCAGGAGCTTAAGAGCAAGCCCGGCACGAAAGGTATCAGCCTGATCGGCTATCTCTCCCACATTCAGGTGGATTTGAAGCAGCAAGCCCAAGCAGCCGGTTGCGACATGGTGATGGCCCGTTCCGCGTTCTCGCAGAACCTGCCCTTGATCTTCAAGCGCCACTCAGGCACTGTTTGAGCCGCGACAGCCGGGGAGCGGTTACTTTACCGGGGCGCACTTACCGCCCGGGCAGCGATTATTTTCTTCGCAGACGTATTCGAATAATCCGACCGAATCCCACTCCGGCTTGGCTGCCATGGTAAATGTTTGCGTCCAAGCCTTGGTGAACGTCTTCGGATCGTCTAATGTCAGCTCGTAGGTGAGCGTCTTATCGTCCTTCCAACTGATCCGCTCGATGGTGTGCAAAGCGTCGCTGTGCATCCGGTATTCTTTGGGATTGGTGTAGTAGTAATCGTCCAGGCCCCAGCGCTTGAAATTGGTCGTGTCGATCACCAAGGTATCGCCCTCCCAGTGGCCTACCGGGTCGCCGTAGAACATCGGCTCGAGACCTTGGCGGTGCGCTCGTCCATCCAGAGGGATGATGCGCGTCATGCGCTGGAACTCGTGGACAATCACCAGGTAATTCTTGTTTTGCACGAACTGCACGGCATTGGCGGAAAGCATGCCGGAAGGAAACCCGGCCGGCATGCAGAAATTTCGCGGCTCATCGTGGCGCGGATCGCCGTTCGGCGGCTCATACAGCGCTTCGCCACCGGGCTTCAAAGGGGGAAATAAGGTTTTATCGAAAATCGTCGCCGAGCAGCGGCAGCGCTCGCCCGATGAGGCCTTGGGCCACTCGTAGATGCCGCTGAAATCCGGCTTGCCATCGGCGGTGCGGGCCTTGGAGTTTTGCGCATGCACGGCGATGGGCCGCGGTTGCCAAAGCGCGAATCCGGCGGCCGCCAGGGCGGCCGCGCAGGTGAGAACCGCGGCTCGGGGACTTCGGAAAATCGTCATAAATTCTTCCCGGCCTTCAGTTCTTCTTTTCGCTGCTTTCGCTGCCCGGCTCGTTGCCGCTGGCGGTGAACACCATCCGCCCGTCCGGGAATGTGACCTTGCTCCCGTTAGCGTTGTTGGAGCCGTCTTTCGCGCGGAACCCCTCCACCACCACGGTCATGCCCGGCTGGATCACATCCTTCATAATTCCGCGCCGCATTAATTGCCCCGGCGCTCCTCCGGAAAAAGCCCAGTGGACAACCTTACCATCCTCGGTTTTCTGATCCACGTAGAACCAGATGTGCGGATTCAGCCACTCCACCTTGGTTACCACACCGGTAACTTTGACCGGCTTGTCGGCATCGTACTCGGCGGCAAACGAATGGTGGGCTACCACGGGGAGGCAAGCCGCCAACCCCGCAACGGCCACGGCAGATAGAATTCGAGCGTTCATCGCGCGCACCTCGGATTTAACTGGCAGGATATCGCCCCGGAGGCGTTATGTCAAACAGCCGTAACGGTATTTGCAAGCGATCCACGGGGCCTTGAGGACGCGCTTCACCGGCGGCCGGCGAAAAGAACTGGCGCGTGAACTCGGAGTCACTGACCAGACGCTGTATAACTGGCGATCGAAGTACAGCGGCATAAACGTGAGCGATGCCAAGCGTTTAAATTGGATGGCTGAAGACGATAGCGATGCTGCGCAAGCTGCGGCGCCGGGCACCTTCAAAGTCGGGTGGATTTTCACCTTCGCGGCCAGACTATTGCGGCCGCTTGCGCTCGATCAGGTGAGCAGATCCTGTCTCATGAGAGCGATGCAAAAAAACGTCGGTACGCCGGAAACGCCTCGCTTGCGGCCGTCACTATCTCATTGACGGTTCGAATCGGAAGGAGTGCAACACAATGTCGAATGTACCGCCGCCCGCAGGTGGGCTGGGCAGCAATTCCAACTATTTTCTGAATAACAGCGGCAAGAATCTAAACAGTGTCGCCACTACGATGGACATCGCGACCGACATAGTCGCGAGCGCTGGCTTTGGTTTTCAGCTTAACGCGTACTCGCCCGCGAATGAAACCTGTGCGATTCAGCAATACGTGATCGCTGTCGACACCGGTGGGCAGATGACGTGCATCGTTAACAACTGGCAGAATGCGTCGAAGGCGCTGATCAACAACTGGGTTCCGTTGTACAAGCTGCCGAGCGCCGCGCTGCCGGCCGGATACGAATGCCGCATCGCCCTGCAGAACGATAACGCCGGCAACGTCACCGCGGCAACGTATACGGTCCGCGCGCTCAGCGTACCACCGGCGCCAGGAAGCGCGCTTGACGGCTACGAGACTTCCTTCAATAGCCAGCAGCATGTCAACTATATCGGCAGCGACGGCCATGTCCGCGAACTGGTTTATACGGACCACTGGTCGCACACCGACCTGACGGCGGCCGCGGGAGCGCCAAATGCCGCCGCAGGGAGCGCGCTGGACGGCTATCAGACGGATTTCAATAAGCAGCAGCATGTGAACTTTATCGGGACCGACGGGCATGTACATGAGCTGGTTTATACCGATCATTGGTCACACACCGACCTGACGGCGGCGGCGGGAGCGCCAAATGCCGCCGCAGGCAGCGCGCTGGACGGCTATCAGACGGATTTCAATAAGCAGCAGCATGTGAACTTTATCGGGACCGACGGGCATGTCCACGAACTGGTTTATACGGACCACTGGTCACACACCGACCTTACGGTCGCCGCCGGCGCTCAGAATTATCCTCCGGCGAAAGGCAGCAGGCTGGACGGGTACGAGACTTCCTTCAACAGCCAGCAGCACGTCAATTACATCGGCACGGACGGACACGTCCACGAACTGGTTTATACGAACCACTGGTCGCACACCGACCTGTCGGCGGCGGCGGGAGCGCCAAATGCGGCCGCAGGCAGCGCGCTCGACGGCTACCAGACTACATTTAACAACCAGCAGCATGTGAACTTTATCGGGACCGACGGGCATGTCCACGAGCTGGTTTATACCGACCACTGGAGCCAGAACGACCTGAACAATCTTCTGCTGGCCAGTGTTACGCAAACGCTGACCCAGATATCGGGCGTCTCGGCGGCGGACTTGTCGCCCATCGTCGCTTTCGAGCTGGATATCGTCGGTTACGACAACGGACAGAGCACGACCCTTTCATCCGGGTCCGGGACGATCACGTATACCGCGGCGAACGCCATGACGGTGGCGAATGCCGAGCCATCCTACTGCGAGTTCGATGGCGGGACCGGTGAGACTGCGAACACGGTTTACGGGGAACTCCCGACCGGGTCGAGCACCAGTTTCGTGCAGACGTTCTCCAAATCGGCGGCTACAATCAAGGCGCCGAAGCGCAACAAGCTGATGAAGACGCAGCCCGCTCGCACGGCAATGGCGACTTAGGAAGCGCAAACGGATTGAGGGGTGTTTCGACTGGCTGAAGATGATCGCGCTGCTGCCTGCTAGGGCCGCACGATCAGAATCGGCATCTGCAGATTGTGGCGCACGGGGTCTATGGTTGTCCCGAAAATCAGGTCCTTCAGACCCCCGTGGCCATGTGCCCCCATGATCACCAGGTCGGGATGGATCTCTCGCGCGTAGCGCACGATCTCCCGCCGGGGCGAAGAGGAGTGGGAGATCTCCGTTTCCACGGCGACGCCCCTGGCGCAAGATTTGGGCAATCTCGTCGAGATAGTGCCCACCCGCTTCCACTTCCGCCGTTGAGGATTCCGGTTAAAGGCGTTGGGGGGGAAGAGAACCGGCGCCTGAAGACGATGGTCGCCAACCTGAGTCTAGATAAAGAGGCTTTGAAGGCGGTCATCCGAAAAAAACGTCAAGCGGATCTACCGGTTGTACCGGCAGGCGCACCTTGCGGTTCAGCGTTGGAAAGGGAAACGGCTGGAGCGAGCGGCGCCGGTGAAGGCGCTGCTGACGGCGGCAAACCAGGAGTGGGGGGCTGGATTTTGTCTCTGACGCGGTGGCGAGCGGCCGTGGCATCCGCATGCTGACCGTGGTGGATGGCTATACGCGGCAATGTCCGGCCATCGAAGTGGACGTCCGCATCGGGAGCGGGCGCATGACGCGCCGAAGAGCATCCGCTGCGACAACGGCCCGGAGTTCACCAGCCGTCACTTTCTGGCGTGGTGCGAGGACCGCGGCATCGCCCTCGTTCCCATACAGCCGGGCCGGCCGATGCAGAACGGGTGCGTGGAGAGCTTCCATGGCCGACTCCGGGATGAGTGGCTGAATGGCAGGATGGCTACGGGGACCAGTAGAATGAATGGGGCATTTTTCATTTTTAACTTACGGTTGGTAGAGAAAAACGGGGCAGGTCGGCCTTGACACTCGGCTGCGCGGTTGATAGAGTTTCCCCCAACATTCGGGTGACTGAGAACCGTAGGGGGATTTATGAGCACGTTTCAACGTGTCCTTTGGGGATTCGTGTCACTATCTTCCGCCGTTTGGGCGCAGAATGCGCAGATTAGCGGCTCGGTGAGAGATGCCAGCGGGCTGGCGATTCCCGGAGCCGAAATTAAAGCGACGCAAACGCAGACCGGCATCTCCCGCAGCGCCACCAGCGCCGCCGATGGCAGTTATGTGCTGCCCAACCTGCCTACCGGGCCATACCTGTTGGAAGTAGCCAAAGACGGTTTCAGCAAGTATGTGCAGAGCGGCATCGTACTCCAGGTCGATACGACACCTACGATCGATGTTGCGATGCGTGTCGGCGCGGTGAATGAACAGGTCACCGTGGAGGCGGACGCCGCACAGGTGGAAACGCGCACGACCAGCATCGGACAAGTGGTGGATAGCCAGCGCGTTTTGGAAATGCCCCTGAACGGGCGGGAGGTGCATGAGTTAATCTTCCTTGCCGGAATGGCCAATTATCCCGGCGCCGCATCGCTGAACACGGTGCGCAATTACCCTACGGTGGTGGTTTCGGTAGCGGGCGGGGCGCCGGATTCGGTGTCTTACTCGCTTGATGGCGTGATTCATCAGGATCCGTACAATAATTTGAGCCTGCCGCTTCCCTTCCCCGACGCCTTGCAGGAATTCAAGGTGGAGACCAGCGCGATCCCGGCGCAATACGGCTATCACTCGACAGCCATGGTGAACGCGATTACCAAATCCGGCACGAACCAGTTCCATGGCGATCTTTTCGAGTTTTTGCGCAATGGCGATCTGAACGCGCGCGATTTCTTTGCCGCCAAGCGCGACACCCTGAAGCGCAACCAGTTCGGCGGCGTAATCGGCGGCCCCATACGCAAAGACAAGTTATTCTTCTTCGGCGGATACCAACGCACCACGCTGCGGTCGGATTCGGCGCAGAACACGGCATACATACCCACCTCGGATATGGCCCAGGGCAATTTTACGGCGATCACGTCGCCGGCCTGTAATGGCGGCAAACAGATCAATCTGCCGGCCTCGCTCGGATTTACCAATAATCAGATCGCACCGGCTCTGCTCGATCCGGTGGCGCTGAACATTCTGAAGACGCTGCCAGCGACGTCCGATCCTTGCGGCAGCACGCTATATGGCCTGGTTGCCAACTCGGGCGAGGACCTGGTCATTGGGAAAATGGACTACCAGATCAGCACGCGGCAGTCGTTATCCGGCCGATTTAACCTTGCCCGGCTGATCCAGGCGTCGACTTTCGACGGCAAGGACCCGCTTTCGATCAGCAACTATGGCTTAAACGATCTCGATTACGGGCTGGCGCTGGGCTACACCTTCGTCTTCAATCCGAACCTGGTGAGTTCGCTGCGGGCCGGCGCAAGCCGGACCAACATTGTGAAGGTGCCGGACAATTACAAATCCTGGGCGGGCTTGGGGGCCAATGTGTCTCCGCTGGGCGGCAACGTAATCGCGGTGGCGGCGACCGGCGAGTTCGCCATCGGCGGCGGCGCCGCCTCTCCGGGCCAGTCGCACAACGGGCCGCTATGGTCGATCTACGAAGACGTCAATTACGTCAGAGGAGACCACCAGATCACCTTCGGCGGCAGCATCTATCAGCAGCGGCTCAATTACTATTCGGGGGTGAATGCGGTGGGCACGGCCACATTCGACGGCTCGGTCACAGGGCTGGTGCTCGCCGACTTCATGTTGGGACGGCCCGCCACGTTTGCACAAGGCACAATTTACGGATTTTATAGCCGCAGTACTACCAGTCGCTCTACGTCCAGGATTCCTGGAAAATCAGTTCGCGACTGACAGCGAACTTCGGCGTGCGCTGGGAGCCGTATACCGCGGTTTATCAAAAGTACAGCGGGCAAAACGCTCACTTCGATCCATCCTCGTTTGCGCAAAACATACACAGCACCATCTATCCGAACGCGCCGGCCGGCATGTTTTTCTCCGGCGATAAGCAATATGCATGCGGGAACTATTTCAACTGCCCGGTTTGGGCCAAATTCTTCCCGCGTGTGGGACTGGCATTCGATCCCCAGGGCGACGGAAGAATGGTCATCCGGGCGGCTTTCGGTATGTTCGGAGACCGGATGAGTATGCTCTCGCTGAGCCAGGAGCAGTTCGGCGCGCCATTCGGCAACCTGTTGAGTGTCGCCGGATCCACCCTGATTAATCCCTGGTCGAGTTACGGCGGCTTGAAAGGATTTACCCAGCCGGGTCAGAATCCGATGCCGGTATTGGCCTCTCTGCAAGGCTTGGGCGTGGTCAGTCCATCCATACCTTTTCCGAACTTCGGCACTTACGTGACTTCGCCTCTGACCGACTTTCACCCGCAATATGTGAACCAGTGGAATCTCAGCATACAAAGACAGTTCGGGCAGAACTGGCTGGTTACCGCCAATTACCTGGGGACCACCACGATTCACCTACCTGGGGCGGAAGATATCAACGAGTCCGTAATCGTTCCGAACACCGCGGGAACCGCGTTGGGAGTATGTCCTCCGGGGGTAGTTGCGGGGTGCAATGCCACTTCCAATCAGAACCAGCGGCGCGTGCTGTATCTCCAGAATCCGGCTCAAGGCCAATATTACGCGGGAGTCGGTCTTTTGGATGTGGGCGGCACAGCCAGCTATGAAGGGCTTTACGTCTCGGCGCAGAAACGCCTGAGCCACGGGCTGACACTGTTATCCAATTACACGTTGTCACACTGTATCAGCGATCCCTGGGCACAAAACCCAACCGGAGCCGGCGTAGAGATTCCTTACAACCGGCGGCAGTGGCGGGCAAACTGCATCGGCAGCGACCAGCGGCAGTTGTTCAGCCTGAACATGGTCGCCACAGTGCCGAAGTTTTCGGGCAAGGCGCTCCGCATCCTGGCGAGTGACTGGCAGGTGGCGCCGATTTTGCAGATCAAATCGGCCCAGGAGTTTTCGCTGCTGGCAGGGCCCGATCGGGCCTTGAGCACCGTTCCGGGGCAGCCTGCAAGCCTGGTGAATCCGACAGCCATTTATCCGGCCAACCAGAGCGTGAATAATTGGATCAACACTTCCGCCTTTGCACAGCCGGCACTTGGGACTTACGGTAATCTCGGTTTGAATAACCTGAAAGGCCCCGGGGTTTTTCAACTGAACATGGCTCTTTCCCGCAGTTTCCGCATGACTGAGAGCAAGTCGATTCAATTACGCGCGGAAGCTTTCAATTTACCGAACCATTTGAACCCATTTACTCCGGGGATTGCGCCCATCAACACGACTTTATTCGGAGGCCAAGTGAACTTAAATGCCTCGGCGCCCGGCCGCATCACGAACGATATCAGCGGCAACAATGGGCTTCTGCCGGGCGATTACCGGGTCGTTCAGATGGCGATGAAATTCGTGTTTTAGGGGGTGTGGCGGAGAAAAAATGGATCGCGACGCGCGGGACAGGCCGCCGGGCCTGTCCACCGCCATCCTGCCCTTAGAAACCCGCGCCTTAAAGCTTGCGCCTCAAAAGCGGTCGCGGAAGAGCAACTCCGCTTCCCGGGTCGTAACCGGCGGTTCCGCTTCCGCGCCGCCCAGGTCGATTACAGTGACTTGCAGTCCTTCCGGCAGGTCTTGAATCCGCAATTGGATGTCATTGGAGAAGTGCACGGCGTCGCGGTAGGTATTCACCGCTCCGGTCAGCTCTTCGAACGCTACAGTCTCCTCGGAATGAAGCTTGTACTTGCGCTGCAATGGCTCGTTCAAATTGTGAATTTTCAAAGTCGCGCCGGGTGGAATACATACAGCCGGCACGGATTGATCCTGAGTGCCCAAGAGGGCATTTTTCAGTTCCACCCACCAGGAGCGCCGCTCGCGCGGGCGGTTTTCGGGCAAATCGGAGGGAGAAGCCAAACCTTTCGATCCGCTCGGAAACCGGTGCACCACCAAGTCCTCACCCTCCACTGCCAGACGATTGCGATAACACATTAAGGAATAATCGCACATAGCCTTGATCCTCACACATGATGTTGCACCGGGATTACCGATGGAGTCCTTGCACCTTTGTAACCTAGCGGCGCTGTTTCACACGTTCGATTCCGGTTGCGAGCCGCACTGGCGTGGGGCCGCACAGTGCGTCGGCGCACAATCAGCGCTGTTAGGGAGCGTAACGCCGGCCGGCCCGAGTGGCTGCATCCGGTTTCACCGATTCCTTCGTTGCGGCCAGGGCGTTTTTGCTAGGTAACTTATGGGAATTGGGTTACTTCTTCTGGGGCTGGGCGCTCGATCGCTTCGCCAGGGGCGCCCGGCCGGTGGGGATGTTCTTTCTGCTGGCAATTTGCGCCCTGCCCTTAGCGGCCATTCCGTACACCGCTTCGGGCGCGGCCGTGTTGGCGCTGTTTTTCTGGTCGATGAGCAGACGGCGCTCTCCGGTGGCATCGCCTCGGGTGCGTGGTCGGCGGTGGCGGCGATGGTCCCGGCCACAAATGCGCCCCCCCCGCGGCGGAAAAGGCGCACACCTCCCGTTTCGCCGCCCGATCGCCACGCCGCTCCACATACCTAGCCAAAGCACACCGAGAGAACCGGAGAACAGGAACGCCGCGCGCCAGCCGAAGCGCAGCGCGATAGGCACAATCACGGCCGGAGCCAGGATCGCGCCCAGAGATCCGCCGCTGTAGGCGACCGCTAGGCCGCGCGATTGCGGGTCCGGCGGGAGCGAGTTCATGGCGGCCCGCAAGCCTCCGGGAAAACGTTGCGCCCTCACCCAGACCGAGCAGTACGCGCACGGCCGCGAACCCCGCAAATCCGGCCATCCAGGCGTGCGCCGTGCTGGCCACCGTCCATAGGGCGACGGCCAGAAGCATGCCCATCCGCAGGCCGATAAAATCCAGCATCGCCCCCCACAGCGGATTCGCGATCATGTAGGCGATGGAGAAGGCGGATATGACTTCCGTGTAGCTCCGCGCGCTGAGCCCGGTGTCTCTGAGAATCATCGGCGAGAGCACCGCCAGGATCTGCCGGTCCACGTAAGAAAAGCCACGAGCACAGCATCATGGCGGCGCTGGCAACCCAGACGCGCCAGCCGGTGGTCCCGGACATAGGCTCCGATGCTATCACACGGCCGCGGCGGGCCATGCGCGCGGGCTAAAATCCGGAGCTAGTATTTCAACCGTTAGATTTGTTTCGTTCGCGGCAGGACCGGTTCCTGAAGGTCGCGAAAATCATGCGGTCAAGGCACCAGGCTAGCGTGCCTTTTGCGGCGTAAGCGGAAACTGTAAGCCTGACGGGCAACTCGCCTGCGCCCGCGGTTTAGCGGCGTCCGAAGAAAGCTTGCTTACAAGCGCCACCCCTCCCACTCCCATGCCCAGCAGAAATACACCGGTTGCCACCGGAGAGCGCAGGGCTTTCAGGATTTCCGGCGCGTACTTCTCCGCTGTTGCAAGCGGAACGCGCAGCTTCAAGAGTTCGCTCGTGATCCCTTCCACCGTCGCGCCATTCACTGCTCCGGCCCGAAAGCCTTTTAAGGACAGACCGAGCACGCCGGCATCGGTGGCTAACGTCGTCCAACCCGTGGAACTCTGGTTGTTGGCCTGTAGCTGGCACTGCAGGTTATTCAAGCGGCCCTGCAGGAACCTGTTCTCGTTCTCAATCTTTTCCAGTTCCGCAAGCGAGACCATTCCGCCCTGCTGCTTCGGCGGCGGGGCCGGACCGAGCTTTCCTTGAGCGGGCGCAGGGGGCGGCAAAAGGTCTGAAGCCGAAGTCAGCACAAGGGATCCGTCACGGACGGTGAAGCTGAGCAGGGGAGCGCTGGCGACGAATTGGGTATTCGGCGGGACTGTGTTGGGAAAAGGCGACTGCGCCAATAATACTCCGGTCGAGAGGCCACAGCACAGAAGCGAACCGGCTGCGCGAAGCCGGGGCCGCAGACGGGTGGTGCATTTCATACCGCGGGAGTATAGCACCACAGAACCAGAGCCCCGGTACGTTACGGCACACTCGGATGCGATTGCCAGGCCGGGGGCCGCATAATGAGCTTGGAATGCCGCGCGACAGCGGGCTGAGCCGAGCCGTTCATACCTGGGGCCTGGCGGCAGCGATCTTCAATACGGTGGTGGGCGCGGGCATTTTCGCCGTGCCAGCGGCGCTGGCGGCTTCCGCCGGGGTTTACGCGCCGTTTGCTTTCCTGATCTGCGGCGCGGGCATCGGATCGGTGGCCATCTGCTTTGCCGAGGGAGGCAGCCGAATCCCCACCAGCGGAGGCCCGTACGGGTATATCCAGGCGGCATTCGGTCCGGCCGCCGGATACATCACCGGCAATCTGTATTTGATAAGCGATCTGCTGGCGTCCGCCGGCGTGGCGGCGGCGCTGGGCGATGCCGCAGCCAGTCTGTTTCCGGGTGTCTGGGCGGCGCCGGTTCGCCTTGCGGTGATCGTGGCTGTTCCTGGAGGCATTGCATGGGTGAATCTTGCCGGGATCGGCGGGGCCGGCAGGCTAGTGGGCGGCGTGACCGTGTTGAAGCTGCTGCCGCTGGCGGTTTTCCTTGTGGCCGGCGCGGCTGCGACGCACCCGGCCAACTTGCCGGCTGCGGAGCCTGCATCCGGCGGCTTCGGGCGGGCCATGATCCTGGCTCTTTTTGCCTTTACCGGCATGGAGGTTCCGCTTTGCGCCAGCGGGGAAATCGCCCGGCCCGAACGCACGATTCCGCGCGCCCTGGCAATGGCGATGCTTCCTATAGTGCTGCTCTATGCCGCGATCCAGTTGGTGGCGCAAGGAATCCTCGGGCCGGCGCTGCCGCATTCGGCCGCGCCGCTCGCCGACGCCATGCTGCGCATTCACCCGGCCCTCCGCTGGATGATGCTGGGCGGCGCGGCGCTATCGATGCTCGGATATCTGGCGAGCGACATTCTGGGCACGCCGCGCCTGCTGTTTGCTTTCGCGCGCGATGGTTTGCTGCCGCGGGTGCTCGGCCGGGTCCATCCGAACCGCCGGGTGCCGCACATTGCCATCCTTACTTATACGGCGCTCGCCGTGGTTCTGGCCGCGAGCGGCACTTTCGCCGAACTGGCCGTGCTTTCGACGCTGGCGGTGGCGGTGGTCTACATGCTGGCATGCGCGGCCGCATGGGCGCTGGCGCGGCGGGGCGTCGCGGAGGCGGGAGAGCCGCTCCAGTTCCGCTGGTTGGGCGCCGCCGCGGCGAGCGGGATCGGCAGCATGCTGGCATTGATCGCATTCGCGGCTCGCAACGAGATTGCGGGGCTGGTGGCCGTGGCCGCCGCGAGCGGGCTGGCCTACACCGGCATTCGGCGCGCGCGGAAGAGCCGAATCTACTCCGGCGCCCGAAACCTTTGACGCATCTTTGATCCACAGCGGCAGCATTTTCCAATCGAAGAATGATCCTGAAATCGAGTTTTGATTCCAATACAAGATGATCCTGAAAATGAGCGCCGCCGGAGGCTGGGGAATCGCTCCTTTCTCCGCCGCCCAGCGGCGGTTCTGGCAGCCGAAAGCTG
>DATGKM010000144.1:0-4778 GCA_035294665.1 Bryobacteraceae bacterium | reverse complement strand
CCGGGCCGTTCCGAAGATTCGCCCATGAGAAGGGAAAGCGGGCAAACGCAAACCCTTCTCCGTTCGCGGCTCTGTGCGGCCTCCCGTTGGTCGGCCCCGAGCTGCACAACAACTTTGGAGTAGACAAACCATCATAGGAGGGGATATGTGTGATCGGAATCATTCCGAGGAAGAACTGCAGGAGCTTGAGGCTCGTGGTCTGATTACCCGGAAGCAATTCGGCATGATGCTGGGGGCAGGCGTCGCCATGATGCTGCCGCGAGTTGCCAACGCCGTGGCAGTCAGCGAATCGGACGTGGAGGTGAAGACGCCGGATGGAACGGCGGACTGCTACTTTGTGCATCCGTCCACCGGCACGGCCCCTGGCGTTCTGGTGTGGCCGGATATCTTCGGGCTGCGGCCCGCGTTCCGCCAGATGGGCAAACGCCTCGCGGAATCGGGCTATTCGGTGCTGGTGGTCAATCCGTTCTACCGCACCAAGAAGGCGCCCACGGCGGATGAAGGCGCGAAAACGCCGATCCAGCAGCTGATGCCGCTGGCCCGGTCTCTGAACGAGAAGACCAACATGACCGACGCCAAAGCCTTCGTAAGCTGGCTGGACCAGCAATCGGCCGTGGCTAAGAACCGTAAGGTCGGCACCCAGGGATATTGCATGGGCGGGCCGATGGCGTTTCGCACCGCGGCGGCCGTGCCCGATCGCATTGGAGCGGTCGCCTCGTTCCACGGCGGCAATGGCCTGGTTACCAAGAGTGAGGACAGCCCGCATCTCGAGGCCGCCAAATCGCACGCGCAGTTTCTGGTCGCGATTGCGCAGAATGACGACATGCAGGCGCCCGACGAGAAGAACATTATGAAGGAAACGTTCGCCAAGGCGGGACTGCCGGCGGAAATCGAAGTGTACCCCGCCATGCACGGCTGGTGCCCTCCGGATAGCGGAGTCTATAGCGAGTCGCAAGCCGAGAAGGCCTGGAGCCGTCTGCTCGCGCTATACGGCAAAGCGCTGGCGTAAGGCATCACCCCTTCAGATCGCGGAAGGCTTCCTCGATCTCCGCTTTAGCCTGCGGCGTAGGCGGCGCCAGTGGCAGGCGCGGTGGGCCGCCGTAATATCCGTTCAGGTCCATCGCGTACTTCAGGCCGGCAATGCCGTATTTGCTGGTAACGTAAGGCGCCGCGCGGCCCACGCGGCGCTGCCAGTCGCGCGCCGCCTCTTCTTCGCGGGTGCGGAATGCCTCCCAAACCGCGATTGCCGAATAGGGAGCTGCATTCGCATACGCCAGTATGCCGCCCGTAGCCCCCATCATCAGCGCCGGCAACAGAATCTGCGCGGAACCGACCAGCACCTGAAAACCCGGCTTCACCTCGCGCACAATGTGCATCAGCCGCTCCATATTTCCGGAGCTGTCCTTCATGCCGATGATATTGGGGTGCTCGGAAAGCGCCACGACCGTCTCCCAGGCAAGATCGACTCCCGTGAGCTGCGGATAATTGTAGAGCAGCACGGGAATGTGCGCCCGGTCGGCGACGGCGCGAAAGTAAAGCATCTGGGTTTCCGCGCGCGTCATCTGGTTTTTGAAGTAGTGCGGCGTCAGCACCAGCGCCGCTTTGTATCCCATGGCGGCCGCGCGGTTGGTCAGGCACACGGTCTCGTGGACGCCCTCCACGCCGGTGCCCGCGATCAGAAGCTTTTCCGGCGCCGCCGATTTCGCTACTAGCTCCCATAAGGCGTATTTCTCTTCGGCCGAAAGCAGCGGTGTTTCGCCGGTGGAGCCGCAGACCACGTACCCGGCCAGGCCCGTTTTGTTCCACTTTTCGACGTTGTGCTGCACTTTAATTGCGTAGAGGTTTCCCTCGTGATCGAACGGAGTGGTCACCGGCGGAAAAATACCTTGGAGTTTCATGGGTGTAATGAGGACAGGATAGCACCGGGTCCAGGCCAACTCCTGAAGTCCAGCCAAGCCCTCACGCCACGCGGTCCATCTCCAAAAACTCGTGGATGTGCGGATGATCGGATTTGGCCAGTTCCGCCACTGGCCCGAAGTAAATCACTTTCCCTTCAAACAGCACGACCACGCGATCGGCGATCTTATACATCAAGTCGAGATCGTGCGTGACCACCACCGAGGTGAGATGTAACTGGCGTTTGAGGCGCAGCATGAGGTCGCTCAGGTGTTCGCTCATGATGGGGTCCACCATGGTGGTGGGCTCGTCGTAGAGGATACATTCGGGCTGGGCCGCGAGCGCGCGCGCAATCGCCACCGCGCGCTTGTAGCCGGTCGAGAGATCGGCCGGGTAGGCGTCGCGGGCGGTCTGGATATCGACCATGCCGAGCAGGCCATCGACAATCTCTTCTTTATTCTTGTCGTCGTAATCTTCCCGCAGTTCGAGCGAGAACAGCACATTTTCAGCCACGGTCATCGAATCGAAAAGAGCGCCCGATTGAAACACCATAGTGACCTTCTTGCGGATGCGGCGCAGCTCATTTTCGGCAAAGTCGGTAATATCTTCGTGGGCCACGATCACCCGCCCCTTATCCGGCTTCAGAAATCCCATAATGTGCGAGAGAGTGACCGACTTGCCGACGCCGCTGCGCCCGATAATGGCTACCGTTTCGCCGGCATTGACATGGAAGTTGCAGTCGACCAAAACCGGGCGATCGAACGTCTTATACACATGCCGGAATTCGATGTAGTGGGGAAAGGACTCAGTGGCGGGCATAAGCGGCCCAATCGGCGGGCGTATTGACGTTTGCGCCGCCGCCGCTAGCGTCCACCTGCGAAATTACGGTGTGGAGGGCTGCGAGGGCCCGGCTCATTTTGCGCTCGCCGCGGGCGAACAGTCGCTCCAGGCGGCCGAGGGCGCGGCGGTGGTACACGGCGCACAGCGGCTCGGGGCGGCCGGAAGCGCCGGCGGGAGCGAGAACCTCGGCATCGGAGGCTTCGGCGCCTTCGAGCAGGCGAACCAGCAACTCATGGGAGACTCCGGGCATGTCGCAAGCCAGCACCAGATTCCAGTCGGCTCCGGCATGCGCCAGGGCGGAAATAACCCCGCCCAGAGGCCCTTCGCCCGGATAGAGGTCTGGAAGCACGGGGTAGCCGAGCGTCCCATAGCGGGCGGGATCGCCCACCAGAGTGACACTTCCCGCGGCGCGGGCCACCACGGCGGCAACGTGCTGGACCAGCGTTCCGCCGCGGAACGGCAGCAGCGCTTTATCCTGTCCCATCCGCGAGCTGCGTCCTCCCACGAGCACGTATCCGGCGCGGCCGCTACTAACCGGAATCACAGCAAAATGATACCATCGTGGATTAGTTGGCCCGGCGCCAGCAAATATTTCACTTGGCATCCAGTGACCGGACTCCTATAATTATGGGGAATAACATTCTGTTCCGGATTTGTTTCGGCGTTGTCTGGATGCCTCTTTTGCTTCCTAATTCGGGTTGCACGGCGCCGCTCACCAGCGTGGTCGAGGCCGATCCCCATTCCGGCAAGCTGGTTCGTGTAACGCTCCCGGCTGGTCCGGCGCGGACTGCCGCCGATCCGGTGATCTCGGCGGCGGTCGATCAGGTGGCTTCCGAGCACGCGCTTCCTCCGGAATTGATTCGCTCCGTGATTCAAACCGAGAGTAACTACAACCCGTTCGCCGTATCGCCTAAGGGAGCTATCGGAATCATGCAGCTCATTCCGGAAACCGCGCGCCGCTTCGGCGTTTCTAATGCTTTTAATCCTGTGGAGAACATCCGGGGCGGCGCCAAGTACCTTAAGTATCTGCTCGACTTGTATCACGGCGATTACCGGCTGGCGTTGGCCGCTTACAATGCCGGCGAAGGCGCGGTAGCGAAACACGGGGGGGTGCCGCCGTACGCCGAAACCCAAAAGTACGTGGAGAAAGTGGGCGGCCGGATGGCGGCCGCTATGAAAACCAGGGCTGCAAAACAGGTTTCGGAGAGCGCTGGAAACCGGACCGCCGGCGCGCCGGAAGCCACGGGCCAGGAATATAACCGGATACAGGAAATCGTGGAACCGGATGGCTCGGTCCGCTACGTCTCACGGTAAGGACTCGACATGAAGCTGATAGCGGCACTGGCGGTTGCGGTTCCACTGTTGGCCGCGCCCGCAAGCGCGCAGGTGCATGCGGTTACCGCCGTGCGCCATTGGTCGGTGGGGGAAGTAACCCGCGTGGCCGTTGAGGTGACCGGTCCGTTTGAGATCCGCAGCGACCGGCTGCACAATCCGGAGCGGGTGTACTTCGACATCCACAATGCCCGCCCGCAATTCGAAGGTCATCGGCGGTTCCTCTCGGAAGAGATCGATGGCACGATGCTGAAGCGCATACGGGTTGCCGAGACGCAGCCCGACGTGACCCGCGTGGTTCTGGAACTCGGCGATAACGTCGAGGCCACCCCATCGCAACTGACCAATCCCAACCGCCTGATGATCGAGTTGCGCCCGATGCCTGCGCCGGCTACACCGCCGGTCATCAGCGAGGCGCGACCTGCGCCTGCTCCTCCGGCCAGCCAGCCGTTTGCTGCTTCTGTTCCTCCTGCTCCGGCGCCAAAGCCAGTGGCGCCCGATAGCAAGCCAGCGGCGCCCGGTAGCAAATCGGCAGTGGCCGATGCCATCGCTCTGCCGAACGCGCCCGTCGCCGTGCCCCTGGCCGCGGTTGCCTCCACGGCAGTTGCCGCGCCTGCCGTCGCCGCTTCAACCACCCCGGCCGATGCCCGGCCTGAAGCCGTGGCGGTGGCCGCGATCGCTTCTCCACCGGCATCCGAGCTGGCCAAATC
>DATGKM010000143.1:0-18979 GCA_035294665.1 Bryobacteraceae bacterium | reverse complement strand
CGGCGGGATTCATCAGGAACGGCTGGGGAGGCAGCAGCAGCCGGATCGCGCGGTCCCTCCAGCGGCGTGAAGCGCGCTTGCGGTATAAGCCGGCTAAGTCGGTTTTAGGCGTGGAATCGCTCAACGAAACAATGTAACAGCGCCCTACCGCATGTAGTTCTGAATGTAAGTATCGCGCGGCAGGCCTTTGCCGCGCGCTGCCTTGAGCAGACGGACGGCCTCATCGCGCGTCATCCACCCTCCGAGCGCGACCAGGTACGGCGTGCGGCGCGTGCCTTTTGGGCGGAAAACTTCCGCCGCGGCTTCCGGCCATTTTTCCGTAATAGCGGCAGCCTTGCGTTCAGCGGCCTGGTGGCTGGAGTAGGTATACGCAATCACACGCCATTCGCGGAGCGTGTCCCTTTGCTGCTCAGCCGGAGGAGCAGGCGATATGGGCTTGATGGCAGCTACCGGCGTGGGGGCCGGCCGCGGGTTGTTTTTCGCAATCGGCTGGCTGGCTTTCGGCAGAAGCCAAAAACCTCCGGCAACCAGCACAACCGCAACCGCTCCAATGGCCCACCGGGGAAGCGTGAATTGAGGCGCCGGCATGGGGTCTGGCGATGGTGCGGGCGGGGCTGGCGCCGCAGGCGGGGTGGGTGCCGCTAAAGGCGCGGCTAAAGGCGCAGCGGGCGGCTCAGCCACGCTGCCTGGCAGCAGCAATTCGAGCTTGCGCCAGTCTTCCGCCGGAGTGTGCTCGTCCGATGCGCGGCTAATCGCATCGCACAACAGCTTGATCGTGTTTCCGGACGCGACCACGTGTCCCGCATCGATGGCGCCATGCACGAAACCATGGCTGTGCAGGTGGCCGAGGGCGGCGGAGACCGCTTCCCGGATTTCGCGTTTTTCGTTTTCCTGGAGCGGCGCGCCCCCGAGCGCCGCCTCCAGCGTGTCGTCCGGAAATTCGTACACGGCGAACAGGTAACTATCGCCCGCTCCGCCGCCGGCCGCGCAAGTTCCGAAATCCAGAAGTTCGAGCAGCGCGGGATGCGGCAGAGCCTGCTGTTCGCGCCATAATTTAAGTTGCACGCCGGCATTCGCCATCTCAGTGGGAGTGAGTTTCAGCAAAGCCGGGCGTTGATCCGAGCCTGAGCGGGCCCGAAAAAAGGCCGAGTTATCCGATTCCCCCAACCATTCCTCAAGGCCGTACTCTCCGGCCAGACACACACCTTCCCATTGGTTCCAGGTAGCAATCATAAAAGACAAGCAGGCGTTCTGAGGCAGCTTGCAGCCGGGCCTTGTTTTTCATACTAAACGAAATCGGAAAGAATGAACACGAAAAATTTACGCGAAGGGAAGCGAGCCCACTACACTAAAGCCTCAAAACGTTTGCGCAAAAGTATCAGCGCGACTGGCATTCCGCATGCAACTACGATCAGATTGTTAACACTCACAACCCGAAGGCAGCGGCCGGAATTCGCGGCTCACTCTCTCCCGTTCGCCGGCGCCTGGCTTCTCAATTAGCGAGGAACTATGTGGAACAAACGTACCGATGAAGGATATGCCGCTCCCCCCAGACCACAACCCGTGCCGGACAATGCACCGGCCCGCAATTTCGCCCCGCCGCGCCCCGAGCCGGCCGCGCCGGTTGCGGCCAAGCAGGTTGCCGTGATCGGCCCTTCGATGAATATTAAGGGCGAGATCCGCACACGGGAAGAACTGTTCGTAAATGGCGAAGTGGAAGGCTTGCTGGAGTCGCACAGCCTTCTGACGGTGGGCGCGAACGGCAAGGTGAAAGCCAACATCAAAGCGCGGGAAGTGGTGGTGTACGGTTCGGTCCGCGGCAACGTGGATGTAGCCGAAAAAATCGCCATTCGCGATAACGGCAGCGTGATCGGCGATATCAAAACCTCCGGCATCAGCATCGACGATGGGGCCTACTTCAAAGGCAGCATCGATATCAGCCGTCCGGAACCCAAGTCGATGCCGAAGGCGGTGAAGGTCGCGGAGCCGAGCACCGCGGCAGCCGGGTAGGGTACGGGACCGCAACGGGTTGGCTGGCGAAAGCGCCTGCCCACGCTAATCTCCACGCCGCGTGGGAGAATGAGTCTAGTGCCCAAAAAAGAACCGTCGAAAAAGGAAGTCAAGGTCCGCGTTCCGAAGAATGCGGGCCTGGCGCAATTCTTCCTGCAGCCCTTCGGGCGCATCCTGATTGCGGCGGTCGTGGTCTTCCTGCTTGGCGGCCTGGGCGCGTTCACTTATTACTACACCCGGTACTCCCGCCTGATCGATCAAAAGCTTCGGGTAGGGCCGTTCACGGAAACCTCGAAGCTGTTTGCCGCGCCGCAGTCGGTGGGAGTGGGCGACCAGATCGGCCCCGCCGAGATCGCCGCCGATTTGCGGCGCAGCGGATATAACGAATCGCACTCCAATCGCATCGGCTATTACCAGCTCAAGCCGGATTCGATCGAAATATTCCCCGGCCCGGATTCCTATTTCGACCAGGAAGCCGGCGTGATTCATTTCTCTAACGGGCGGATCTCGCGGATCGTCTCTCTGCAGGACAACACCGAGCGCAGCCTTTATCAGCTTGAACCCGAACTCATCACCAATCTTTCCGGTCCCAATCGCGAAAAGCGCCGCATCGTGAAGTTCGCCGATATTCCCAAAGTGGTGATCGACGCGGTCACTTCCGCCGAAGATAAGCGCTTCTTCCAGCACAATGGCTTCGATCCGATCCGCATCATCAAAGCCGCCTACGTCGATTTGAAAGAGGGGCGCAAGGAGCAGGGCGCTTCCACCTTGAGCCAGCAGTTGGCGCGCGGCTTCTGGCTCGACCAGAGCAAGCGCTGGACGCGCAAGCTGGCCGAAGTCATTATCACGCTCCAGCTCGAATCGAAGCTTTCCAAAGAAGAGATTTTCGAGGACTATGCCAACCAGGTTTATCTGGGCTGGCGCGGCTCCTTCGAAATTCATGGTTTCGGCGAGGCGGCCGAAGCGTACTTCGGTAAGGACCTCAGCCAGGTGAACCTGCCCGAAGCGGCGCTGCTCGCGGGCATGATCCAGCGGCCGTCTTACTTCAATCCTTATAAGTTTCCGGACCGGGCGCGCGAGCGGCGCAACCTGGTGTTGAGCCTGATGCGCCAGAACGGAGAAATCAGCGCCCGCGATTACGAACTGGCCGCGGCCGCGCCGGTGTCTGTCGCTACTGGTCGTTCCCAATCGCTGGATGCGCCGTATTTTGCCGACCTGGTAGACGACGACCTGCAAAGCAAGCTGCAGGACGCCAATTTACATTCGACTGCCTACCGCATCTACACCACTCTGGACTTGAATTTGCAGCGGGAAGCTGCCGAAGCGGTGCGCATCGGCATGCAGGAGGTGGACCAGCGGATCCGCAAACAACGCCGTTTCCGCGGGCAGCCGGTTCCCGAGCCGCAGGTGGCGCTGATCGCCATGGACCCTCACACGGCGGAAATCAAAGCCGTGATCGGAGGGCGCAACTACGGCCTGAGCCAGCTCAACCACGCCACCGCCAAGCGCCAGCCGGGCTCGATTTTCAAGCCGTTCGTGTATGCGGCCGCCCTGAATACCGGCGTCGAAAACAGCTCGCGGATTCTCACCGCCAGCACCCAGGTGGTGGATGAGCCCACAACCTTCTACTTCGATGGCAAGCCGTACCAGCCCAGCAATTTCGAACACGAATTCATGGGTACGGTAACGCTGCGGGACGCGCTGGCGCATTCGCTTAACGTGGCCACGGTCAAAGTGGCGCAGATGGTGGGCTACGATGCCGTAGTCGACATGGCGAACCGCGCGGGCATGAATTACAAGATCCGGCCTACGCCCGCGGTGGCCCTCGGCGCCTACGAGATCACCCCTATCGAAGCCGCCGGCGCTTACACCATTTTCAGCAATCATGGCGCGTATGTGAAGCCCAGCTTTCTAACCTTGGTTCGCTCGCAGGATGGCAAGGTGGTCTACAAGAACCAGATCCATGAAAAACAGGTGCTCGATCCGCGGGTGGCCTACCTGATGACGAACCTGATGGAAGAGGTGCTGCGCAGCGGGACGGCGGCCGGCGTGCGGGCGCGCGGCTTCACTGTCCCGGCGGCGGGCAAGACTGGCACCTCCCACGATGGCTGGTTCGCTGGCTACACATCGCAGTTGCTCTGCGTGGTCTGGGTAGGGTTCGACGATAACCGCCAGCTCGATCTTCAGGGCGCCGATTCGGCCGCGCCCATCTGGGCCGAGTTCATGAAGAGGGCATTGCAGTATCGCGAATACCGCGATGCCAAGCCGTTCGAAGCGCCCGATGGCATCGTCTCTATCGAAATCGATCCGCTGAGCGGCATGCCGGCCACCCCTTATTGCCCCAAGACCCGCCAGGAGGTCTATATTGCCGGCACGCAGCCCGTAGGCTCTTGCCCGCTGCATGGAGGCGGGCGGCCGAACGTGACCAACGTATCGGGCTGGCAGACAGCCGCTCCGGTGGCGAACGCCCCGGCGGCCGGTGTGGCCGGCACTCCGGCAGGTAACGTGCCGCCGGCGCCGCCCATCGTGGCGCAGCGCAACGCCCCTCCCGTGCCTGCCCTTGAGTCGGGAAATGCAGATCCTTCGCAGCCGCAGGAAAAATCCAAAAAGAAGGGCCTCTTCCACCGTTTGTTGGGTGTGTTTAAATAGCAACCGGAGGAGGACCGTTATGGGCTCCAGGTTTTTTGCGGTCGTCTTCGCGGCCGGCGTCTGCTCCGCGGCGCTGGCGCAGGCGGGCAACTCCCTGGTCGATAACACCAGGACCGCGCCGCCACCCACCCGCCAGTTAACCACCGAAGAGCGCGGCGATATCCTTATGGCTCGCAAGATGTACCGCGAGGCCATCGAAACCTTTCAATCCGATCCGCACAAAACGGCGGTGATCTACGACAAGATCGGCATCGCGTACCACCAGTTGCAGCAGCTTGATAATGCCAAAAAGAATTATGAGAAGGCCGTGAAGCTGCAGCACAACTACGCCGAGGCCCTCAACAATATCGGCACCGTCTACTATGCAAGGAAAAACTACCGCCGCGCCATCTCCTATTACAAGCGCGCGTTGAAAATTTCCGCCAGCGCCTCAATTTACAGCAACCTGGGCACGGCCTATTTCGCGCGCAAGCAATATAAACTGGCCACGGACGCGTATCAGGAGGCGTTGAACCTCGATCCGGACGTATTCGAGCATAAGAGCAATTACGGCACACTGCTCGAAGACCGCAACGTGGAAGAGCGCGCCCGCTTCCACTACTACCTGGCCAAGATGTATGCCAAAGCGGGCCGCACTGAACTTGCGATGCAATACGTGCGCAAATGCCTGGAAGAAGGATTTAAGGAAAAGAAGAAACTGGAGGAGGAACCGGAGTTCCAGGCCCTGCGCAACCTGGATGAATTCAAAGAACTGATGGCGGCGGAACCGCGTGTTTTATAGGACTGCCGCGGCACTGACCCTCTGTTGTCTCGCGGTTTCCTGTTCCCGTAATCCCTCCACGCCGTCGTTCGAGCGCATCGCTGTCCTCCGGTTCGAAAATCTGAGCGCGGACTCTACCGCCGATTGGATGGGCCGCGCGCTCTCCGAGATCGTCGCCCGCGATCTTGTGAATGTGCCTGGAATCTATGCCATTCCGTTTGAAACCCTGCACAGCCGGGAAGCCGCTTTGGGCGTGCGCCCGGTGAACGCGCCGGGAATTTCCGCCGAGCGCATGCTGGCGCTGGCCGCCGGCGCGAATCGCATCGCTTATGGCGATTTTTTCCTGCGAGGGCGGAAGCTGGAAGCGACCCTGACGGTGGAAGATCCGGCGGCGCAAAAGATCGTGCGTTCGCTTTCCGCCTCCGCGGACAATCCGCTCGAAGCCGGAGATCGACTCGCCCGAGCGATCTCACCGCAAGCGGCGCCTTATCCCACGCGCAAAGGGACCGCGCTCGAGGCCTATGTCGATGGGCTCGAATCCGCCGATCCGGCATCCCAGGCGCAGTTACTCGAACAGGCGATCGCCGCCGATCCCGCCTTCGGCCCCCCGTATCTCCTTTTCGCGGAACTAAAGGCGCAGCAGCGGGAGCGCGCGGCCGCCGTGGCTCTGTTGGACCAGGCGCAAACGCGGAACATGGCCCCGCTCGACCGCGCCCGCCTAACTTATGTAGCCGCCAAGTTGCGCGGCGATCCGGCCAAGGCGGAAAATGCATTGAAACAATGGTCGGCCGCCGACCCCGGTGATCCGGAAGTCTGGATCACGCTCGCATCCGATGAATTCTCGCGCCGCCAATACGACGCAGCCGCGGCCGCCAATCAGAAAGCGCTGGGCATCGAACCCGAAAACATAAATGCGCTGAACCAGCTTGGCTATAGCGCGGCCTACACCGGGCGCCTGGACACCGCCATGAACGCGCTCGAACGCTATCGCGCGCTCCGTCCCGCCGATGCCAATCCGCTCGATTCCCTGGGTGACGTAAACCTGCTGCTGGGCCGTTTGCGAGAGGCGGAGACATTCTATCTGCAGGCGGCGAAACGTGACCCCAACTTCCAAACCGGCGGCGATTTCTTCAAAGCCGCGATGGCGCGGCTGATGGGCGGAGACGTGAACGGCGCCGATGCCCTTGACAAACAATTCGTCGATGCCCATTCCGCGGCCAAAGACCCTCTGGCGGAGTATCATCGCGCCGAATGGCAATGGATCAGCGGCCGGCGCAAAGCTGGCTACAGCCGGATGCAGGCCTTCGCGCGGACCGCGGAAGCGGGAGGGATCCGGGAAGCGGCAGGGGAGGCGTACGTCCAGTTGGCTATCTGGAGCGTGGCGCTGGGCGACCGCGCGGGCGCGGCGCAACTGGCGCGGAAGGCTGTTGCGCTTTCCACGCCCGCAACTGCAAACCTGGCTATGCTGGCGGAATTCCTGGCCCAGCCGCCGGCCTCTCCAGTGGAATGGGAAGCCAGGGCCGCGCGAGCCTTTCCGCCCAATGCGCCGGATCGCGAAAGAAAACTGGCGTTGGCCTACGCGTTGCTTCGAGACAAGCAGTTCCCGGCGGCGGCCAGAGTTCTGGAGCCGCTCTATAGCGACCGCGAGGCAGAGAGCGTACCCGTGTTGCTCGCCTGGGCCTACGCGGAGAGCGGCAGGCCGAAAGACGCCGGCACGTTGCTGCGCTTCAACCCGATTCCGCGGGGCAGCGGCGTGCCTCCGCTAAGTGCATTCGAGTTTCCGCGCCTCGAATACCTGCGCGGCCGCCTGGCGGCAGAGGCCGGTAATCCCGAGCAGGCGCAGTCGTACTACAAGCTGTTCCGCAAGCTCTCGGGCGATGAGCCGCTCGCGTGGGGCGAAGAGGCGGCCGCGGCGAAATAATCCGGCCGGGAGCGCAGCGCGGCTTCCGCATAAGCGCTTAGTCCGATCAGCATTCCCAAACCGAACACGGCCCAGTGGAACGGGCGAGGCATGCCTCCGGCGCTTACGTTCGTTCGATCAAGTGTGAAAGAAACGATAATGATGAACGCGCCGGCGAAAAGACCTGCCCAGTTTCGCAAACCCAGATTCGCCGGACGTCCCGCCGCCTCGCGGCGCAAATGCCAGATTCCCGACACGACCATTGCCGCCGAAACCAGCACCGGCGCGATCACGGGCGCCACCCACGGGACCGGAATGATGAACAGAATGTCCCACGTGGCGAGCGAAGCCGGCCAGTCCAGCAGAATTTTCAAAAAAAGATAAAAGGTGCTGTCCCAAACTCCGAACGCGATCGCAAAAGCCGCGGCCCACTGGCCCGGATTCTTCGAAACCGCCAAGGCAATGCCGGCTAGCATGACAATCGTCGACGCTTCCCTTCCAACCTCTGTGATCAGCACTTTCCGCTCGCGCGGTCCGCTCTGCGCGGCTTGCTGAGCGGTCAGCAGAGGGAAAAGGTCGTTGATCGACCGTGCCGGGTAAAAACGGTGGAGAATCGGCTCATGCAGATACCGCAGATAACTGACCACCGCGGCCTCCACGTAACCAAACGCGCAGCCGAACAAAACCAGGGCCAGCACAGGACGCTTCCAACCGGCGGTTTGCATGGGTTCTCGAATTGAGGGTACGTGGTTGTGGTTTGAGATGGCAAGTGTGCGCTTCGGAACCGCGTATTCGCGCGCGCCGCGGTAAGCTGCATTCGGAGGAAGCCATGCCGGATAGCGACCGACTGATCGCGCAAAGCCATCTCGACCTGAACGAACGGATTCGCAAACGCGCCCACGAGATCTGGTTGTCCAAAGGCGGATCCGGCGAGGATACGGCCTTGGACGATTGGCTCGAGGCTGAGCGCGAGATCCTGGGCGAGTTTCGCCAGCCGGCGCAGGACAGTGGAACCACGGTGGGTAAGGCCGGGCGCTCCCGATAATTCAGCCCGATAGCTCTTCTCGATAGCCCAGCCCTTTCAGCCCATTCCTGTAACCCACCCCTCTGCGCCAGCGCCACAGGATCTATACAATAGTTCTTGCCCCCAAAGGTATTTCGGCGTGTGCCCCTGGGGCTCAGGAGACGACGACTTTGAAGAGAATCCCGCAAATTTCGATTTTGGCCGTGGCTGCCTTGCTGATTGCGTCCGCGGCTGCGCAGGAAGCGCCCCCAGCGGCCGGAGCGCCCGGCGGCCGTCAAGGATTCGGCCGCGGCCGGGGCCGGGCCAACCGGCCTCCCGCCGGTCCCACGCCTCGCCTTCCCGAAAATCCGCTGCTGGGCGTGAATTCCGGCAAGCCCGATTTCGGCGGCAAGGGCATGTGGCAGGTGCCTTACATCATCGACATGCAGAAGCAGGGGAAAACGCCGGAAGGCGGGACGGTGGAAGTTCCGTTCACTGCCGAGGCCAAAAAGATCTTCGACGAGCGCACCGAAAACCACTCCAAGGACGATCCCGAAGGTTTCTGCCTGCCCCCCGGTGTGCCCCGCATGATGTACACACCGTATCCCACCCAGATTTACCAGTTGGCCGATCGGATTCTCTTCATCTATGAAGGCGGCGCCCACATCTGGCGCATCATCTGGATGGACGGCCGCCAGCATCCCAAAGACCCCAACCCGACGTTCCTCGGCGACGCCATCGGCCACTGGGAAGGCGATACGCTAGTCGTGGATACCGTCGGGTTCAACAACGAAACGTGGCTCGATGCGGCCGGGCATCCACACGGCGAAAAGCTGCACGTGATCGAGCGGTACACCCGCACCGATTCGAACACCCTGCAAGTGGCCGCCACCATCGAAGATCCGGATTACTACACCAAGCCCTGGACCGTCGTAACTACGGCCACCTGGGCTCCTGGCCAGGAATTGCTCGAATACATCTGCCAGGAAAACAATCGGGACCTGAAGCACCTGGTAGGAAAGTAGGCCGGAAAAATCGGGCGCGCCTTATAGCGCCAACAGCGCGAGGCGCGCTGGAGCAACGCGTAGCTGCCCAACGGCACTTCCCCTTGCCGCGTATCGCGCACCCGCGGCCGGTCCAACGGGATCTTCTGTCCGCCCACCACGCAGTAGCCTGGCTGCCCCAGCGCAGGTGTGCGCGTTCGGCTTGGGCCTGATTTTTGGGCCCACCAGGGCCGTGACTTCGTAGTCCATCACCTGCCCGGCCACCTTGGTGAAGGGGGACAGTGCCAAGTTCATCAGCCCTCGTTGGATCAGGTCCACCACTTCCTTCAACGGGATCACCAAGTGGATGCTGTTATCCGTCTGCGCCGCCATTTGCCGGAAGGCCTGGACAGCGCGCTGCGTGTCGATCTGATATCGTTTCTTCATCTGCGACTCTCCTAAGAAAGGGCATTTGCCGGAGCCTATCACGGCTCCGGCGAGAGTCGCCTGTTTCAACTAGATTCCGGGCATCCGCGGCGAACCTGCCGGCATCGTTGAAAATGACGGCGCCGCGCTACCAGGAAGTAAAGGCTCCGGATGTTCCTGAAATCATCGACGACGGGGGAGCAAGGTGCGCGTGGTGTGCGGCTGCTTCTGGGGCATGGTGGGTCCGGTGGAGGGAGTGGCGGCCGATCCCACTTACCTGGATGTCTCGGTTCCGCCCGGCCGGCGGAAGGCGCTGCCGGTAGAAACCACGCGGCACGCCTCTGCCTATGTGTTCGCGGGTTCGGGCCGGTTTTTGGATGCGTCCGGCCCTATGCCGGTGCGCACGGATTTTGTAGGAGAGGCGCCGCCCGCCGACTACGCCGACAATCGCTCGCTGGTGCTCTTCGATCGGGACGACGAAGTTACGGTGCAGGCGGGTCCGGAGGGCACCCGTTTTCTGCTCGTATCTGGCCAGCCACTCGAAGAACCGGTCGCCTGGCACGGGCCCATCGTGATGAATACGCAGGAGCAGTTGCGGGAGGCATTCGCGGAGCTGCAACGCGGGACGTTTCTGACGGCGCGGTGAACCTGAGCGGCGAGCTCGAGCGCTTGGTGCTGCCCGCAGCCGCTGCTGCCCCCGCTCGCTTGTACTCGGGCAATCCACACGATATGATGTTCCCCGAGCATCCGCCGCTTAGGAGGACAAGCTGTGATTGTGCTACGGATCACCCTTACAGCCGCTATTGCGGGTTTGGCATCGTCGGCTATTGCCGCCACCGCCGCCCCGGCAGCCGTGACCTTCAATAAAGACGTTCTTCCCATCCTGCAGAAAAATTGCCAGCAATGCCACCGCCCTGGCGAAGTGGCGCCGATGTCGCTGCTCACATACGCGGAAGCGCGGCCGTGGGCGAAGGCCATCAAAGTGGCGGTGGCCACCGAGAAAATGCCGCCGTGGTTCGCCGATCCGCGCTATGGCCATTTCGCCAACGATCGGCGCCTGAGCCAAGCCGATATCAACACGCTGGTCGCCTGGGCGGACGCGGGCGCGCCGGAAGGCAACCCGCACGATGCGCCGCCGCCACGGAAGTTCGAGGACGGCTGGAACATCAAGCCCGACATGGTGATCGCGATGCCCAAGCCCTTTCACCTGAAAGCCAAGGGCACGATCAATTATCAATACATCCTGGTGAAGGGCAACTTCCCCGAAGATGTCTGGGTGACGGCGGCGGAAATGCGGCCGGGCGATCCGCGGGTGTTGCATCACGGCAAGGTTTGGGTGCGGCCGCCAGGATCGCACTGGATGGAGAACGCCATTCCGGGGGAAGCCTATGAATCCGGCATGGGCCGCAATCTTACTTCGGAAGGGAACGACATCTTGGGCAAGTTCAATCCCGGTCTGGGAGCCCAGACGTTTGCGGTTGACGGCTCGGCCAAGCTGGTGCCCAAAGGGTCGGACCTGGTTTTCGAACTGCATTACACGGCGATTGGCCAGGAGACGGACGATGTTACCAAGCTCGGCCTGGTGTTTTCGAAAACACCACCCAAGCAGCGCTATTTTCTGTCCGCCGGCCCGACCGCGCTCAACCTGGCGATTCCCGCAGGCGATTCCAACGCCGAAGTCGTCAGTGAAGTGACCGTGGGAGCCGATGGCGTACAACTGGTCTACGCGCAACCGCACATGCACCTGCGCGGCAAGGATTTCGAGCTGCGCGCCATTTATCCCACCGGCGAGAAGGAGACGCTGTTCAAGGGCAAATTCGATTTCGACTGGCAGCTTGGCTATCAGTTCGCGAAACCGATTCCGCTTCCCAAAGGCACGCGTCTGATTGGGATTTCCCATTTCGATAATTCCGTGAACAACAAGTTCAATCCCGATCCCACCAAGACCGTTGTGTGGGGACCGCAGAACTGGGACGAGATGAGTAACTGCTTCGTCGGCTTGATCTTCCCGCTCGATACCAAGCCGGAAGATGTGTTTCACCGGTCCGGGCCGAGCCTGCTGCCGCGCGGCACGGCGGGGCCGACGCTTTCGGCCCTCGAGTTACTTCCCGCAAGGTAGGTTCGCGGCAAGGTAGGTCGAAGGTAAGCCCGGCGGATCGCAAAATCACGATGGCCCAGGAGGGCATGCTCCCCAGCATCTATCAGCGCTATCTCCGGCTGCTGGGGATTTCCGGGTGTCCTTCCGGTCTGGAGGGCTTGCGGGCCGTAGTAAGCGCGCACCTGTACCGTGCGCCCTTCGAGAACGTTTCCAAGCTGCTGTTATTTGCCCGCGAGGGCGCCGGGCGCTTTCTCAGCCTCGTCGAAATTCTGGACGGCATCGAACACCACGATCTGGGCGGCACCTGTCATTCGCTAAACCCTTATCTGGGGGAATTGCTGCGCGCGCTCGGATATGACGCCGATCTGCTAGGCGCCGATATGGGAGAGCGGCTCAACTGCCACACCTGCCTGCGCGTTCGCTTCGACTCAGTGGCATATCACGTGGATGTAGGCTATGGCGGGCCGTTCCGCGAACCGATCCGCTTGGATCGGCTCCCCTTCACGATCG
Organism: Bryobacteraceae bacterium; assembly: GCA_035294665.1. Classification (GTDB taxonomy): domain Bacteria; phylum Acidobacteriota; class Terriglobia; order Bryobacterales; family Bryobacteraceae; genus PSRJ01. Next base: position 6,640 of record DATGKM010000143.1, on the reverse strand, counting down.
TCGAAGGCGGAAATCGTTACGTGCTGGAGCAACACGGCGATGGCTACCAGATGTCGGTTTTCGGGGGCGAGGAGCGCGTGCACGGATATGTGGTGCACGGCCCTCCGCGCGAGCATGCGTTTTTTGCGGATACCGTGCGCAAATCCTTCTTTCCCGAAGCGCCGTTTCTCAACTGCTTGCGCATCTGCCGCTTTTTCGACGATTTCTCGGTCACCCTGCTGGACCGCACACTGGCGATCCAGCGGGACGGGCACAAGGACGTCATCGAACTGAAAACGCCGGCCGAATGGGAAGCGGCGTTCGCCTCACACTTAAAGCTGCCGCGCTGTCCGGCCATGGCGGCGGTTCGCGTGCTGGAACAAAATACCGGGAAGCCCTTTTTCGGCGTCACGGATGCAGGCGCGGCCCGCATCCAGCCGGTTGTTTGAAGCGCGATGCAAATCATCGACTTTTTGTTTGGGAGACCCCTGGCCTCCTACGAGGACCAGGAGGAGAAGATCGGCGGGGCCAAAGGGATTCCGATTTTCGGCCTGGACGCGCTCGGCTCCGCCGCATACGGCCCCGAAGCGGCTCTTACCCTGCTCATCGCGGCCGGCGCGGCCGGGCTCAACTATATCGTCCCGATCAGCCTGAGCATCATCGGTTTGCTGATCGTGGTCTGTTTTTCATATCTACAGACCATTCCAGCCTATCCCTCCGGCGGCGGATCGTACACCGTGGCGAGCGAGAATCTGGGGGCGAATTACGGCTTGGTGGCCGGCGCCGCTTTGATGATCGATTATGTGCTGGTGGTGGCGGTGGGCATTTCGGCGGGTGTCGGCGCATTGATTTCGGCCATTCCCTCCTGGCAGCAGTACACGCTCCCACTCTGCCTGGTTTCGTTGGCGATCATCACTCTTGTGAACCTGCGCGGCGTGCGCGATACCGGAGCGGCGTTCCTCTTTCCCACATACGTCTTCGTAGGCTGCCTGTTTACCGCGATCGGCGTCGGTCTCTGGAAAACGCTGGAGTCGGGCGGGCATCCCGTCCCCGTGGTTGCGCCCCATCCGCTGGGAGCGGCGACTGAAGCCGCCGGTCTCTGGCTGCTCATTAAAACATTCTCCAGCGGCTGCACCGCAATGACCGGCGTGGAAGCGGTGAGCAATGGAGTCATGGCCTTCCGCGAGCCGCGCGCCAAAACCGCGCAAACTACTCTCGTCACCATCATTGGAATTCTGCTGGTTTTGCTGGCCGGCATCGCGTATCTCTGTCGCGCCTACCACATTGGCGCCACAGAACCCGGCCAGCCCGGATACCAGAGCGTGCTCTCGCAATTGGTAGCCGCCGTCGCCGGCCGCGGCTGGTTCTACTACATCTCCATCGCTTCGATATTGCTGGTGCTCATCTTACAAGCCAATACCGCATTCGCGGATTTCCCCCGCCTGTGCCGCGCGGTCGCCCACGATGGCTACCTGCCGCGCGCCTTTGTCAACCGCGGCCGCCGCTTGGTTTATTCCTACGGTATTTTCACCCTGGTGTTGCTTTCCGGCGGCATTCTCATTCTGTTCGGAGGCGTCACCGACCGGCTCATTCCTCTCTTCGCCATCGGCGCGTTTCTGGCATTCACCATGTCGCAAGCCGGCATGGTGATGCACTGGAAGCGCATGGGAGGCGCCCACGCCCGCCATAGCATGCTGATCAACGGGTTGGGCGCCCTGGCCACGGCGCTCACCACATGCGTGGTAATGGTTTCCAAATTCACGGAGGGCGCCTGGGTCACGGTGCTGCTGATTCCCGCCATCGTAGCCGTAATGAAAAACGTGCGCGGCCACTACGACCGCCTCCTCGTCGAGGTGGGCACCAACGACCCCCTTCCCACACAGAATTTGTGCGCTCCTGTGGTGGTCGTACCCTTCGATAACTGGACGCGCATCACCCAGAAGGCCCTACGTTTCGCAATCACGCTTTCTTCCGAAGTCGTGGCCGTACACGTCAACACCGGTGAGGAGCCTGGCTGCGTAGACGATTGGCCGCGGCTGGTGGAAGACCCTGCCCGCCGCGCCGGGCTTCCCGTTCCGCGCCTGGAAGTGGTCCAATCTCCTTACCGCTTCGTAATGGGGCCAATTCTCGATTTCATTCTCCGGTTGGAGCAAACCCACCCCGATCGCCAGATCGCCGTGGTGCTGCCCAACCTGGTGGAGCGCCGCTGGTATCACCGCTTCCTCCACAACCAGCGCGCCGACCTGCTGACCGCGCTGCTACTGCTTCGCGGCAGCCAGCGCATCGTGATTGTAAACACGCCGTGGTATACGCACGCGGAGTGAAGGGTTCGCGGCCAGAACTGGCTTGGAGATTCTCCGCACCGCATGGTTTTGCTCAATAACGAGCCATCTCGAAAAATAACGAGCCCTCCCCAAAAAAACCGCTTGACGTGAGCAATTAGTCACGTTACTATTTAGTCACGTGGAGGAGATCATGACACTTGACGATTTGACTTTGGACACGACGCAGAGCATCGATATCCAGGCGGATATCGGCGATGTTTTTCGAACGGTGGTGCGCCGGCTGGGCAAGGGCTTCACCAATCCGCAAGGGGAATCGATGCAGATGCTGCTCGAGGAGTGGCCGGGCGGGCGGTGGTTTCGCGACCGGGGCAACGGCATCGGCCATTTGTGGGGACATGTACAAACGATCAAGCCTCCGGTGCTGCTGGAGCTGAGCGGTCCGATGTTCATGTCGTACCCGGCGCTGAATCACCTCGAAGTGAAACTGGAGCAGCGGCCGGGAGGGACGCATGTGGACCTGCGCCATCGCGCGCTCGGCTTCATCGAACCGGCACACCGGCAGGGGGTAACGAGCGGCTGGCGGATGATCCTGGAAGGGATCGCGCAGGATTGTTCCGGGCGCGCCAGCGTGCAGCGGAGCTAAATGCCGGAAGACGATCTCGACGGGGTGTGGAAAGCCTTGTCCGACAGCACCCGGCGCGCGATTCTGGATCTGTTGCGCCAAGGCCCGCGCACCACGACGGAGATTGTGGACGCGTTTCCGCACCTGACGCGTTTCGGAGTGATGAAGCACATCGAGGTGCTGCGCGCGGCCGGCCTGATTCACACGCGTGAAGACAAGCGGCAGCGCATCAATTCTTTGAACGTAGTGCCCATCCGGCAAATCTACGAGCGCTGGGTGGGCCGCTTCGAAGAGCTGTGGGCCGGCCACCTGCTGCGCATCAAAGAGGACGCGGAAGCCGAAGCTGCCCAATCGCAACGGAAGAAGGGCCCGAAACAGGGCCGAACAGCATAACACCGCAGACCGCAAGTTAGACAGTTTGGCAGGCGAAAGCGCCTGCCCCACTGGGCAGACGGGAGACGTGTGCCCTTGCATAACAACGAAAGAGGAAACCGATGACTGCAACGCAAACGCAACCCCAAATCGTATCGAGAGACGAATGGCTGAAGGCGCGCCTGGCGCACCTGGAGGCGGAAAAAGAATTTACCCGGAAGCGGGACGAACTGTGCCGCGAGCGGCGCGAGCTGCCGTGGGAGCGAGTCGAAAAGGAGTACGTGTTCGAAGGCCCGCGGGCGGCAAACATTGGGAGAGCTCTTCGGCGGCCGCAGCCAACTAGTCATTTATCACTTCATGTTGGGACCGAACTGGGAACAAGGATGCAAGAGCTGCTCGTTTCTGGCGGACCATTTCGACCCGACGCTGATTCATCTGGCACATCGCGACGTGGCGTTTGCAGTAGTTTCCGAGGCGCCGATGCCGCGCATCGCGGCGTTTCAGAAGCGCATGGGCTGGCAGTTCCACTGTCACGGCATTCGGCACGGAGTTCCAACGGGACTACGGCGTGCACTTCAGCAAAGAGGAGCTGGCGGGCGAAGTGAACTACAACTATGGGAAGACGCGTTTCGGAGCGGAGGAAGCGCCTGGCGTAAGCGTCTTCTACAAAAACGAAGCGGGCGAAATTTTCCACACATATTCGGCGTACGCGCGCGGGCTCGACGCTCTGGTGGGAACATACCAGTTCCTCGATCTCGTTCCGAAGGGGCGGGACGAGGATGGCCTGGCGTTCACAATGTCCTGGGTCCGGCACCTCGCCCGGCGGCTCCCCGAGGCCGCGATTTTCGTGATGCCCGGGGCCGTGCTGATGCTGCTCCCGAAATGCCCGTTGTGCCGGCGGCCTGGCTGGCGGTGGCGACAGGCATCGGCATCCCGGTTGCCGGCGCCGGTTATGTAGAGGGGCTGCTTGTGGCGCTTTGCGTGGCAGCGATGGGGCTATTGGCCTGGCGGACCAGAAACAGATAGGCGCCGACACCGATTAACAGAAAAACGCCGATGGTCTGCATGGGAACGGTATACGTACCGGTAACCTGTTTGAGCCAGCCGGTAAGGATGGGCGCGACGATGCCGGCCAGGTTGAGGGCAGTGTTCTGCACGCCAGCCACGCGGCCGGCGGCGGAGCGCGGCAGCAGCGTCTGCGTGAGCGCCCAATAGTTCGCGGTAGCAAGGCCCAGGCCGGCCATGGAGAAAATGGCGAAAAACACGGCGGTTTGATTGGAGCGCGCCAGCGCGCCAATCACTTCAGTGGATGCGCCGAGCAATCCCGCGATGGTGAACCAGCGGCGGGTGGCGGCGGGATCGGCGCCGCAACGAATGAGCCAGTCCGCGGCCGCGCCCGCCGCGATCGCCACCACGCCGGTGCCTGCGAAACTGAACATCGTGTAGATACCCATCGAGCCCAGCGAGAGTCCTCTCCGCTCGACAAAATAAGCGGGCAGCCAGGTGATGGAGAAAAACAGGAAGTAGTTGTAACAGAAAGTGCCGATCATGGTTCCCCAGATGACACGCGAGCGCAGCAGTTGCGACAGAGGCAACGAAGGCGCTTGTTTACGGGGATTGGCGGGCGGAAGCGCTTGCCCCTCGCGCGCGAACAGCATCCATGGCAGGAGCCACACCATTCCTCCCAATCCGATCGCCAGAAACATGCTGCGCCAGCCGAAGCCGCCGATCAGCCAGGCCGATAGCGGCGCGCCCAAAGCAGGCCCCCATTTGGTGGCGCTGACGAAAATGCCTGCGGCCAATCCACGGCCGCGTTCCTCAATGTTGTGGTGAATCCAACTCAGTCCCGCGGGGAAGATCACCGCTTCGCCCACGCCGAGCAGCAATCGCAGGCCGACAAGCTGCCACAAGGACCGAGCGCTGGCCGTAACCGCACTGGCGGCGCACCACAGCAGAAGAGCCACGCTGACGGGACGCTTGACGCCGGCGCGGTCGATGAGCAAACCGGCTGGGATCTGCAGTAAGGTATAGCTCCAGAAGAATACGGAGTTTACCAGTCCACGTTGCGAATCGGACAGGCGAAAAAAATTTCGGAACTCCGGCGCGGCAAGCGCGACTGATAAGTTGGTGCGGTCTACATACGCGATTACCAGCCCCGCACTGAGCAGAAGGAGCGTAACCCAACGCCATATGATCCGGCGCCACATTAGGAAAAGTTTATGTGCAGGGCGGACGAAGCGCAATTGAGGTAACCATTATCAAGACGGGGCCATCTATTCTTATTCATGTCGAAGTACAGCAGGTTAGCCCTAATTTCGTTTCTGTTTTGCGGCCTCGCGGCGGCTCAGTCCCAGGATTCCACAATTGCGCCGCTGGATAATAGTGTGGCCGGGCAGCCTGTGCCTGCGCCCATCGATAAGCATATTTTCGGGGTATTACCCAACTATCGGACTACGGAGAATTCGTACCCCTATCAACCGTTAACGGCCAGACAAAAGTTGACGATCGCCGCGAAGGATTCGTTCGATTGGCCGGCGTATGTTACTGCCGCAGGCTTCGCCGGCCTTTATCAACTGGAAAATTCCAACCCTTCATTCAGACAAGGAGTGTCCGGTTATGCGAAGCGTTTCGCCACGGCCTACGGCGACCAGATGCTGGGAAACATGTTTCAGGAAGGGATTGTTCCCGCCATAATCCATCAGGACCCGAGATATTTCCGTTTGGGCGAAGGCACCGTGAGACATCGGCTTTTCTATGCACTTGAACAGGTAATGGTGGCGCGCATGGATTCCGGCAAAAAGACGTTCAACTTCTCGGAATGGGGCGGAGCCGCGGCGATGACCGCGATCTCAAATGCTTACTATCCGAACTCGCGCGACTGGGATGACAATCTGCAGAAAATGGTGATTGCCGTTGCAACCGACGCATTTTCGAACGTGGGCAAAGAGTTCTGGCCCGATATCAAGCGGCGCTTGCACCGTCATCGCGAACCGGGCGAAGCATTTTCCAATCGAAGAATGATCCTGAAATCGAGTTTTGATTCCAATACAAGATGATCCTGAAAATGAGCGCCGCCGGAGGCTGGAGAATCGCTCCTTTCTCCGCCGCCCAGCGGCGGTTCTGGCAGCCGAAAGCTGCCGGGATTAGAGAAAACAAAACCGCAGTTGTGATCGCGAAGTGGGAGGGGAAAGTGGGAAACCTGGTTTTGGGTTTCCACTTTTCCGGACCACTTCGCCGGGGCTGTGGGAATCTCGCCGCCTTTGGGCGAGATTCCCAAGGGGCTGGTGGAAAGAGGGGGAAGCCTGCTTTTGGCTTTCCACGCTTTCCACAGCCCCGTCATTTCCATAGCCCCTTTTCCGGGACGCCGCTCTCAGCGGAAGCG
>DATGKM010000142.1:0-38729 GCA_035294665.1 Bryobacteraceae bacterium | reverse complement strand
TATCTTCCGGCTTCTTGTAGTCCTTGAGCAACTGGTCCAGCAGCCCATTCAGCAACTCTTTTTTTGTCGGATTCTGCGTCTCCATCTTGTTCTCCATTTTGACGGAGAACAGCGTTTACACAAAATGTTTTACACCCTCCGCCGGCGCGGATTGCGGCTTCTCCTCGCAAGCCACCTATAACACCGAGATCCACCCCACCGTCATCTGGGCCAAATTCCAGGCGCTGGCCGAAGGCGCGCGCCTGGCCAGTAAGCAGCTTTGGAAGTGAAATGCAAGCGATGCGCCAGCTCGCGCTACTTGCCGCTGCCCTCCCCCTTTTCGCCCAATTCGCCGATACGCTCGCTCCTTCCCCCGAGAACCCCGCCATTGGCTACTTCAATTACCTGGCGCATCCGTGGCGCGATCCCATCACACTGCTCAGCCAGAAGCTGCGAAGCGGGACAGTCCATCTGCGCTACGAAGAACGCGCCGGTTACTTGCGCTCGCTACTCGCGTCGCTTAACGTTCCCGTAGAATCCCAACTCGCCGTCTTCTCTAAGACCAGCCTGCAGTCCGCGCGAATCGAGCCGCGGAACCCGCGGACCATCTTTTTCAACGACGAGGTGGCAGTCGCCTGGGTGCGCGGCGGGTTCATCGAGGTGGCTTCGGCCGATCCGGAGCAGGGGGTCGTTTTCTACACGCTCGAACAGCGCCCGGCCGCCAATCCGGAACTCCTCCGCCGCGACGATTGCCTGAGTTGCCACCGCTCCGACGCCAGCCTGGGCGTCCCCGGAATGGTTATTCGCAGCCGCTATCCCGCGCCGGACGGCATGCCGCGCCTCATCCTCGGCGGCTTCGAGACCGACCATCGCAGCCCGTTCGAGGAGCGCTGGGGAGGGTGGTATGTCACCGGCGCCATAGCCGGCGCGCGTCACATGGGCAACGCTTTCGTGACCGATGAAGACCATCCGGAAGCCATGAGTTCCGAAACGCTGCTCTCGCTGGCAACCAAGTTCGACACCACCGCATACCTTTCGCCCTATAGCGACATCGCGGCCCTGCTGGTCTTCAATCACCAGATGCACATGGTCAACCTGCTGACCCGGTTCGGCTGGGAGGTGCGCGCCCATGCCGGTGGCGAACACGGCGGCCTGGATGCCCTTTTGCGCGATGGCGCCAAGGAGGTGGTGGATTACCTGCTGTTCGTCGACGAAGTTCCGCTCCCCGGACCCGTCCGCGTGTCCAACGGTTTTGCGGAGAGTTTCGCCGCGCGCGGCCCGCGCGATGCCGAGGGGCGCTCGCTCCGCCAACTCGACCTCGAAACGCGGCTGCTGCGCTATCCCTGCAGCTACATGATTTACAGTCCGGTGTTCGCCAGCTTGCCCGAACCCGCGCTGGCGGCCATTTACCGCCGCATGTGGCAGGTGCTCTCTGGTGAAGAAAAGGACCGGCGTTATGCCCGGTTGACAGCAGCGGACCGCGGTGCAATCGTGGAAATCCTGCGCGCGACGAAGAAAGGTCTGCCCCCTTACTTTCGCCCGCTCTGAAAGAATCGCGATAGTACAAAAGCTAGGGTATTTACCAAATTTTCCCTTGTTCGCGGGAGAATACCCGTAATAGAATGTGAGCGGATGTACGAAACGGGGGTTTCGTGGCCAACTTTGTCCCGAGCCGTGTCGCCTTTCTCCTTGCGCTGGGGTTGGCCAGCGAAATTTCCGCCGCCACTACGATTGCAGGGGCGAACGGCCTGACAGCTTCCGTAGATCCCAATGGTACTTATTACTTGTGGGTTCCCTCGACCGGCTGGTATTTCGGCGGGAAGATCGGCGCAGCCCTGAATAACATCTCTGTCGCCACAAGCGCGGACAGTATCGGCGGCTATAGCGAAATTTCGTTCCAGTTTCAGACGGATGCCGCCCGCACCGCGGCCATCCGCCTGTACGGGAACCGGCAACTTGTTTTATTCACCGCTACCGCTACGGCCGGCGGGCCGAACACATTCTCTTTTCCCAACTGGACCAATTACCCGCATCCCCTGAGCCAATTGACTTACACGGGCATCTTCGCCGCGCCCGCGTTTCACAGTGCGTCCAATGACGGCCCGTGGGTATTTTTCGATTCCTCCGCGAACACATTCATCATTTCCGCGGCAACTCATTTCATGGTTTCCACCACAGGCTGGGGACCGAACGGGGAACTGTCGAGCGGCATCTCGAGCCAGATCGCAACCCTCCCCGCGGGATTTTCCCACCGCACGCTGATGGCGCTGGACGCGGGCGTTAACCGCGCGTTCGATAGCTGGGGCAACGCGCTCATCGCGCTTCTGGGGAAAAAGCGGCCGCCGAACGATGCCGATATCAGCCTGCGGCAGATTGGCTACTGGACCGATAACGGCGCCACTTACTATTACCAAACCGGAAATTCGCTTACTTACGAGCAGACGCTGGCGGCGATCAAGGCGGATTTCGACCATGCGGGCATCGCGCTCGGCTATGTCCAACTCGATAGCTGGTTTTACCCGAAAGGGCCGAGCGCTTCGTGGACCGCGAACGGCAGCGGCATTTATCAATACCTGGCTGCGCCCGCGTTGTTTCCCGGCGGGCTGGGAAATTTCCAGCAGAGCCTCGGCATTTCGCTTATCACGCATGCGCGCTGGATCGATCCCTCCAGCCCCTACCACCAGCAGTACGCCATGTCCGGCAATGTGGTCACCGATCCCTCCTACTGGCGCATGGTGGCGATGTATCTGGCCAGTTCCGGAGTCGGCGCCTACGAACAGGACTGGCTGGGCGACAAGGCGCAGACCAGTTTCGACCTGACCAACCCCGACCTGTTTCTCAACAACATGGCCTCAGCCATGGCGCAGCAGAACGTGAGCATCCAGTACTGCATGGCCTCGCCCCGGCACTTTCTGCAAAGCCTCTGGCACAACAATGTCACCACCATCCGCACCAGCGAAGATCGTATGCAGCGGTCCCACTGGACGAATTTCCTCTACACCTCGCGGCTCGCGGGCGCACTCGGGCTTTGGCCCTACTCGGATGTGCTGATGAGCGGCGAGACCGGCAATCTTCTGCTGGCCACGCTTTCCGCGGGGCCGGTCGGGGTGGGAGATCCGATTGGTGGTTTGAACGCCTCCAATCTGCGGCACGCTGTGCGCGCCGATGGCGTAATCGTGAAGCCGGACGCGCCCGTTACCCCGATCGATAGCAGTTATCTCGCCGCCGAGCAAGCCCCCAGCCTGGCACAGATGACGACGCCGCAAATCGCCGCCACCTACACCGATTTCGGCGGCCTGCGCGCCGATTACGTGTTCGTGTACACGCCGGCAGGCAACAGCGCCAGCGCTACCCTGCGCCCCGCGGATTTCGGCATGACGCAGCGCGTATACCTCTACAATTACTTTGCGAACACGGGACAGGCGGCCGAACCGTCCGAGTCCGTCACCATGCCGGTTACCGCCGATCCGCTCTATATCATTGCCGCTCCCATCGGCCGCTCGGGCATCGCTGTGTTGGGCGATCTCGACCAGTTCGTTTCCCTCGGCAAAAAGCGCGTGACCGCGCTCGAGGATGACGGCGTCGTTCATCTGTCCGTCGCCTTCGCCAATGGCGAGAGCTCGCGCGTGATCTCCGGGCATTCGCGGTCAAAGCCTGTGGTGGAAGCCGGCGACGGCTCCGTGGGTCCGGTCACCTATGACGCCGGCACCGGACTCTTTCACGTCCCAGTTATGCCGGGCGCCGATCGCAGTGCCGCGATTCGCATCGAACTCGCGCGCGAACTGGTGCGACGCCATCCGGCCGAGTAAACTTTATAGCTTCATTAGGTTCACGTTATAATTGACCCATGTTGACGCCCACCGAACATATCTGGCACAACGGCCGTTTTATTCCCTGGGACGAAGCGACCATTCATATTCTCTCCCACGTGGTGAGCTATGGCACCTCGATTTTCGAGGGGATCCGCTGCTATGCCACGCCTTCCGGTCCCGCCGTTTTCCGGCTCAAGGAGCATGTCCGCCGCATGCTCGATTCGGCCAAGATTTACCGCATGGAAAATCTCGGCTACTCCGCCGGCCAACTCGCGGAAGCCATGCTGGAGCTGGTCCGCCTGAACCGCCTGGAATCGTGCTACATCAGGCCGATCGTGATCCGCGCCTACGGCGAAATGGGCGTGAACCCGCTGAAGAATCCCATCGACGTCTACATCGCCTGCTGGGAATGGGGAAAGTATCTCGGCGAGGAAGCCTTGGCGGAAGGCGTGGATGTCTGCGTTTCGAGTTGGACGCGCATCGCTCCTAATACCCTTCCGGCGCTGGCCAAGGCGGGCGCCAATTACATGAATTCGCAATTGATCAAGATGGAAGCGCTGGCCAACGGCTATTCGGAGGGAATCGCGCTCGATGCCGCCGGATACGTCAGCGAAGGCTCGGGCGAGAACATCTTCGTAGTGCGGGATGGCAAAATTCACACCCCGCCCCTGGGCGCTTCGGTGCTCCCCGGAATTACCCGCGATAGCGTGCTCACGCTCGCGCGCGAACTGGATATTCCATTGGTCGAAACCATCATCCCGCGCGAGATGCTCTATATCGCCGATGAGGTTTTTTTCTCCGGAACAGCCGCCGAGATCACGCCCATCCGCAGCATCGACCGCATCTCCATCGGCAAAGGCCGCCGCGGCCCGATTGCGGAGAAATTGCAGAAGGAATTCTTCGCCGTCGTAAACGGCACGCGTCCCGACCGCCACAACTGGCTCACGCCGGTTCCGGTGCCGCAGCCCGCGGGAGTGAAGTAACCGGCCCGCGTCCCGATACCTAACCAATTACCGCGGCCGGCTCTATCGTGCATGGAGCCATTGCGGCGCGCTGGCTGGCAATCCTGATCGTTTGTCGACCGGCGCACTTTCAAAAGCCTGTTTCAGGCGCGGAGCAACTCGAATCCGCGGGCAAGTTGAAATCCGCCGGACGGTGGCCCGGGAACTGTCCTACCGGGCGAGGCACTAATTAAAATAGCGCGGGTATTGCAATAAGCCCAAAAGCAAGGGCCGGACGAATCCGGCCCCAACCCTAGGACATTCTCCAGGACGACTGCGCAACGGGATGACCACCTCCCCCGAGATTTGCCAACCGAGCTACGCAGCCGCCTGATCGACTTCCCTTTTGTAACGCGATCTAAGCATAAAAGACCAGCAATTTTGAAAAAATGCACTCAGCTTTTCAACAATTTTTTCGCGCATTGCCAGCATACACTTACGGCCAAATACGTGTGGCAAAGTTGTGTATAAACCGCGGTGTAACGAAATTGTTTTAGCGTTTCACGCTCCGCCGGTAGCGGACCGTCGCCGCTCGATGATCGGCAATCGTCGTCGAAAACTCGTGTTCGCCGGAGCCATCGGGCCGGAGGACGAAATAAAGCGCCTCCGAATGCGCCGGCTCGAGCACCGCGCGCAACGAAGTAAGACCCGGATTGGCAATCGGGCCTGGAGGCAGGCCGGCGTGGCGATAAGTGTTATACGAGTTGTCGCTCTCCAAATCGGAGCGGTAAATCGTGCCGCGATAACGGTGATCCAGCATCGCCGCGTAGATCGTCGTAGAGTCGCAATCGAGCTTCATGCCAATGCGCAGGCGGTTCTCGAACACAGCGGCGATCAGCGGCCGCTCCGAATCGAGCTTGCCTTCCTTTTCGACCAGCGAAGCCAGCGTGACGGCATCGTGCGCGCCGGTCTGGGCGCCCAGGCCCTTCCAGACCTGGCGGAATTTCGCCGTCATCATGCGGCACAATTGCTCGGGCGTGGTCTTCCGCTTTAGCCGGTACGTGTTGGGGAACAGGTAGCCTTCCAGGCTCGGAGCGCGCGGATCGAGGTCGCGGATCAGCGAGGGGTCGCGCGCGGCGGCGATAAATTCGGCGGGCGGAAACAGGCCCAGATGCCCGGCTGCCGCGCCGATATCGAACATGTTGAATCCCTCGGGGATCGTCAGTTCATAGTAGAAGACATCGCCGCGCGCGATGCGTTCGTAGACTTCGCGCGGGGAGGCCGCGTTCTCGAAGCGGTATTCGCCCGCCTGCAGGGTCCGCCCGCGCTCCAGCACCCGGGCAATCAGAAAATCCCATCCGCTGCGCACCACACCCTTGCCGGCCAGCATGCGCCCGATACCCGCCGCGGAAGTTCCATGCGGAATCTCCACAAAAACCGTGCCCGAAAACCCGCGATACGGCGAGAGCAACCGGTGGCCAATGTAAAAGGCGGCTAGCAGCAGGATTACTACCAGAACGGCGACGATGCGTAGCGGTTTCACAGCGAATCCAAATAGCTCTGGAGCAAAATGACTGCCGAAAGCCGGTCCACGGCGGCCGCCCTCTTCGCAATGCTGATGCCGCTGGATCGAAGCACACGGTTTGCTTCTACCGTCGTGAGCCGCTCATCCCAGAATTCCACGGGAAGCCCCGTCGTTTGCTGCAGGGCGTCTGCAAACTCGCGCACCCAAGCCGATTGCCGCCCTTCGCTGCCGCCCATATTCTTCGGATTTCCAAGCAGCACGCGCTCCACGGACCATTCGCGCGCTATGTCCTGAAGCGCGGCCAAATCGGCCCGTTTATTCGTTCGTTCGAGGGTGGGCAGGCCCTGCGCCGTAATGCCTAGCGGATCGCTCACGGCTAATCCGATGCGCTTTTTTCCAAGATCGAGGGCGAGAATCCGCACCTGCTTTTTCCGCGCCTACGCGCCCTTCACGTCCAATTCCACATTTACGTTGCCGCGCGTGGCATGCGAATAAGGGCAGATCTTTTCGTGCGCTTCCCGCGCAAATTCCGCCAGCTCCGTTTGCGGCAGGCTCCGGTCCTCTACGTGAAGTTTCACGGCCAGCCCGAACCCGCCGCCCTCGCGCGGCCCGATACTCACCGCGCAGGTCACGCTTGCTCCGGCAGCGCTCTTCTTGTGCTGCTTGGCGATGAAGTCCAACGCCCCTCCAAAGCAGGCCGCATACCCGGCGGCAAACAGGTGTTCCGGAGTGGCGGTATTCGGCTTCCCCGGCCCTCCCATTTCTTTCGGAACGGAAAGATCGGCGCTTACCAGGCCATCGCTCGAGGCTGTGTGTCCATTGCGGCCACCAGTGGCGGTCGCGGTTGCGGTAAAGAGGGGCGAGATCTTATCCATGATGCCAGTGTGACATAAGCCCGGCCTGGCGGAATCGGCAGCTAATAACGGTACAGCCAGCGCGCTTTCTCGATCACCTTCTGCGCATTCGGCAGAAAGGCCTCTTCGAGCGGCGGGCTGAAGGGGACTGGTGTGTCGGGGGCGGTGACTCGGACAATCGGCCCGTCGAGGTAATCCCAGGCGCGCTCGGTCAGCGTAGCCGCCAGTTCGCCGGCGAGGCCGCCGGTTTGCGTGTCTTCGTGAAGCAGCAGAACTTTCGAGGTCTTGCGCGCCGTTTCACATACGGCATCGCGGTCGAGCGGCGCCAGCGTGCGCAGGTCGAGCACTTCCACTTCGATTCCTTCGCGGGCCAGCGTCTCCGCGGCTTCGAGCGCCGTCCACACCATCGCGCCGTAAGTGATGATGCTCAGGTCGCGACCCACGCGCGCGATCTTCGCCTTGCCCAGCGGCACCGTGTATTCGCAGGAGGGAAGCTCTTCTCGAATGCGCCGGTACAGCCCCTTGTGCTCGAAGAAAAGCACCGGATCGTTCGAGCGCACGGCCGATTTGATGAGTCCCTTGGCATCGTAAGCCGAAGCGGGGGCCACCACTTTCAGCCCCGGCGTGTGCACAAACCACATTTCCGGGTTCTGCGAGTGGAACGGGCCGCCGTGGATGCCGCCTCCCGAAGGAGCACGAATTACGATCGGCACCGGAGCGCTCCACCGGTAGCGGCACTTGGCCGCAAAATTGACAATCTGGTCGAAGCCGCAACTGATGAAATCGGAGAACTGCATCTCCGCCACCGCCCGCAACCCCATCAGAGCCGCGCCGATCGAGGCGCCCACGATGGCCGATTCGGATATGGGCGTATCCACCACTCGCTTTTCGCCGAACTTTTCGAGAAACCCGGCGGTGACTTTGAACGCTCCACCGTAGACGCCGATATCTTCGCCGATCAGGAACACGCTCGGGTCGCGCTCCATCTCTTCCCACAGCCCTTCGCGAATCGCCTCTAAATAAGTAGTCGGCATTAGCGCTTCCGAGCCGCGGCCGTTAGGGAGCGGTGTCCGCCCTCACTCATAAACTCCCTCCAGCAACGTCTCCGGATCCGGATAGGGACTGTTTTCCGCCCAGGCAACGGCCTCGTCCACCTCATCGCGAATCCGGCTGTTCAGGCTGTCCAGGTCCCGCTGCGTCGTCCAGCCTTCATCCAGCATGCGCTCTTCGAGCCGCTTGATGGGGTCCAGCTTGGCCCATTCCTCCCACAGATGCTTGGGCACGTAATCGGCGGCGTCGTGCGCGGAATGGCCGGTCATCCGGAAAGTCTTGCATTCCAGCAGGAAGGGGCCACAACCGGAGCGGGCGTAGGCCGTCGCGCGCGCGGCGGCCTGGTAAACCGCCAGCACGTCGTTGCCATCCACAATCTCCGCGGGTATGCCATATGCCGCCCCGCGGTCCGCCACGTTGGGCACCGCCATCTGCTTGCTCAACGGTGTCGAATAGGCGTACTGGTTGTTATTGCAGACGAATACCACCGGCAGCTTCTGAACCGCTGCGAAGTTCAGCCCCTCGTGCCAATCGCCGCGGCTGGTCGCCCCATCGCCGAAATAGCAGAACACAATCCCGTTCTTCTGCTGGTAGCGCAGCGCCAGCGCGGCCCCGGCGGCCACCGGCACCGAAGCGGCCATCGCGCTGATGATCGAAACAATATTCAGCTTCAGGTCGCCCATGTGCATGTTACCGTCCCGGCCGCGCGTCAGCCCGCCTGTCCGCCCCATGTATTGGGCGAAAATGCGGGCCGCCGGCACGCCCCGAATCAGAAACACGGCCATGTCGCGGTGCGAAGGAAACAGCACATCTTCCGGCGTGGCGTGCAGCGCGGTTCCCACGGGAATCGCTTCCTGCCCGCGGCCCACATACACGCCGCCCACGATTTTTCCCTGCCGGTATAGTTTGCGCTCGATGCGATCTTCCACTTCGCGCATCAGCGCCATAAAGTGCCAGGCGCGCTGGGCCAATAGCGCCTGTTGGCTAAAGGGGGTATCGACTTCCAGGGCTGCGGCGCGCGGGGTAGTCAGTTCTGCGGCGGACATGAGTTGAGTATCGGCTAAAGAAGCCGCAACCGAGTAGTATACCGCCCTTTACCAGTGGCGGTGTCCGAAAACTCACACTTGAACCACCGAAACCGGGGTCTGCACGCGGGCTCGACCGCTAGGCTAAAGGAAGGGGGATTGTTGAGCACGCACGGATATCCGCGGCCCCAACTGGAGCGCCCGGAATGGTTTTGCCTGGATGGCGATTGGGATTTTGCGCTGGACCCGGAAAAGCGCTGGCGGCTGCCGGAGGAAGTGGAATGGGACCTCCGCATCCGCGTTCCGTTCTCTCCGGAAACGCCGGCCAGCGGCATCGGAAACACCGGCTTTTATCGCGCCTGCTGGTACCGGCGGGAGTTCGATGCGCCCCGCCTGGAGCGCGGCCAGCAATTGCTGCTGAATTTCGGAGCCGTCGATTACCGCGCCACAGTCTGGGTGAACGGACGGGTGGCGGTCGAGCACGAAGGCGGCTACACACCGTTCACGGCCAACATCACCGACCTGCTGGTGGATGGGCCGCAGACCCTGGTCGTGTGCGCCGATGACGACCCCGCCAACCTCGCCAAGCCGCGCGGCAAACAAGATTGGCAACTGGAGCCGCATTCCATCTGGTATCCGCGAACCACCGGCATCTGGCAGTCCGTATGGATCGAGCGCGTGCCCGCCACCTATCTCTGGTGGGTCCGCTGGACCCCTAACGTCGAACGCTGGGAAATCGGTTTCGAAGCCACCCTGCGGGGCCAGCGCCGCGAAGGCATGCGGCTGCACGTAAAGCTCCAGGCCGGCAACACCCTGCTGGCCAACGACACCTATACCGTGATCGCTAGCGAGGTGCACCGCCGCATCGCGCTCTCCGACCCCGGTATCGACGATTACCGCAACGAGCTTCTCTGGAATCCGGCCTCCCCCACCCTCATCCACGCCGAACTTAAATTGTGCGGACCGGATGGAGACCTAGTCGATACCGCCCAAAGCTACACCGCGCTGCGATCCATCGGCGCGCAGGGCGACAAGTTCGTCTTGAACGGCCGGCCGTACCAGCTCCGCATGGTGCTCGACCAGGGTTACTGGCCGGAAACCGGCATTACGGCGCCGGATGACGATGCCTACCGCCTGGATGTCGAGCTGGCCAAGGCGATGGGCTTCAACGGCGTGCGCAAGCACCAGAAGATCGAAAGCCCCCGCTACCTCTATTGGGCCGATGTGCTGGGCCTGCTGGTATGGGAGGAGATGCCGAGCGCCTACCGGTTCACCAAGCCTTCCATCGAACGCGTGGCCTGCGAGTGGATCGAAGCCGTGTCGCGGGATGTCAGCCATCCTTGCATCGTGGCCTGGGTACCGTTCAACGAATCTTGGGGCGTGCCCGACCTGCCCGATAGCCCCGCCCAGCGCCATTATGTTCAGGCCCTCTATCACCTCACCAAGACGCTCGACCCCTCCCGCCCCGTAATCGGCAACGACGGATGGGAAAGCGTGGCGACCGATATTATCGGCATCCACGATTACGACGACGACCCCGAGCGGATCGTCAGGCGCTACGGCGTCGACGAGGTGCCGCGCCTGTTCAAACGCGAGCGGCCCGGTGGACGGCTGCTGCTGCTCGAAACGCCGTCGCATGAGCAGCCTATCATGCTGACCGAATTCGGCGGCATCGCCCTCTCCCGCGACCGCCATACCTGGGGCTATTCGCGTACCGACAGCGTGGAGGAGTTCGCCAAGCGCTACATGGACCTGCTGCGCGCCGTGCGCTCGCTGCCCATCCTGGCCGGCTTCTGTTACACCCAGTTCGCCGACACCTACCAGGAAGCAAACGGCCTGCTATATGCCGACCGCACGCCGAAAATCCCGTTAGAAACGATCGCCCTGGCCACCCGCGGCCCGCGCAGCCAGCGCGATTACCAGTTGGATTGGGAGTGGCGCGAGCGCCTGATGAATCAACAGCGGGACCAGTACCTGGTCCCCAACGAGGACCGCCACACCATCAATGAGCCTCGATAGCGCGCCCGAGCCGCCGCCGGCGGCTCGACCGTCAGCGAGCGGCCGGCCTCTCGCCGCCCCCCTGTTCCGCTCCTTCTGGCAAGGTGGCTTTGAATGCTCCTGCCAGATTAATTCCGCCGGCGTGCGGCTCGACATGACCGCCGCCTTGGGCCATGATCGCTGCGCGGCCCACGATTACCGGTTGCTCGATCAAGTTGGCATTCGCACGGCAAGAGACGGTATCCGCTGGCACCTTGTCGACCACGCGGGAAAGTATGACTGGTCAAGCTGGCTCCCCATGCTGGATGCGGCCCGCGACGCGGGCGTGCAGATCATCTGGGACCTCTGCCACTACGGCTGGCCCGACGATCTGGACATATTCTCCGAAGCCTTCCCCCAGCGGATGGCCTGCTTTGCGGCGGAGGCGGCGCGGCTGCAGCGTTCCCACACCGGCGAGCCGGGCTTGTTCGTGCCGGTCAACGAAATCAGTTTCTTCACCTGGGCGGCCACCCGGGAGCTGATGTTCCCGCATGCCTGGGGGCGGGGCGGAGAATTGAAACGCAGGCTGGTGCGGGCAGCCCTCGCCGCCAGCGATGCCATTTGGGCCGCGGACCCCGATGCGCGCATCTGCTATGCCGAACCGCTGATCCACAACGTGCCGCCGCGCTGGCGCCCCTGGCTGACCGGGCCTTCCGCGGCCCAGTACCAGAGCCAGTTCGAAGCCTGGGACATGATCGGCGGGCGCAGAGATCCGGAACTGGGCGGCGCCGAGCGCTACCTCGACGTCATCGGCCTCAATTATTACGCCTCCAACCAATGGGAAGTGCCCGGAGGCCGCAAGCTCCATTGGGACGCAGGCTCGAACGACCCGCGCTGGGTGCCTCTGCACAGTCTGCTGGCCACCGTGTACCAGCGTTACGGCAGGCCCATGTTTCTGGCCGAGACCAGCCATTACGGCAGCGGCCGCGCCGCCTGGCTCGACGAGACCGCCCGCGAAGTGAAAACCGCGCTCTCGAGCGGCATCCCCATCGAAGGCGTTTGCCTATACCCCATCCTCGACCGCTTCGATTGGGAAGACCCCACCCACTGGCACAATAGCGGCCTGTGGGACATGTCGCCCAACGGCACAGGCCATTACCGGCGCGTGCTCAACCCGGAATACGCCGCCGCGCTGCGCCGCGCGCAGGCGCTGGTAGGGCGATGAGGCTCGTCTACTTCGACGAAAGCCGGCGCAACCGCAGGGGCGCCGCCGGTGAAGTCCACCGGCCAAAATGCCAGTTTCCCTTTTAGAATCAACAACGGGTTCCTTTTACACCGGTGCGATCGCACCGGTGTAGGAAGCCCGGAGCCCTACCGTGAGCCGGTTCGCGCTACTTCCCTGGCACGCCCAGAAGGCCGCGGGTGTTGAAGTCGGTAAACGCAAACAGGAGCAGAATCGCCAACCACAGCAGCCCGCCTACCAGCACGACGCGCGTGAGCCGCGTGCTGAAGCGCACGTGCATGAAGACCAGCACCACCAGCAGCATTTTGGCCACGGCGATGGAGAGCGCCACGATGATGTTCAGCGGTCCCAGGTCGATGGTCGCGACGAAGGCCGTGAGAATCGTCAGGCAGAGCAGCGCCACCAGAATGACGGCGTATGTCTTTACGGAATCGATGTGTTCCGCATGTTCGGGGTCTTGATGAGGATGTTCGTTCATGGCTTGTTAGGGGTGGCGGTCGATCAGGTAAAACAATGGAAACAGGAAAATCCACACCACGTCGACGAAATGCCAGTACAGCCCGGCAATATCGATGGGCGTGTAATACTTCGGCGAATACTTGTTTCGCATCGTCTGGAAAATGATGAACAGCACGATGCCCACGCCCACCACCATATGGAGCGCGTGCAGGCCCGTCATGGCGAAATAGAATGAGAAAAACAGCTTCGCCTGCCCTTGCAACTGCGTGCCTTCCAGATGGAAATTCGCCAGGGCGGGCACGTGGTGCTCTTCGAACTTCTGGGTCCACTCGTAGCCTTTAATGCCCAGGAACGCGAGGCCGAACAGCATCGTAAGAATCAGGAAGAGAATTACCGCCTTCTTCTTCCCCAACTGCCCCGCCCGCACCGCCATGGCCATGGTGAAACTGGAGAACAGCAGCACGCAGGTGTTGGTGGCGCCGATCGGCAGGTTGAGGCTCCGGCTGGCCAGCGCCCAAGTGTCCGCGTAATTCGATCGGTACAGGGTGTATCCCAGGAACATTCCACCGAAGAACATGACTTCGGTGATGAGGAAGACCCACATTCCCAGCGTGGAAGCGTCTTTCTGCTGGGCTTCGGTGTCGAACTGCTCGCGCAGGGCGAGAGTTTCCAGATGGTGCGCCTCGCCTTGGTGGAGGTCGCTTGGATGGACATGGCTTTGCTGGATTTGACTATCCAACTTCTACCTCCCGGGGAACTGCGCTGTAGTCATAAGCCTCGTGCATCACGACCGGAATCCGGTCGAAATTGTGGGTGGGCGGCGGCGAAGGAATCGACCACTCGAGCCCCGTCGCGCCCCACGGGTTTTTACCGGCCACGGGGCCGTACTTCAGCGACCAGATGAGATAAATCAGCGGCATGATATAGCCCACGGCCAGCACGGTCGCCCCGGCCGTGGAAAGCACGTGCAGCACCTGGTATTCCGGCGGGTACACATGATAGCGCCGCGGCATTCCCTGGTAGCCCAGAATGAATTGCGGAAAGAAAGTCAGGTTGAACCCGATGAAGACAACCACCGCCGAAAGCCGGGCGAAGTGCTCCGGGTACATCCGGCCTGTCATCTTGGGCCACCAGTAATGCACGCCGCCCAGATACGCCATGATCGTGCCTCCGACCATCACGTAGTGAAAGTGTGCGATGACGAAGTATGTATCGGTAACATGCACGTCCAGGCCCAGAGAGGCCACGAACAAACCGGTCAGACCGCCGACAGTGAACAAGCCGATGAATCCGAAGGCGTACAGCATCGGCGTATCGTAAGATATCGATCCTTTATAAAGGGTGGCCGTCCAGTTGAAGACCTTGACCGCCGAGGGAATCGCGACGAAATAGCTGAGGAACGAGAACACCAAGCCGGCGTAGAGCGACTGGCCGCTGACGTAGAGGTGATGTCCCCAAACCAGGAAGCCGACCACCGCGATGGCCAAGCTGGAAAACGCCACGAACGCGTATCCGTAAACCGGTTTGCGCGAATACGTCGAAACGATTTCACTGATCACGCCCATCCCCGGCAGCACCATGATGTAAACCGCCGGATGCGAGTAGAACCAGAACATGTGCTGGAACAGAATCGGATCGCCACCCAGCGCCGGATCGAAAATGCCGATGTGCAAGGTGCGCTCGCACAGGATCAGGACCAGGGTAACGGCCAGCACGGGGGTGCCGAGGATCTGGATGAGGCTGGTAGCGTAGTGCGCCCACACGAACAGCGGCATGCGGAACCAGGTCATGCCCGGCGCGCGCATGCGATGCACCGTCACCACGAAATTCAACCCGGTCAGGATTGACGAGAAACCCGCGACGAAAATCCCCAGCGCCGTCGCAATTACGTACGTATTCGCGTACGACGTGCTGTACGGCGTATAGAATGTCCACCCCGTATCCACGCCGCCGGCGACCATCGCGTAGATGGCCAGCACGCCGCCCAGAATCAGCAGATACCAGCTCAGCAGGTTGATTCTGGGAAACGCCAGGTCGCGCGCCCCGATCATGATCGGCAGGAAGAAGTTCCCCAGAGTCGCCGGAATCGACGGGATCAGGAAGAAGAAAACCATGATCACGCCGTGCATGGTGAACAGCTTGTTGTACGTTTCCGAGGAGACCAGATCGGCCTGAGGCGTCAACAGCTCCAGGCGGATCAGGCCGGCAAACGTGCCGCCGATGGCGAAGAAGATGGAGATGGTAATGAAGTAGAGAATCGCGATGCGCTTGTGGTCCTTAGTCAGGAGCCACGACTTCAACCCGTAACTGGCGTTGAGGTAAGTCTCTCGTTCTAATACTGCTGCGGTAGCCATATTTTCTATTGATTTCCTGGTTGAGAGCCGGCGCCTGCCCCGGGCACCGCGGGTTGCCCCGTCTGCTCCAGCCCCGGCTTCGCGTTCAGACTCTTGATATATTCAATCAGCTCAACCACGCCCTCTTCCGTGACCAGTCCCTGGAAGGTCGGCATCAGCGGCTGATACCCTGCTACGATCTTGGCCGGCGGATTGAGGATGGATTCGCGGATATAGGCCTCATCCGCTTTCACCGCGCCGCCTCCGGCCAGTCTCACCGTGGATCCAAACAATCCTACCAGCGTGGGGCAGCGGCCTGAGCCATCCGCATGATGGCAGTTGGCGCACGCCAGGTCGTCAAACAGGCGCGCGCCGCGGTCCGCCATGGAACCGGTGGGGCTGCCCGCCAACCACTCCTGATAATCCTCCGGACGCATGGCATAGACCCAACCGATCATGCCGGAGTGCTTCGTCCCGCAGTATTCGGCGCAAAAGAGGTGATATTTGCCCGGCTTGGTGGCGGTGAACCAGGTAGTTGTGTAGCGGCCCGGCACCACATCCTGCTTGGTGCGGAAGTCCGGCACGTAGAAGCTATGAATAACGTCTTCGGAAGTCATGGTCAGCCGGATGGGCCGGTTGATGGGAATGTGCAGTTCGTTGATTTCCCGCTGCCCCTCCTGGTGCTGCAGTTTCCACATCCACTGCTTGCCCACCACGTAAATGTTCATGGCATCGTCCGGCGGCACGCTCTCTTTAAAGAAGATGCTGGCCCCCCAGCCGAACATAATCATGGTCAGGCCGAATGGAATCACGCTCCAGACTACTTCGAGGGCCAGTCCCGTGTGGCCGCCTCCCGGCAGTTCGTCGTCGCTGCGGCGCCGGTATTTAATCGCGAAATAAAAAACCGCCCCGAAAATCAAGACCGTGAAGAAAATCGAAACGGCCAGCATGAAATACGCCAAGTGATCCACTTCGGGCGAAATTGTGGACGCTTGATCTGGAAAAAAATGCAAGTGCGTTTCCCTTCCTTAACTCAATCGAACGTGCTGCCTTGCGTATTGCCGGTCCCGGCGCTTATCCCGCCGCCAGGCCACGAACAGAAAACCGCCGCACACCACCGCGAAAACTCCGCCGGCCGCGCGCAGCGAGTTCATAGCGACGGCGCCGTACTTGCCGGTCGCCGGATCGTAGTGGAAGCAGAACAGCAACACTGCGTCCACCGGGTTCCCAATCTTATGCTCGGAAGCGTCCACCAGTCCAAACCGCAAATCCCGCGGCGAATACTCCACGCCGTAGAAGTAGCGGGAGAGCCGCCCTTCCGGGGTCGCCAGCATGATGGCGCTGGCATGCGCGAACTGTTGGGTTGCCGGATCCCACCGATAGTGGAAACCCAGCGCATCGGTGAGCACCTTGATATTCGCTTCGTCGCCGGTTAGAAAATGAAAGCCATTGGCGGTATTGGGGCGTCCGAAGCGCTTTACGTAGTTGTCCCGCTTTTCGCGCGCCGTTTCCGGCGTGTCCCTGGGGTCGAAGCTGAACGCCACGACTTCAAAATCGCGGCCGGGATTGAACGTGACAGCCTTTAGCGCGCTCACCATGCCGTTCAAAATCTCGGTACACAGCATGGGACATTGGTAATAAACCGGTGCGAGCAGCACCGGCTTGCCATGAAAGAAAGACCCCAGCGCCACGGTCCGCCCCGCTTCATCGTGAAACTGCGCGTTCAGCGGGAGCGCCTGGTCGAGTTGCTGATCGATCCTCACTCCTTCGAGGCCTTTCGGCAGTTTGAGCTTCAAGTTCGGATCCACCAGGCTGTACGATTGCTGCGCCGGCGCCGGCTGCCCCGGCTGCGCCGAAACAACCAATGCGGCTCCTAGCAATACGAAACTGAGTTTGTAAAACATGCTAACTTCCGACTCCTAAGTTCCCGGCTCCTGGCTCCTCACTTCAACTCCCCCGCCAGGGGACCTCCTACCTGTTGAATTTTTTCCCCGAGACCGCTATCGGTCGGCACGCTTACTCCATCAGGCGCCTCGGCGGGAGCCTGGGCGCGGGCGGGCAAGCCTTTTGCAAGCAGCTTGTCGATGGCTTTGTCGATGGGGATCTTGACTTCGGTGTGATCCTGGTTGGCCCAGCTATAGCCGTTCAGGATCGCGTCCTCGGCGGTGCGCATCTCCTCCAGGCTTTCGGGTTCGTTGGGCACCAGGCGCGGCTCGGGAGGGAGTTGGCGCGCGTCCTGGATCTCGAAGGCCCGCGGCGGGTGCTTCTGGTATTGCACCTGGAGGAAACGAAATACGCCGAAAACGATAAAGATGGAAGCGATGGTAGTCAGCACCAGTCCAATGCCGATTTTGCCGATCGCCCATACATTGATATCGCGGCTTTCATGCCGCTGGTTCGGATCGCTGAGATCCGGCAGAAATTGCTCCAGTTCTCTGTTATCGGCCATGTTCCAGGGCTCCTACGATATGAATGTCGTTTGCGGGCATCAGGGGGCGCTTGTCCAGTTGGGTAAGGAAGAGCGCTGTCCAGATGCCGCCGAGACCAATCAGCGCGGCCAGATCCACCCAGGTCGGCGCCAGCGCGGCGCCCTTGGTGGCGTCCGGAATCGTCAGCCAGTACACGTCCACCACGCGCATGGCCAGCACGAATATGGCAATGCGCGAGAGCAGCTTACGGTTCTTCTTGATGTCGCGCGAGAGCAACAGCGCGAACGGCAGGGCGAAATGCCCGAACACGATGACCAGCGCGACATACTGCCAGCCGCCGCGCAGCCGCTCCACATACCACGGAATCTCTTCTGGCAGGTTGCCCGCCCAAATAATCAGGAACTGCGAAAAGCCGAAATAGGCAAACAGCATCACGTTGGCGAACATCAGCTTGCCTACGTCGTGCAGGTGCCGGGGCGTGGTGACCTCGTTCATGGGCCGGCGCTGCGAAAGGAACGCCAGCACGGTAATCAGGAACGCAATACCGGTCAGGCTTTGGCCGGCCACCAGCAGCAGGCCGAACATGGTCGAGAACCAATCGGGGTTCAGCGACATCATCCAATCGATGGCGATGAACGTTATGCCGAACACCCAGAAGACCAGGCCGGGGCCGCTGATGTGGGACATCCTGACATGCGCCGGGTTCGGTCCTTCGCGGTCTTCAATCGCCGACCAGCGATTGATATACCAGCCGAGGAAAACCAGACCGCCCAGTTCCGCCGCGGCCCGCACCAGCCAGAAAGGCAGATTCAGAAAGACCGCTTTGTGCTGCAGCACGGGATCGGCCTTCACGATGTCCGGATGCGCCCAGGGATAAAGGCTGCTATAGCCGATGGCAATCGGGATAAAAAGCGGCAGCAGGTAGGGTAGCGTGCGCGCCGCCGCTTCCGCGGGACGGCGAACCACCACGCCCCAGGCGCCGCCGGTTAAAAACTGCAGCATGAGCCAAGCGAGCGATCCCGCGCCTAACCCGAGCACCCAAACGTAGGCCCACAGATAAGAGCGATAGAATTGCACGGGCGCGGTAACCCAGGCCAGCGCCAGCAGGACAACCCCGATCACGCCCAGCACCAGGAAGCGCCCGCGCCAGCGGCGGATATCCGCCCGCAGTTCGTTCGAAACACTGAAATCCAAAGCCGCGGCGGTCACTGCTTTCCTCCCTGGCCAGCCGGGCCAAGCTGATTGCGCGCCTCCGGCGGCACGTCGTCGAGAGTTCCCATCTGGCTCATTTGCAGCGCGCGGATGTAGGAAACGATCGCCCAGCGATCGGCCGGAGCAATTTGCGCGGCGTATGTCGGCATCGCGCCGAAACCATTCGTAATCACGTCGAAAATATATCCGTTCGGAACCTGCCGCAGGCGGTCAATATGATAAGAAGGCGGATGGCGGAAGCCGCGGCGCACTACCATTCCATTTCCCGTGCCATTGCGGTCGTGGCAGGGCGCGCAGTAAATGTTGAAGCGCTGCTGGCCGCGCAGGACCACTTCCTTAGTAACCGGGAACGGGAACTCGTCGGAGAACTTGCCATCGGCCCCTTTCCCCGTGTACAAAAGGTCGTCGTCGTTCAGGTGCCCGCGAGCCACGGTGCCCTCGATCAGCGGCCGCTCGGAGCGGCCATCGGCGAAGAAGTCACTGGGACGGAGGGGAATGTACTTAGGCTGATCCTGCATGTCCTGTCGGCAGCCGGCGGCAAAGAAGGAGACAGAAGACAGCAGGCAGAAGACGGAATAGCGCCACCGCGACTTCCCCCTCCTGACTCCGGGCTCCTGACTCGCGACTACTATGCTTTCAATTGGCAACTTGAGACACCTCTTTAGGCTCCATGCTTTCGAGGAAGCGGGTGGTATTCTGCAAGTCGAACAAGGGGTCGTTGGCCTCGATGCATAGAAAGAAGCGGTCCTGGGTGGCGGCCGAGAACCGCGGAACATTGAAGGTGGGATGGTATGGCATGGGCAAGCCGCACAGGCCGAGCAGGCCCAATACGGCCGCCAGCGCGCCGAACAGAATCGTCAATTCGAAGGTGATGATGATGTACGAAGGCCAGCTATGCAGCGGCCGCCCCGCGATGTTGATGGGGAAGTAAATCACCGTGACGAAGTACTGCAACAGATACCCAGTCAGGCCGCCGCAGATGCCGCCCAGCAGCACAATCAACGGCAGCTTGTTTTTGTGAAGATGCAGCACTTCGTGCAGCTCTTCGATGGGGAATGGCGTGTACGCGTCCAGTTTGCGGAAGCCCTGCTGATAAGCCGCTTTGGCGGCCATTACCAGCGAGGTCGGATCGTCGAATTCCGCCATTACACCGTAAAGACCTCTAGGCCGGCTCAACCCCGCACCTCCTCTTTCACCTTGGCCTGTGGCAGCAAGGTGCGAACTTCAAAAATCGAAATCATAGGCAGTGCCCGGATAAACAGGAAGAACAGGAACAGGAACAGCCCGATCGTGCCCCAGTAGGTCGCCCAGTCCCAACGGGTCGCGTGGAACAGGCCCCAGGAGGAGGGCGTATATTCCTGCGCCAGACTGCTGACGATAATCATGAACCGCTCAAGCCACATGCCGATCAGCACGATGATCGACGAAATGAACAGCAGGACCGGGGTCTTTCGGAATTTCTTGAACCACAGCAGGTTCGGCGAGACCACGTTGCACGTGATCAGGAACCAGTACTCGAACGAGTACGGCCCGGTCATGCGGTTCCAGAACGCCTGTTGCTCATAAACGCTGCCGCTATACCAGGCGATAAAGGTCTCCATGATGTAGGAATAAGCGACGATCAAGCCGGTAGCCAGCATGAGCTTGGCGGAATTTTCCAGGTGGCGGTCGGTAATCAGACCCTCCAGACCGTACACGGAACGCAGCGGAATCGCCAGGGCAAGCACCATGGCGAAGCCGGAGTAAATAGCGCCGGCAACGAAGTAAGGAGGAAAGAATGCGCTGTGCCATCCGGGAACGATGGCGATGGTGAAGTCGAAGCTGACGACCGTGTGGACCGAAAGAACCAGCGGCGTAGCCAGACCGGACAACAGCAGCGCGGCCGTTTCATAAACGCTCCAGTGGCGAGCCGAACCGCGCCAACCCATCGAGAGGACGCCATACGTATATTTGGCAACCAGGCTCTTGGCGCGATCGCGCAATGTCCCCAGATCCGGGATGAGGCCGACGTACCAGAACAGCAGAGAAACCGTGAAGTATGTCGAAACCGCGAACACGTCCCAAACCAGCGGGCTGCGGAAATTCGGCTCCATGTTCATGGTGTCGGGATAAGGGAACAACCAGTAGAAGAGCCAGGGGCGGCCCATATGGAGCAGCGGGAACAGGCCGGCGCACATGACGGCAAACAGCGTCATGGCTTCGGCGAACCGGTTGATGGAGTTGCGCCAGGCCTGATTGAGCAACAACAGAATAGCGGAGATGAGAGTGCCCGCGTGGCCAATACCGATCCACCATACGAAGTTCGTGATGGCGAAGGCCCACATGACCGGCATGCGGATTCCCCAGATGCCGACGCCTTTCCAGAACAGAAGCACCGCCGAAACCAGCAGGCCTTGCAGCAGAACAAAACCAATGCTAAACCACAGGAACCAGAACAGCGGGGTATGTTTGGTCATCACCACCGCGGCAATCTGATCGGTTACCGTGCCGAACGTATACCCAGGAGCTATCGGGTGCTCCTGTTCCGTTCTTTCTAGGACTTGATCTTCTGGCATTTTCTAAGCTTCCAACTCCGGGTTCGGGTTCCGCAGGCTCGCCAGGTAAGTAGTGCGCGGCCGGGTATTGAGATCGGCCAGCATAGCGTAGTTCAGTTTCTCGGCTTTCATCTTGGCTACGCGGCTGTTGGGGTCGTTGATATCGCCGAAAATGATGGCTTCGGTAGGACAGGTGGCCTGGCAAGCGGTTTGGATATCGCCCTCGCGCACCTTGCGGTCGGCCCGCTCGGCGTCGATCTTGGCGGCATTAATGCGCTGCACGCAGTAAGTACACTTTTCCATGACGCCGCGGCTGCGCACCGAGACGTCGGGATTCCGCACCAGCTTCAGAGTGGGGGTTTCCCAATCCTGGAACAGATAGAAGTTGAACCGGCGCACCTTGTACGGGCAGTTATTGGAACAGTAGCGCGTGCCGACGCAGCGGTTGTAGACCATGTCGTTGAGGCCTTCGGCGCTGTGCGTGGTGGCCTGCACCGGGCAAACCAGCTCGCAGGGCGCGTTTTCGCACTGCATGCAGGGCACCGGCTGGTTGCCCATCCTGGGATTGTTCGGGTCGCCGTTGTAATACGAGTCCACGCGCAGCCACTGCATATTGCGCCCGCGCCGGACCTGGTCTTTGCCGACTACGGCAATGTTGTTTTCGGCCTGGCAGGCGGTTACGCAGGCGCCGCACCCGGTGCAGGCCGTCAGATCGATGGCCATGCCCCACGCATAACCGTTGTAGGAAAATTCGGGGTAAAGAGTGAGATCGCGCGGCGGCGCCTCGGCCCCCTCATGCGGCGCTTCCGGATTCCTCTTGAACTCTTCGATATCGGCGCTGCGGTAAATGTGGCGGCGGGTATCGAGGACGTGCTGGTTCTGGCCGACCGCCAGGTAATACGTGCCCGAAGTTTTTTTCACTTCGAGGCCGGTATCGTGCCACAAGGCTTTAGCGGTGCGCAGGCCGTACGGATTGAAGCCCTGCCCGGTGCCGATCTTGCCGGCCGCCGTGCGGCCGTATCCGAGGTGGAGCGTAACAGCGCCATTGGCATGGCCGGGCTGCACAAACACCGGGGCGCGCAGCGTGCGGCCCTGGTAGGTCAGCTCCAGCATCGGCACGCCGGTCATACCGTAATCGAGCGAATCGACGGGCACCGCGTCAAAGCGCTTGGCATCGGCCGGGCTCATGATGACGGCGTTGTCCCAACTCAGCTTGGTAATCGGTTTCGGCCACTCCTGCAGCCAGCCGTTATTGGCGAAGCGGCCATCATAGACGGCGGGATCGGGCCGGAAAATGACTTCGAGATTTCCGCCCAGCGGGCGCGGCGCGGCCGGAGAACCGAGGGCGTCCCCGCGAACCACGGGGGTTTTGGTGGGGAGGGCGGTTTGCGCAATTACGCCGTCGTGCACAGAGCGGCGCCACCACTGCTCGAAATCGGCGCCCTTGTGCTGGGCGGCCCAATAGCCCTTCACCAGATCGTACGGGCTGAGCAGGGGGCTATCGGTCAGCATATTGACCACTTGCAGCACGGAGCGGCTTTGATAAAGCGGCTCAATCAGCGGTTGCTGCAGGCTCACCGTGCCATCGAAGGCCCGGGCGTCGCCCCAGGTTTCGAGGAAATGCGTTTCCGGAAGCTGCCATTGGCAAACTTCCGAAGTCTCGTCGGCGATGGAGCTGAGATGCGCGCGGATGCGGGCTTTGCGCAGGCGATCGCGCATGCCCAATTCCACCGGAGCGTTGAAGGCCGGATTACCGCCCAGGATCAGCAGCAGGTCCACCGAGCCGGCATCGAGAGCACTGACGAGATCCATCAGGGAGGCCAGTTGATCCGCCGGGTTGGCTTCAATCGGGTCGGTGTAGAAGACGGTCTTACCGGCATTGCCCAGGCTGGCGTTCATGGCGTGAGCCAGGGCGTGGACAATGGGCGGCTGATATTCGCCTGCGATCACCAGGCAGGCGCCTGTGTGGGCCTGCAGGTCGCGGGCAATCGGCCCGACGCTTTGGTAAATGACGCCGTTCTCGCCGGACTTGGGACCATTGACGACACCGAGGGCGGTGGCCAGGGCCCATGCGAACTCTTCCACCTCGCCGGCACGCAGCGGAATGCGGTGATCGGCCTTCGACCCCGTCGGGGTGGGCAAGGGCTCGACCACGTAGAGCCGGTTCATGGCGGTTTGGTCGCCGCGAACGCGGCGCCGGGCCGAAAACTGGCGCGCGTAACGCAGCGCCCCCGGACCCTGCGCGAGGAAATCGGCGTCCAGTGAAACGATGACGTTCGCCGCGGCCAGGTCGTAGTAGGTGTTGACCGGCTGCCCGAATGCCTGGGCCGCGCCCGCGCGCGCACTATGGGCGCCGGCCGGTTCCCACTGATGCCATTTCACTGCGGGATAGAGCTTCTGGACTTTCTGGAGTTGATCGGCAAGCGTGGGCGAAGTAACGGTTTCGGTGAGGATGTGGATGCCCGCTCCCTGCTCGCCAGCGCGCTCGGCGAGCACTTCGCGCAGCATCGTATAAAAGTCGCCCCAGGAGCGAATCTCGCCCTGGTAGAACACGTTGCGCAAGCGATCGGGATCGTACAGGTCGAGCACCGAGGCTTGCATTCGCGCATCGGCGGCGCCCAGGGAGCCGGGGTGCTCGGGGTTGCCTTCGATCTTGGTGGGGCGGCCTTCATGGCTCTCCGCCAGAACGCCGTGGGCTACGCCGCTCAAGGTCATCGAAGTGGCGTAGAACAGGGGCCGGCCGGGAATCAACTCCTCCGGCTGTTTGACATAAGGGGTGATGTGTTCGGTAGGCTGGCGGGTGCAGGCCGCCAGACCGCCCAGAGCCAGCGAAGCACCCATTAGCTTCAAAAAATTGCGCCGGCCTTCTACAGGGCTTTCATCCTCGCTCCAGCCAATGGCCTGCCGCGGGAACTCGCGACCGAGCAGGTCGAGAAATTCGGGGGTGGAGGCAAGATCGTCGAGACTCGACCAGTATTCGCGGCCGGTGGTGGCCTCGAGCCGCTTGCGAGCCGCAGCCAGGTCTAATTTTTTCTCTTGGTGGTTTTCTTCGCTCGGCATTTCTTGATGATTCACTTCGCTCACCGATGACACGTCGAACAGCTAGTCAAAGTGCGCGCGTCCTGGATGTGATATTCCTGAACGAGCCGCTTTCCGATTTCTTCCTGGTCGCCCGCCGGGACGTAGCCCATCTGCGTGATGAACTCTTTCGGCCGCACATACCGTTCGGGATGGCGATGGCAGTTGAGGCACCATTCCATCTGCAGCGAGTTTTCCTGCTGCATCAGGGGCATCCGGTCGACGCGCCCATGGCAGGATTCGCAGCCCACACCCTTGGCGACGTGAATGCTGTGGTTGAAGTAGACGTAATCCGGCAGGTCGTGGACACGTGTCCAACTGATCGATTGGCCCGTGCGGTAGCTTTCGCGGACCGGTTCGAGCGTCGGGCTGGTGCGCCAGATCTGCGAGTGACAATTCATGCAGATTTCGGTAGCCGGGAGACCGGCGAAGCTGGAGTTTTCCACGCTGGTGTGGCAATAACGGCAATCGAAACCTTCACCGCCCACATGGTGCGCGTGGCTGAAAGGAATCGGCTGCTCGCGTGGAACGTGCTGGCGCGTCGCCCAGTGGGAGCGGTCCAGCGTATAGCCGGCCCAGCCGATGAAAGCTACAAAGAAGATCGCGCCATACAGGGTCATGCGCGCGAACGTATTACTGCTGTGATGAAAAATCTGAGCCATAGCTCCGTTTGGTTTCCGATGGCTTCATTCAACTGCGATAAAGGCCATCCGGAACAAAAGAATACTCATTAACAGCATCCGGCCTGGCCGGGCGCGACACCCTCCGAGAATACTGCCCGGCCTGACGAGGAATTTTTTATTGTAAACGAAAGCTCCCGATAAAATCTCGCTCCGATTGGCAGCGTAGGCAGGGGCAGCGCCACAAGGCGGGCGGCACCGGAAGAGACAGAGTTCGTTTCCAAAGACCGTTATTATGGCATACCGAAACAAGGAGGGAGAAGTCCGTTTTTAGAGATGCCGCGAAGAGGCCTATGGGAGCCGCGATCATAAGGAAGCGGTTAGTTGGTGAAGCAGGCGCCTCCGCCTCGCCCTGACACTGCGAATCTCATCGGTAGCCGCCTCGCGGCAAAGCTCGCGTAAGCGCCATGGGCGGCGGCTCCGGCGGGCGTGGAACGCGCTCATCCCACCGCACGCGTGCGGCGCTGGCGCTTTTTGGGGGCGGCCGTTTCGGCCGACTGCTCTTCGGCCGCTTCGGCTTCGGTGGCGCTCGCAGTGGCCGCCTGCGCGGGTTTGCGCTTCTCGGCGAGGCTACGTTTGAGGGCTTCCATGATGTCGATCACCGGGGCGACTTTCGGCTCGGGCGTTTCCACCACGCCCTTGCCTTCGATTTTGTCTTCGATCATCTTTTGCAAATTGTCCCGGTAGGTGTCGTGGTACTTCGCCGGTTCGAAATCCGCTTCGAGCGACGAGATCAGCATCTTGGCCATATCCAGCTCTTTGTCTTTGACCAGGCTGGTATCGGTGCGGAACTCCTCCACCTGCCGGATTTCGTCCTGGTAATACATGGTGTGGGTGAGGATGCCCTTGGCGCCCGGGCGGAGAATGATGATGTGCTCGCGGTTGTGCATGGCGACTTTGGCGAGCGCGTAATAGCTCGATTGGCGCAGCGCCTCGAACAGCAGGGCGTACGGTTTTTCGCCGCCTTCGTCGGGGGCCATATAGTAGGAGCTTTCGAGGTAAATGGGGTCGACCTGGTCCGCTTTGACGAATTCCAGAATCTCCATCACCTTGGCGGTTTTCGGGGCCACCTTCTTGATGTCTTCGTCTTCAATGACGACGTAATGCCCCTTTTCGTACTCGTAACCTTTGACGAGATCGGCGCGTTCGACCGGCTTCTCTTCGGCCTGGCAATACGTCACCTGGCGAATGCGCGAGTGGTCCGTTTTGTGCAGCAGATTGAAACTGATGGTCTCACTGCGCGCGGCGCTGAAAAGCCGGACGGGAAACGAAACCAAGCCGAAAGTAAGGTGCCCCCTCCAAACACTGGCTGCCATAGGTGCGACTCCGCGGTTTCAAGATACCATGTAAGCTAAGGATATTCAAGGATTTATGGCTCTCGAAGAATATTCCGCCAAGCGCCGGTTCGCCCGGACTCCGGAACCTCCGCCCAAACTTGCCAGCAAGCAGACTGCCAACACCTTTTGTGTGCAGCGGCACGACGCCACACGCCTGCACTACGATTTTCGCCTGGAAATGGATGGTGTGCTGAAATCGTGGGCGATTCCGAAGGGGCCGGTGCTCGATCCCGGCGTGAAGCATCTGGCGGCGATGGTGGAAGATCACCCGGTGGATTACGGAGGATTCGAGGGCAACATTCCGGAGGGCAATTACGGCGCGGGCAGCGTGATGCTGTGGGACCGCGGCACCTACGAGCTTGTGGGAGATGCCAGCGGGGCGGAGCAACTGGCGCGCGGGGATTTGAAATTCCGGCTGCACGGCGAAAAATTGAAAGGCGAATTCGCGCTCGTGCACATGAAGGGGCGGGGCAAGGGCAACAACTGGCTGCTGATCAAGAAGCGCGATGAGTTTGCCGCGCCGGGATGGGATATCGAGGCTCACGCGTACAGCGTGCTTTCCGGGCGGACGCAGGAAGAGATCGCCAGGAATCTGCCGGCGCGCGAGAGCAAGCGGAAGACAGCGGGGGAGACGGATCGGGTCTGGGAGAGCAGCAAGCCGGCAGCGAAACGCAATCGCTCCCTGGCGGCCGCGGCTCAGAAAAACGAGGCGGCTCCGAAAAGCGCTAAAAAAAAAGTTCAGCCGAACCGGGCAAGCTAGAAGGCGCGCGCGCCGCGGAGATGCCTTCGGCCATTGAGCCGATGAAGGCGGAGTTCGCCGAGAGACCGCCGCGCGGCGCCGATTGGCTGTTCGAGATCAAGTGGGATGGCGTGCGGGCGCTCGCGTTCCTCGACCACGAAGATCTGAAGCTGCAGGCGCGCAGCGGCACGCGGTGCGACCGCCAGTATCCGGAGCTGGCAGTGCTGCCCCATCAAGTCGCGGCCACAAAGGCCGTGCTGGATGGCGAGATCGCGGTGCTCGACCAGAACGGCGTGGCGCGGTTTCACCTGATTCAGCCGCGTATCATGAACGCCGATCCCAATGCGATCGCGCACCTGGCCCGCTCGACACCGGTGATTTACTTCGCCTTCGATCTCCTCTACCTCGATGGCTATGACCTGCGCAACGCGGCTCTCAGCGAGCGGCGGCGGCTGCTCGAACAGATCGTCACCCCGAACGAAGTGCTGCGCATTTCCGAAGCGTTTCCAGGCGCGGGCGAGGAGCTGCTGGCGGCGGCCCGGGAACACGGCCTGGAAGGCGTGGTCGCCAAACACGCCACCAGCCGGTATGAATCGAAGCGCAGCCGCGAATGGCTGAAGATCAAGGTTGTCAGCCAGCAGGAATTTGTGATCGGGGGGTTCACGGAACCGCAGGGTGGGCGCGATTATTTCGGCGCGCTGGTACTGGGGGTCTACGACGAGGGCGCGGCGGCGAGTCCGGGAAGAGCGGCGCGCCCAGTAAACAAGCTGCGTTGGGTGGGCAACGTGGGGACCGGGTTCGACCGGAAATTGCTGGCAACCCTCTACAGCCGGCTGGAGCCGCTGATCACAAAAGACTGCCCGTTTTCCGAAAGACCGAAACCGGACCGCGGCATGACATGGGTGAGGCCGCAGCTTGTCTGCGAAGTGAAATTCACCGAGTGGACGCAGGACCGGCGCTTGCGGGCGCCGGTATTTTTAGGGTTGCGAACCGATATCAGCGCGGGCGAGGTGAGGGAGGAGCCGGCCGGCGGGAGTCAGGAGCCGGAAGCAAGGAGTCAGGAGTCGGGAGTCAGGAATCAGGAGCCGGGCGGCGGAGAAATGTTCGGACCTTCCGACAAGGAAGTGATTCGGAGGATTAACGGGCACGAGCTAAAGTTTACAAATCTGCCCAAAATGTTCTATCCGGATGACGGCTACACCAAACGCGACGTGCTCAACTATTACGCCGCCATCGCCGATCTGATTTTGCCGCATCTGAAGGACCGGCCGCTTTCTTTGAAGCGCTATCCGAACGGCGTCACGAAAGACTATTTTTTTCAGAAAGACGCGCCGGAAACGTTCGCGCCCTGGCTGCGCACGGAACTGATCGAATCCGAGCATAACCATGGACCCATCAACTACGTCTTCGTTGACGATCCTGCCGGACTGCTTTACCTGGTGAACCTGGGATGCATCGATCACAATCCGTGGATGAGCCGCTCGCCCACGCTGGACAATCCCGATTTCATTCTGATCGACCTCGACCCGCAGGAGTGTCTCTTTGAGAAAATTATCGACGCCGCGCTACTAGTAAAGGCGGTGCTGGACCAAATCGGGCTGACAGGATATCCGAAGACCACGGGCGGACGGGGAATGCACATCTATGTGCCGGTCGAGCCGGTGTACTCATACCAGGAAACGCGCTCGTTCGCGGAGGTAATCGCGCGGCTGGTTTTCGACCAGAATCCGGACCTGTTCACGACGCCGCGCTCTGTTTCGAAGCGGCAGAAGAACCGCGTGTACTTCGACTACTTGCAGAACGGCAAATCGAAAACGATCGCCGCGCCGTACGTGCTGCGGGCGTACCGGGGCGCGCCGGTGGCTACGCCGCTCGAATGGAGCGAGGTGCGGCACGGCCTCGAACCGTCCCAGTTTCATATCGGCAACGCGCGCGCGCGCTTCGCGGAGAAAGGGGACCTGTTCGCGGGGGTGCTGCAGCAGCCGCAACGGCTGGAAACCGCGCTCCCGAAACTGGAAAAATTGTTCCGGCGGGGAGCCGGATAATGGGACCACAACCTCTTCAGAAGCCCCCTTCCGTGGTAACCTTTCTACTTATGCAGCTTTCGGATGCCTACCTCGATCTGGGGCGGGACCGGTTTGCCGATTTAATTCGGGGTATCTCGATAGGCAAGCTCAAAACGTACCAGATCTATGAAGGCTTCAAAGTACGGACGCATCTGCATAAAGTCAACACAGAGGCGTTGCGGAAAGCCACGCCCCGGTTCTGGGCGCGGCTGGAGGAACGGGACGAAGAGTTCGCCAGGGATCTGGCGCAAGCGGTGCTTGTGTCTCATCTCGATATGATCACGGCGGTGCTGGATTTTCTGGGTGTGCCCCACGAGAACGGGTTCTTCGCCAAGGATATGGACGCCAAACCCTACTTCACCGAGGGGTGGGAACAGCGGCTCGTGGAAA
Organism: Bryobacteraceae bacterium; assembly: GCA_035294665.1. Lineage (GTDB taxonomy): Bacteria > Acidobacteriota > Terriglobia > Bryobacterales > Bryobacteraceae > PSRJ01. The sequence goes on along the minus strand of DATGKM010000142.1, from coordinate 9,066 downwards.
AATTCCATGGGACCTATCCCGAGGCGTTGCTGATCTTTTATATCAATCACTTGCGCTGGGAACTGTTGAACGCGGCGGAGCCTTACCGCCCCGCTTCTCCCAATGCGGCATGATGTTCGGTCTATCGCGTGCAAGTAGCTGGTACGAATTACAACGACCCCCTGAAGGAATGGATGCGAAGTGCCGCATCCGCATCGATTTCAGCAGGGGGAGGGAGTGGTTCTGCGATTGAGGCGCCAACGATACCAGGTTGTGGGGCGCGGCCCATGCGCCATACCCCCCAATATCGGGCTTTTCATCCGGAATCTTTTTCCACATTCCATCTTCAAATTCAAGAGGCTCTGACATGACTCATTGCGATTTCCATTACTCACATCTGTTGCCGAAGAAACCGGGAATTCTCCCGCTGGAGGAGACCATGACCAAACAGTGCCGCCGCTGCGGCGCCGAGTTCGTCACTCGTTCCCGGATCCGGAAACGCTGCGATGCATGCCAGGCCGTGGTGTCCGCGGAAAAGCAAAAAAAGGCCAACGAGCGACTGAAGGCGCGCCGGGCGGCCCGGCGGTCGCTGCTGATGAAGGCGAGCTAGTGGCCCGTCTCTGAGCCGACATTAGTATCAACCGCTCCCTGGCGGTCGCGGCTCCGAGGTGAGTGCGTTCGGTCCTGCTAACGAATTTGCTGGTCGCGCTGCCGCAGTGAAGCCAGCGAGAGCAGTACCGCCAGAATCGCGGCTCCGAGGGCGCCGGACGCAGGTTCGGGAGTCAAGGTTCCCATACGCGGCGGGCCCGGCAGGAAGGGGCTGCCATTGAAACTGTACTCTCCATTGATATCCAGGTAACCGCTCACGTCATAGAGCGGACGGTTGGGATCGGAACCGTCAGCGGGGAGTATGGTAGTCACTCCCGTACTGGACAGAGAGGGATTCTGGATCACTTCAAAGGTATTGCCGTCGAATGTGCCCGTCAAATCGAAGTTAACAACCTGCGTATCGAAGGTTCCCAGCGCGTGGAAACTCGGGTTGCGATTCGAATAGACAATGCCGAGGGTTCCTGTAAGCTCGATAGGGCCAAGCAGGGTTCCCGGCGTTCCGCCGTTATTGGTGTAGACGTCGGCCGAGTACACGGCATCTACTGAGACTAATTCGTTGCCGGCGACCTCAGATTGGGAGTAATTGGAGAAATCGTGGAGCACGGGATCCACCAGGCAGCGGTCCGGGCCTGAAGAGAGGCAGATGCTCGAAAAATCATAGGCGCCCGCTGGCGGTGGCAGGGTGGTTGTGGACTGAAGCACGTCGGCGCGTGCGAAATTGATTGCAAAGAACGGCAGCAGCGCTAATACCGGGAGTCTCATTGACAGGAGAACCTCCAAGGCATTAAGAGTAAAGCGCAAGTTAAGGGAAGTCTATAGTACTTTCCGTTATCAGTACTCTGCCGATTTTCGGGTCGCCGGCGGTCTAGCCGGTCTAGCCGATGCCCCACGAACGCACGAACAGCATGGCGATCAACGCCGCGGCCAGCGCCCATAAGACCAGCAAAATCGCGAACTTGCGGCGCTGCGTGAGCCAGCCCGGAGCCGGCGCGGTCTCTCCGGCCAGCATCGATTGCAGAGGCGCGCGCCCGCCGCGCGCTTTCGCGAGGCGGGAGGAAGCGCGTCCCAAACCTCGCATCACGCGCGCGATCTCCTGGCGCCCGCGCCGGTCGGCAATCAGGATCGTGGCGGCGTTCGGGCTGTTGGTCGACTTCAGTAGTTTGGTGCGCAGCCGCCCCGGCACCTCTTCCATCGAGCGGTATATCTTGTCGGCGCCTTCCAGCGCGATCAGCACGGTGGACGTCTGAAAAACACCCGAAGCCCCGTTGGGGGGGCCAGGCAACTCCTGCCTGTCGCTATCCGCCATTCCCGCTCCTCCACAATAGGGGCACCTGCGCGCCCTCCCTGCAGGGTAACCAGCAAATCTCTTTCCGCACCGGCGGCATCTCATCCCACCACCACCCGCGGCAATTTCAGCGCCTCGGCGCCCGGCCCGGTCCCCGGCGCTACGTTTGCCTGCACTACGTGAATGAATCCCAAGGCTGCTTTCGAAAGCGCCTTGTCCTTCCGGTAAATCAATCCCAGACGCCGTACCAGGGGTTCCGGCGCCAGCGGGATGGCGCGCAGTTTCCCCGCCCCGACTTCCTCCTGGCAGTTCGACACCGCCAGAAAACTCAGCCCCAAACCCGCCATCACGAAGCGCTTCATCATTTCCGTGGAATCCAGTTCCATCGAGACCCGCACCTGGTCCGAGACCAGCTCCAGCCACTCGTTGAGGCGCGCGCGCGTTTTCCCCTGCTTCGGCAACAGCAACTGCTCGTCGATCAGGTCTTCGGCCGTCACCGATTTTTTCCCCGCCAGCGGGTGCCGCGCCGGCACGATCAGGCGGATTTCATCGTGGTGCACGTTCACCACTTGCACGCGCTTCTCTTCCACCGGAAGCTGCGTCAAACCGAAATCGGCCGAATTCTCCATCACCGCTTCCACCACCCGCGATGCGTAGGAGCGGTCCACCTGCAGTTGCACCGCCGGGAACTGCTTCTTGAATTCGGAAAACACGTTGGGGAGAACGTAAATGCAGGTGGCTTCATTGGCCGCAATCACCAGCTCGCCACGCGGGTTGATCTCCAGCTCCGCAATCGCATCCTGCGCGCGCTTCTTCGTTTCCAGCATCTGTTCGGCGTATTCGGCGAAGATGCGGCCCGCGGTGGTGAGCGAAATCCGGCTGCCGAAGCGCTCGAACAACTCCGTGCGCAGCTCCTGCTCCAGTTGCCGCACTTGCGCGCTGATGGCCGGCTGCGTGCGATAGCACGTCTGCGCAGCTTTGGAGAAGCTCTTCAGCCGCACGATCTCGAGAAACGTATGGAGCTGATCGAAATCCATAACACGCCAGCCGGCAGATTGGGCTTCATCCAATCCGGGTTTGCTTTATCCACTCAGATTATCAATCGGTGGGATAGAAATAATGAATTTCCCGGAACGAGTCACGTTTGGTAAGTATTGTAACAGAGGCTCCGGGTGGTGCGGTCGAGATAGTGGGAACGCTGTAGCTCTCGCCGTCCGCATGCGGATGGCGGCGCCGCACCTCCAACCCGGCGCCCCGCTTTGCGCCCATCCTTTTATATTCCCCTTATATTCCCCGCGCCTCGCCACCCGCAGCCGGCCGGAACTTGTAACCTGGAAACAGTGTTTCCGCGCCTGCTGTTGGTTTTCGCCGCCTGCGCCCTCCATGCGCAAACGGGCGAACAAGTCTTATTGGTGGCCAACCGGCGCGATCCGGCCTCCCTCACGGTGGCCAACTATTACCGCCCCCGCCGCTCCGTTCCCGTGAAAAACGTCTGCTATCTCGAAACCGCTCCGCAGGAGGAAATTTCCTGGGACACCTACCGGAACGAGATCGAAAACCCGATCGCCCAATGCCTCGAAAAAGCCGGCCTTCGCGAAAAGGTCCTCTATATTGCGCTGACCCTGGGGATTCCGCTCAAAATCGATGGAGGCGGGTCGGGGTTCTCAGCCGCGCACTCTTCGGTCGATTCGGAACTGGCGCTGCTCTACGGCAAGCTCCATGGCATGGCCTTCCAGCGCGCCGGTAGCGTGCCGAATCCGTTTTTCGGAAAGCGTTCGGAGCCGTTCCGCCACCCCCGTTTTTCCATTTACCTGGTGGCGCGCCTGGCCGCTTTCGACGTTGCGGAAACGAAAGCCATGATCGACCGCTCGCTCGACGCGCACAACCGCGGCAAATTCGTACTCGACCTGAGCCTGGGCGATAAGGACGGCGATAACTGGCTGCGCACCGCCGCCATCCTCCTGCCCAAGGCTCGAGTTGTCCTCGACGAGAGCAAGCGTGTGCTCTACGATCAGCAGGATGTGATCGGCTACGCTGCCTGGGGGTCGAACGATCCCAACCGCCAGCGGCGCAACCTGGGCTTTCACTGGCTGCCCGGCGCCGTTGCTACCGAATATGTATCCACCAACGCCCGCACACTCCGCCGCCCGCCCGACGATTGGACTTTCCGCGGATGGTCCGACCAGCACGCCATGTTCGGCGGCAGTTCGCAGAGCCTCGCCGCCGATTACATTCACCAGGGCGCCACAGCCGCCACCGGCAACACCTACGAGCCATACTTGATCGCGTGCCCGCGTCCCGATTATCTGCTTCCCGCCTACTTCGCCGGCCGCACCCTGGCCGAAAGCTACTATATGTCCATCGCCATGCTGAGCTGGCAAGGCGTGCTGCTGGGCGATCCATTGTGCAGTTTGGGGAGGCCGTAGGCGGCCGCGCGACGCCGGTCAACTGGGGAGGATACCTAAAGGCGGTGGGCGATGACTGTCAGGGGTGGGTCCTTGGGGCTTTAGTCGCTTGCGGGGTATTCCAATCGGCGGCGCATCTCCCGTTTGTGGGGCATCTTCCGTTTTAGGCGGCTCCCGTTTTTGAAGCGCTCCGGAATGGAACTGAGCCAGCTCCCGTTGTCGAGCTTGGGGTGACACGCTACGATTCGTTTAGCGTCGAGATACCTAAGACTGCAGTTTGTCCAAAAGCAAATTCTTGGGTTGGAATGCTCAGTGTGCGAGGAGATTGTCAATCCAAGAGATGTGCATGCCGGCAGCCTGCCGCTTCTGATTCTCCGCCTCAAGGAGGAGCGATTCGCCCTGTGTCCTTCGTGCACACAAGCGGTGCCGCCTATTCAACAGCGCGATTCCGAGTACCGCAAGCGTTGGGATCGCTTTGTGAGGCAAATGATCGGCCGCATGAAGCGTGGGGACAGGTGGCACCAATTCAAAGCGAAGTCCGGACCTTCTCGATAGGAGAATGATTCGCAGTTATTGTGCACATTATCAGGAAGAGAGCACCGGGACGCAGCGTCTACTCGACGCTCCAATCGGATCAGGCCATCCAGATAGCTGAGTCGGCTGAGTATCACGCCCAAGCCGGAAATCGCCGGCCCATCTCGGCCGACACCGCGGAGGCTACAATGAAGGCGATGCCAGCCGAGCCCGCGATTTTAATTGACACGGAGATCATGAACGGAATCCGCTGTTTTCGCGGCACGAGGGTTCCTTCAAGAATCTGGTGGCTACCCACCCATCCGAAACACAGCGCCTCCAGAACCGAATCCTCGTACGAAATCGATGGCACTCCCGTCGCTCACTGCATCACCCGGAATAACGCGCCTTCCAGGTGCAGCCGCACCGCTCCCACCAGCACCGGCCCGCGATCGCGGTAAGCCCTGCCCGCCCAGCCTCAGATACTCGCGGTGATCGCCCGAGATGCCGTTCGAAACGAAGGCCGCGCCCACTTTGTCGAACTTCCGCCGCCAGTGCGAACCTTCTAAGTCCGGCCTCCCGCGAATGTCTGGTCGATTTCGGTATACGCGAACGATTCGGTATGCCCGTCGTTCCAGCGCGCCGGCTTCAGACCTCACAGCAACGCCGAAAAACGGGGGCCGGATGAGGAGTATACTTCGAAAAACGGAGGTGAGCCGATGCGGTTTCGGATGCTGCGTGTTCCGGCGCTGATTCTGGGGCTGGTTTCGCCGCTCCTGCTTGCCCCGCTGGAAGCCCAATGGCTCAGCTATCCCACCGCCGACGTTCCCCGGACGCCGGATGGAAAGCCCAACCTGAGCGCGGCCTGCCCCCGCCTGCCCGACGGCCACCCGGACCTTTCCGGCCTCTGGGTCATGCAAACCAAGCGCGAAGGCAACGCCAATTTTCCCGGTTGCGAGCCGGTCTCCGATGAGTTCATCAACATCGCCGCCAGCCTGAAAGGCGGCCTGCCTTATCAACCGTGGGCCGCGGAGTTGGTGAACAAGCGCCGCACGGAGCAGCGCGTGAATGATCCCATGTCGCGTTGCGTTCCCATCGGGCCGGTGCGCCTCCATACCTGGAATGGGCCGAGAAAACTGCTTCAAAGCCACGGGCTGCTCATCATCATGAATGAGCTCGATACCACTTACCGGCAGATTTTCACCGATGGCCGGCCGCTGCCGCGCGCCCCGAATCCTTCCTGGAACGGCTACTCCAGCGGGACGTGGGAAGGGGATACCTTAGTCGTCCAGACGAGCGGGTTTCGCGACGGAATATGGCTCGATGCCACGGGCAATCCGATGACGGATGTAGCGAAGCTCGTGGAACGATTCCATCGCCCCGATTTCGGCCACCTCGATGTCGCCATCACGGTCGACGATCCCAAAGCGTATACGAAACCGTGGACGGTCACCTTGCGCCAGGTCATCTCGCTCGATACGGACCTGCTGGATTTTGTTTGCGCCGACGACGAGAAGGACGTGCCCCACCTCTCCAGCAAGTAGATTGGTGGGACAGGCTTCAGCCTGTCAAGCGCGAAGCGACGCGCCTCACTCTCCCAGCGATAACGCCAGCGCGTTTGCCGCCCAGCCGGTACCCATAGTCGAAATCCACTGGTCGTGCCCGTACGGGAAACCGCTCTCAAAATATTGCTGAAACTTCGTCGCGCGGCTAGTGACATGCCAGGAGCCATCCTCGCTTTGCGTGCTCAGCAGGAACTTCAGCGCCTTCGCGTCCGGCCGCATCACCCCGGCTTCGTGCAAAGCCCATAGGGTCATGCCCGTGGCATAGGCATCGCTCGGAAATCCTTGCCGCTGCGCCCAGCCGCCGTCGGGCCGCTGGAGCGCCAGAATCGGCGCCGCCAGCTTGCGAAGTTCCGCGGGGCTCGCGCCGGCCGCGGCCGCTCCCGCCAGGCGCATATCCATATCCTCCAGGATCACCGGTTCGGCGTGCAGCAGCCACTGTTTCCCCCGCTCGATACGTTGCCTCATTTCCACGGCACGCCCCGGAGTTCCGTAAGTTTTCAATGCCCGAATCGCCATCGCGGTGCGCGAAAAATCGCTGTCCTGCAGCGGCGAACGCGAATATCCGGGCAGATGCCAGCCGCCGTCGCCGCCTTGCGCCGCCGCCAGGTTCGCGGCCAGATAATCGGTGATCCGATTGGCGGGATAACCGGCGCGCACCAGCGATTCGGCGGCATACAAATTATTATCCGCGCCTCCCAAAGCCGCCGCGCCTTCAAGCGCCACAGGGTTAATGGGCAAAGTTACCTGCAGAAGCCTCTCATGGGATGCGTTCTCATCCACGGCAATGCCCTTGGCGCGCGCCGCCGCCACCGCAAACGTCGTGGGAGGCTGTTCATGGCAGGCAAAGCAGGCTGCCTTGTGAAAGAACTGGTCGTTGGTGCGCTCCAGTAAATGCACACTACGTACGATAGCCGTGCGGGTGTCCGGAGGGTCGCCGGAGAGCCGAGCCGGCTTGGCGAGATCTCCCGGCGCCCCTCCCACGGCGCGGATTACCTCCGGATCTCCGAACTTATACGCCCAATCGAGCGCTGTCTCTCCGGCGTGATTCCTCGGGCGGAGGTCGGCGCCGTGAGCCAGCAGCATTTCGATGGTGCGGCGATCGTAGCGGTCCGTGCCGATCGCCAGCATCAGCGGCGTGAAGCCGCGGTAATCTTGCGCATCGATCCGCGCGCCCGCCTCCAGCAGCAGTTTCACCGCCTCGGGCGGCCCAAATGCCGCGGCCATTAGCAGCGGGGTCCAGCCGCCAAATTCCACAGTGCCCGTCTGAATCTTCGGCAGTCCTTCGGTCTTCGAGACGGCGTTCACCCTGGCGCCTTTGGCGACCAGCATCTTGACCGCTTCCACGTTCCGGTTCCCGGCCGCATTCATCAGGGGAGTCAACCCGATGAACGTATCCGCGGTTTCGATATCGGCGCCGGCGTCGAGCAGCAGCCGCACGGTTTCCGTATCGTTTCCGAATGTCGCCGCATTCATAGGCGTGACGTGCCGCTGATCCATCACCGCGATCTTCGCGCCTTTAGCGAGCAGGAGCCGCACCACTTCCGCCGAAGGGTTTGTGAACGCCGCCACGATCAGCGCGGTTCGCCCGCTTCTGGCCACCAGATTCACGTCCGCGCCGCGGTCGAGCAGGAGCCGAACCTTCGCTGGATCGGCCACTGACCACATCAGCGCAGTCGAGCCGAAAGCGTTTTGTGCATTCACATCCGCGCCGCGATCGAGTAGCAGCCGCATCGCATCCACGGAACCAGCCTCGGCCGCGTACATCAACGGAGTGATCCCGCGGTCGTCGGTCACATTCGCACTCCCCTTCCGATCGAGCAGCGCCCGTAATTCCGTGAGATTGTTATCGCGGATGGCGGAGTAGAATTTCTCCGGCTCCTGGGCCATCGCGGCTGCCGCAATTATTCCCAACAGGCACAACATCCGCATGCGGGGGATTATATCGGAATGAAATACCGGTGAACAGCCAAACGAGGCGGGCTTTGCTCATCACTACACACCGCCACAATAGGCTGGAAATACAGGCGCAAACTTTTCTCGGGCTATGCGGTGGTAGTGCCAGCGAATATCGCAATAGCGCCCGCACTGCCCCTACCTTTTCCCGGCTACCATGGCTCATGGCGCCTCCGTTACCCATACCGCAGCGCCGCGACGGGATCGATCTCCGCCGCCCGCCACAATGCCCGCGCCAACGCTGCCGGGCCCGCCGCCGGCGGAATATGCAGCACGCGGAAATAGTCCGGGCTGGCGAAATTCACCCGCGCCCGCTGCTCCTTTCCCACTGTCTGGCCGAAAATTTTAAAGCTTGCGAGCATGCCGTTGCGCGGCGGCGTGGCATTCATCGAAATCCCGGCGTCCACTACTTCCGGGGCGTTCGTAGCTGACGCGCAGCTTCAAACGCAAAGCATGCCAGTATTGGCTGTTCTCCGCCAGCTTCAACGGCAGTACACTCCCCCGCTCTGCACTGTGAACGCGGGGGCATAATGCCCACGATGGCGTATGTCTTGTGCACCGAGCGGAGCCATGCCGTTTAAGCCGAGGCAAATCGCTTCCGCGCCTTCCGCCGACCGCAGCATTTTCCAATCGAAGAATGATCCTGAAATCGAGTTTTGATTCCAATACAAGATGATCCTGAAAATGAGCGCCGCCGGAGGCTGGGGAATCGCTCCTTTCTCCGCCGCCCAGCGGCGGTTCTGGCAGCCGAAAGCTG
>DATGKM010000141.1:0-15867 GCA_035294665.1 Bryobacteraceae bacterium | reverse complement strand
CAACGGCGCGGCAGTGTCGGGGCAGAACACCTCCACCAGTACCACAGGCTACCCGGTGGGCGTGCAAGGTAGCGTGACTGGAACGGTGGGTGCTGGAGTTAACGGCAACGCCTCCCAGGCCGGCGCAGTGGGCGTGAACGGCTTCAACAGCGCTACTACCGGGAATGCGACCGGTGTCTATGGCGGAACGAATAGTCCGGGTGGCTCTGGAGTCGTTGGGACTAACAACTCCACCGCTGGTGGGGTTGGCGTGTCGGGCAATGCGGCCGGCCCGCATGGAGTAGGGGTCAACGGCTCCAACTCCTACGTTGGCACGGCCGGCGACGGCAGCTACCCGGTCGGGGTTCAGGGCAACGTGAACGGTCCCACTGGCGCGGGGGTGTCGGGCAATGCGTCGATGGCCGGCGCTTCCGGAGTCAACGGGTATAACAGCGCCACCTCGGGTTTCGCTCCCGGCGTGACAGGCACCTCGGCCAGTGCAAACGGACCGGGAGTCAACGGCTTCAACAATTACAGTGCCGGGGCCACGGGTAGCTATCCGGTTGGCGTCCAGGGTGGGATAAACGGTCCCACTGGAGCGGCCGTGCAAGCAAACGCCAACGGCGCCGGTGCTTTCGGTCTGTCTGCCTTTAACAACGCCACATCCGGGCATGCGGTGGGCGCGCAAGGCGTCACCGCGAGTCCCAGCGGCGCGGCCCTTCTGGGGCAGACGATGACGTGCGGCACCGGCGGCTGCAAGCTGAACGACGGCACGGCATTAGAGCTACACTCAGCCAACGATAGCGGTGGCTGGCTGATTCAAGGATTCTCCGGGGCTCCCAATAGCGACGGCTTCGGGGGAAACAGTGTCTTTGATGTGGACGGCCTCGGAGACGGTTTCTTCGCCGGCTGGCTCCAAGCGACCTCCTCCACGGCGTCGACCGCCGCGGTCAGCGGCAAAAACACCGATAATTCAGGCACCTGTTGCGCAACCGGTGTATCGGGAACCGCAACCGGCCCGAGTGGCGTTGGCGTTGTCGGCAGTGCAACTTCCAGCACCGGGACCGGAACCGGCGTGCTGGGCATTACCGCGACACCGACGGGGAGTGGAGTGGCGGCACTCGCCGTTCTTTCCGGAGCCGTTGGCGTGCATGGGGTGAATGTCGCCACCTCGGGCGTTGGCATCGGCACGCAAGGCGTCACCTATAGCCCACAAGGCATCGGTGTCCTCGGGGAGAGCGTGCACTGCAGCAGCCCCACGGGGAGCTGTACTTTCGAACCTGGAACGGCAGGTGAATTTGTCGCGGCCAGTGACACCGGGTCGTACCTTCTGCAAGGCTATTCAGCACCCAGCGGAACCGCGGAAACGCCTGGCAGCAGCGGTACTCAAGTGTTTTACGTCGACGGGCAGGGGAACGGGTACTTTGCCGGCAAGCTGACCGTCGTCGGAAATATTTCCAAAGGCGGCGGCAGCTTCCGTATCGACCATCCCCTCGACCCCGAAAACAAATATCTGTATCACTCGTTCGTGGAATCGCCGGACATGAAGAATATCTATGACGGCATCGTGGTGCTGGACGAAAAGGGCGAAGCTACGGTCACGTTACCCGACTGGTTCGAGGCGCTGAATCAGGATTTCCGCTATCAGCTCACCTGTATTGGAGGCTATGCACCGGTGTACGTGGCCAGCGAGGTTTCCGGCAACAAATTCCGCGTGGCCGGCGGGCGCCCTGGATTGAAAGTATCGTGGCAGGTCACCGGTATCCGCCACGATGCCTACGCCAACGCGCATCGGATTCCGGTAGAAGAAGAGAAGCCGGCCGGCGAACGCGGGAAGACCGTCGAGCAGAACTCGATGCTGTCGAAAACGGCCGGCGCCGCGCAGTAGAATCGGCAGCGGCGAATTCGCCCCATTTACCGCTTCACCCTCGCCGTGAGATTGATCGTGGCGCCATTGGCATCGCGGCCCACGATCACACGGAGGGTGCGGCGGTTGGCCGGGTCTTGGGCCACCAGCATGCCGCCTTCGTCCGAGTGGGTTTGCATCTCCAGCGCCATGCCGGCTTTCTCCAGGGTACGGTGATAGTAGTCGAGGATCTTGGCGGGCGTATCGGGAGTGCTGAATTCGTACTCGTAGGCCCCGCCGGCTTTTGCCCCATCGCCATCCACCTGAAAGCTGGATTTCACTTTTGCTCCCGGATAGACGGGCACTTCGGCCGGAACCGTGCCGCCACTGTCATCGCCGGCCTGGATGAGCGCGCGGTGATCTTCGCCATCGTCGGCTTCCAGCCGAAAGTCCCGATTCTTCACCTGGTCGAAAGTAAGGGTAATTTCCTTGCCGCTGCGGCGGTCGCGCACGGTTACGGTTTGATCGGCGGCATCGGTGTGGATGACATCGGCATTCGGATCGACCGCGGCGACGAGTTTTTGAATCGCCAGGGCAGGATTTTCGCGGAACAGGTCCGCGTCCACGCCGGCCTCTTTGGCCTTATGGGCCATCCAGAGGCCGCCCGCGAACACAACGGCGCCGGCCACCAGCCCAAGACCGAGAATTCCGGCCAGGATCCAGACCAGCACGCTGGATTTCCGGCGGGGTTCGGAAGCGGCCGGGGGGGCGGTCCCCGCAGCCTGCCCGGCGGGCTTGCCGCATTGCGGACAGAACGCGCCTTCGGTAGAGGCGCCGCAATTCGTACAATAAGGCATTAGAGTGAACTCCCCCTCATTTTAGCCGCCGCCCGCGTGCGGGATGAGGCGGAAGCCGATTGCATGCAAAACGCGACTGGAACAGCGGAAGACCGGGAATTAGAGAGCCAGGCGCGGCGCGAGGCCTGGCTCGCCGCCGCGCGGTCGGCGATTTCGATTGAAGCGGAATCGTTGTCGGCCGCCGCGGCGCGCCTGGATGGCGAACTGATCCGCGCGGTGGATCTGATCCTCGGCCATGCGGGCAAGGTGGTGGTGACCGGCATCGGCAAGTCCGGCCACATCGGACGCAAAGTCGTGGCGACGCTGTGCAGCACCGGGACCGCGGCGGTGTTTCTGCATCCGGCCGAAGCGGTGCATGGCGATTTGGGCATCTACACGCCGGGCGATCCCACCGTGCTGATTTCGCGCAACGGCAGTTCGCCCGAGTTGCTGGCGCTGGTTCCGCTGCTGCGCGAGTTTCGCTCGCCGCTGATCGGCATCCTGGGCAGGACCGCTTCGCCGCTCGGCGGGAAGATGGACGTGCTGCTGGACGCTTCGGTGGAGCGCGAAGCCGATCCGCACAATCTGGCTCCCACGGCGAGCGCGGCGACCGCCCTGGCGATGGGCGACGCGCTGGCGGTAGCCCTGATGTGCGCGCGGAATTTCACCGCGCAGCAGTTCGGCCGCTTCCATCCCGGCGGGCAGTTGGGGCGGAACCTGCGGCTGCGCGTGGCGGAGGCGATGCATCCGCGCGATGCGGTGGCTGTGCTGGGTCCGGAAGATTCGCTGAAGCAGGCGATCATCGCCATGACGAACCGGCCGTGGGGCGCGGCCTGCATCGTGACGCCGGATGGGAAACTGGCCGGCTTGATTACGGACGGCGATCTGAAACGGGTGCTGCTGGCGCACGACGACATTCGCGAACTGCGGGCTGAAGACGTAATGACGCGCTCGCCTGTTTCGATCGGCCCGGATGCAACATTGGCGGAAGCGCTGGAGGCGATGGAGCGGCGCCCCAAGCAGATCTCGGTGCTTCCGGTGGTGGATGCCGCAGGGAGAGCGCTGGGCTTATTGCGGCTGCACGACGTTTATCTGGGGACCGGCGGCCTGGGCTCCGGCGGCAAGTGATTCGCGCGGGAACCGGCGTTTTTACATTCCGCAAACGTAAAAAACCGGTGAACCGGGCGATTTGTCTACTTCGACTCTCGCTCCGGCCACCGGTTCGCGCCACTTCAACTGCCCTCACAGGGAGCAATGCCTGTGCCATTCCCACCGGCGGGATAGTTTTTCACCGAAAGACCCATAGTGGGGCGCGCGCGGCGACCGATGCGGTACGGCTTACATGGACAAATTACATGGAAAGTAGATGTTTTGCCGGATTTACTTGATTGTGCGCGGGCGACAGGGGCGGTTGTAGCGCGGCGGTTATACTGGTATTTCCATGGTCAGGGTCCGGTTTGCGCCCTCTCCCACTGGCTTTTTGCACATCGGGAGCGCGCGCACGTTCATCTTTAACTGGCTGTATGCGCGCCGTTCGGGCGGCGCCATGATTCTGCGTATCGACGATACGGACATCGGGCGCAACACCGAAGCTTCTCTCCAATCCATATATGAGGGTCTGCATTGGCTGGAATTGGAGTGGGATGAAGAATACAGGCAGTCGGAACGTTTAGAGCTTCACCGCAAACTGGCGGAGGCGATTTTCGAAAAAGGACTGGCTTATCGCGATTTCACGCCGGCGCAGGCAGGCGAGGGCGAGCGCGAGCGGACCGAAGGCGCGTGGCTCGCGAATGCCGAAATGCGGGAATTGCCGCGGGCGGAAAGCGACCGGCGCGCGGCGGCCGGCGAACCGTTCGCGCTGCGCTACCGGGTGCCGCGCGACCCGGAGCGGACGATCCGGTTCGATGACGCCGTTTACGGCGAACAGGCGAAATCCACCGCGGATATCGAGGATTTCGCGCTGCTGCGCAGCGACGGCCTGCCGACGTATCATCTGGCTTCGTGCGCGGACGATGCGGACCTGCGGATCACGAACGTGGTCCGCGGGCAGGACCATCTTTCGAACACGTTCAAGCACGTGCTGATTTTCGAGGCGCTGGCCGTGGAGCCGCCGCGATTCGCGCATCTGCCGCTGCTGGTGGCGCCGGACGGCATGAAGCTTTCGAAGAGGAAACACGGGCCGGTGGTGAGCGTCACGACTTACCGCGACGCCGGTTTTCTGCCGCACGCGTTCGTGAACTTTTTGTGCCTGCTGGGCTGGTCGCCGAAAGACGATCGCGAACGGATGAGCCGGCAGGAACTCATCGGCGCGTTCTCCTTCGAGGGCATCAACCGCAGCAACGCCGTGGTGAATTTCAAAGAAGACGATCCGTTCGATCCAAAGGCGCTGTGGCTGAATGCCGAGCACATTCGCGCGCTGCCGGTGGAGGAGTTGACGGAACGGCTGCTGCCGTTCGCGGCGGCCGCGGGTTTCAACACGGACCGCGCAAAGCTACTGCGGATAACGCCACTGATTCGCGAGCGCATCCGATTGTTGAGCGATATTGCGACGGTGGCGGATTTCTTCTTTGTGAAGGAACTCGCTTCCTACGAGGCATCCGAACTGATCCCGCAAAAGGGGGATGCGGCGCTGGCTCTAGCCGTACTGCAGCACGCCTGCCGGGTTTTGAGCGAGACGCCCTTCGAGCACGATCCGCTCGAAGCGGCGCTGCGCAAGGCCGCCGGCGATTTGAACATCAAAACCGGGCAGATGTTTCAGCCGGTGCGGGTGGCGGTATGCGGCCGCAAAAACGCGCCGCCGTTGTTTGCCACCCTAGAAGCGCTCGGCCGCGACGTCTCTCTGAAGCGGATCGCCCAGGCGATTGAGAAGCTGCAATAAGAAAGCGAAATATGGGAATCACCACGACCGAGACCGGCGCCTCCAACTTCATCCGCGACATCATTATTGAGGACTTGAAGACCGGCAAATACCAGGGCCGCGTGCATACGCGCTTCCCTCCGGAGCCGAACGGGTACCTGCATATCGGGCACGCCAAATCGATTTGCCTGAACTTCGGACTGGCGCGGGAATTTGGCGGGAAATGCAATCTGCGCTTCGACGACACCAATCCGGAAAAAGAGGAGACCGAGTATGTCGAATCCATCATGGACACGATCCGCTGGCTGGGATTCGACTGGGAAGACCGGCTGTACTACGCCTCGGATTATTTCGAGCAGTTGTACGAGTGGGCGGTGGAGCTGATCAAAAAAGGCAAGGCATACGTCTGCGATTTGAGCGCGGAGGAAGTGCGGCAGTACCGGGGAACGCTCACCGAACCCGGCAAAGAGAGCCCCTACCGGAACCGTTCGGTGGAGGAGAACCTGGACCTGTTCGAGCGCATGAGAAAGGGCGAGTTTCCGGACGGCGCGCGCACGCTGCGCTCGAAAATCGACATGGCTTCGCCCAACCTGAACATGCGCGATCCGGTGATGTACCGGATTCTGCACGCGGAACACCACCGCACGGGCAATAAATGGTGCATCTATCCGATGTACGATTTTACGCACGGCCAATCGGATTCGATCGAGCGGATCACGCATTCCATCTGCACGCTGGAGTTTGAAGACCACCGGCCGCTATACGACTGGTACATCGAGCAGCTCGGGATTTATCATCCGCGGCAGATCGAGTTCGACCGGCTGAATCTGACCTACACGGTGCTGAGCAAGCGCAAAATGCGCACGCTGGTGGAAGAGGGGCACGTGCGCGGCTGGGACGATCCACGCATGCCTACGCTGGCGGGAGTGCGGCGGCGGGGGTACACGCCGGAAGCGATCCGGAATTTCTGCGCGTCCATTGGGGTTTCGAAGACCAACGGGATTCTGGAGTTATCGCTGCTGGAGCACTACGTGCGCGAGGACCTGAACAAGCGGGCGCCGCGCGCGATGGCGGTTCTGCGGCCGCTGCGGGTGGTAATCGATAACTACCCGGAAGGGCAGTCGGAAATGATGGAGGCCGTGAACAATCCCGAGGACGAATCGATGGGTACGCGGCAGACGCCGTTTTCGCGGGTGATTTACATCGAGCAGGACGATTTCCGCGAAGACCCGCCGAAACAGTATTTCCGGCTGGCGCCGGGGCGGGAGGTGCGGCTGCGATACGCCTACTTCATTACCTGCACGGGCGTGGTGAAAGATCCGCGGACGGGCGAAGTGGTGGAACTGCACTGCACGTACGACCCGGCCACGCGCGGCGGCAACGCGCCGGACGGGCGCAAAGTGAAATCGACGATTCACTGGGTTTCGGCGGAGCACGCGCTGGACGCGGAAGTGCGGCTTTACGAGTACCTGTTCGACCGGCCGAATCCGAACGAAGAAGGCGTGCCGTTCACGGCGTTTCTAAATCCGAAATCGCTCGAGGTGATTCCGCACGCGAAGCTGGAGCCATCGCTACAGGGCGCGGAGAAGCTGCGCGGTTACCAGTTCGAGCGGCTGGGGTACTTCTGCGCGGACCCGGATTCGACGCCGGAGAAGCCGGTTTTCAACCGCACGGTGGCGCTGCGCGACACGTGGGCGAAGATTGAGAAACGGGAGAAGGGCGGCCAGTAGCGTGATCATTCTAGGAATTGGGGGCATTGTCGGCCGGGCGGCGGCGGCGCTGTTGAAAGATGGCGAGCTGGTCGCGGCGGTGGAGGAAGAAAAGCTGGCGCGCGTCCAGGGGGGCGAGCGTGGCGGCCTGCCGCAGCGGAGTATCGCGGCGTGCCTGGAACTGGCCGGGGCGGAACCCGCGGATGTGGACGCGGTGGCGCTGGTGCGGCCGCTTCCGGAAGACGCATTTCATTTGAAGCTGCGCGCGCGCTTCCCGAACAGCCGCATCGTGGTGATCGAGCATCACCTGGCGCACGCGGCATCGGCCTATTATCCTTCGCCGTTTGACGAAGCCACGGTGCTGACGCTCGACCGCGCAGGCGATTTTCGCTGCGGTTCCCGCTGGAACGCGCGGGGCACGCAGATGACGGTGGCCGATGAGCAGTATTATCCCGATTCGCTGGGCGATCTGTACGGGCGCGTGACCGAGTTGCTGGGGTTCACCGCGAACGCGGATGAGCACCGAGTGCAGTGGCTTTCGGTGAGCGGGGACGACCGGTACCGGCAACTGTTTCTGGAAATGCTTCGCCCATCGGAGGCGGGCCTGCGGGTGGACCGCTCGTTTTTCAGCACGGAGCGGCTGAGCCGGGGCGGATTCGGCGCGCGGTTTTATGAAAGGCTGGGCCTGCGGGAAGGCGACGCGATACCCGCGGCCGAGCGGGCGCATGTGGCGGCCGGGATTCAGCGGGCCACCGAAGACGCGGTGATCCGGCTGGCGTGCGAAGGCCGGAACTTATGTTTGGCGGGCGGGCTGGGATATAACGCGCTGCTGGTTTCGGCGCTCGAAAACCGCTCGGGCTATGAGAACGTTTTCGTGCAGCCGGTGGCGGGCAATCCGGGAACGGCGATCGGGGCGGTGCTGGAGACGTGGCATTCGGTCTATCGCCAGGCAAAGCGGGTCGGCCTCGACACGCTGTGCCTGGGGCCTTCGTTCAGCGCGCCGGAGATCAAGCAGGTGGTGGAGAATTGCAAGCTGCGCTTCCGGTATTTGCTGACTACCGAGGAACTGATCGATACGGCGGTGACGCAACTGGGTGAGCATCGGATTCTGGGCTGGATGCACGGGCGCATGGAATTCGGGGCGCGCGCGCTGGGGAACCGCAGCATCCTGGCGTCGCCGCTCGATCCGTATTCGGCGGAGAATCTGAACGCGTTCATCAAGCATCGTGAGCCGTTTCGGAAGTTCGCGGCGTCGGTGCCCGCGGAACTTTCCGGCGACTATTTCGAGGTGGGGGCGAATGCGCGATTTCTATCCACGGTGGGGCGGGTCAAAGCGGCGCACCGGGAGAAGTTCGCCAATGCGATTCTGGCGGGCGACCTGATTCGCGTACACACGGTGGAGCGGGGGGAAAATCCGCTGTATTGGCAGTTGCTGCACGCGGCGGGCAAGGCCACGGGGCTGCCGGTGCTTTACAACACATCGTTCAACCTGTTCGGCGAACCGCTGGTGTGCACGCCGCGCGACGCGGTGCGCAGCTTTTACTCATCGGGCATCGACGCGATGCTTATCGGCAATTTCTTTTTGCAGAAATGAGCGGCCGCGAGGGGATAGGCGGCGCGGTAAAGAACAAAGACACTACGGGCGCGAGATTGGCCGGAAATTTGGGAAAACGGCGGGAGTTTTCGCTCCCGCCGCTCCGGGTGTGAATGCGAACCGGCGCGGGTTCCGAGCACCGAACATAGCGACGCCTAACGCGCCCAAACGTCAGACGCGGCACGATCCGGTTGGAATTCCTACGCTATTTACACTCTTTTCGGACATCGATGCCCGCCCGCGCCGCCGCCGGGCCCTACTACCCGGCGGAAGCGCGGAACACCGAACAACTGGAGAAGCATCACTGGCCAGTGAAGAAATCCTTCTCTGAGTTCAGGAGAGCACGGCGGAAAGCGGCTGTGGCGCGGGGAAAAGGGTAAGTGGTTGAAAAGGAGACGAATATATTTTTCGTTTTTGGGGAATGTTCCATGCCGCGCCGGCGGCCGGCTACTCGGCGGCGGCCGTGGCTGTCCCGCGCAGCGCCTCGCGGACGCGGGCCAGGGTAGCTTCGACATCCGGCTCGTCAACGCGAATCACCTGGGATTGAGGGCCTTGGGGGCGCCAGCGGGCGAACATGCGCTCGCAAGGGAAGCCGGCAAAAATGCTGACGAGCGGGACGCCGCAGGCCGCGGCCAGATGCTGGCCGGCCGAATCGTAACCGACGTAGAGTCGGCTGGCGGCGACGATTCGGGCGAAGCCGGAGAAAGAACCTTCCCAGGTGGCGGCCGCAACGCCGGAAGCGGCGATGGCGCGCAGCACGCGGTCGCGCTCCTCGCCGCCGGCTCCGGTGTCGATGGTGAGAGGCAAGCCGGTCTCCGCAAGGAGCTTGAGCAATTCCGCCTCAAACGGATCCGGCAGCCGCTTGGCCGGGTTGTCTCCCACGCCCAGGCTGACGGCGATGCCGCCAAGCTTTCGGGACCGGTTTCCCAAGGCTACGAAGGGCCTGGCCGGCGGACCTCCGAGGATCTCGCGCGCCCACTCCGAAGTGAGTTCGGGCAGGGAGCGATCCGTAGCGCCGCCATAGGCACGGCTCTCGAAGAAGTAGTAGTTTTCTTCGGGACACACGGGCAGCATGCCGAGCTGCGTGAGGCGCGAATCCGGATCGATCACAATAGCGCGCGGGGGACCCTCGAGGAGCCGGCACAATTCGCGGGCGGCCTGGAGCCGCTCGGCCAGGCTGCCTCGGCGGTATTCGAGCGGCGCGTGATGAATGTGGCGATCGGCCGCGAACAGTTCGTAATTTTTAGCCGGCCCGCAGAAGACGATTTCGGCATGTGGAAAGCGGCGCTTGGCCGCCGCCAGCAGCACGCTGGTCACAGCGATGTCCGCGCCTAGAGTGACGCGAGAGAGGATGACGATGCGCTGGGGCTTGACGGAAATGGGACGAGGGCGGCGGATGCGCTCGTACCGGGCGACGAGCGAAAGCGCATCCCAGCCGGTATCCCATTCGATACCCACAGCTTCCAAAGCGCCGGCGAACAGCCGCACGTAGGTATCGCAGAGGGCCGGTTCGAAACGGTCCGCCAGAGGTTCCACAATCGTCCCGAACAGGGCTTGCGCGCAGGGCGCTTCGAGCAGGCAATGGGGCAGCGTCTTGGGCGGCTGTCCCGCCAGGCACTTGGCCAGGATTTCGCCGGCGAGCTGCTTACACGAAATACTTTGCAATCAGGATCCCCAGCTTGCGGCGCGTGGCTTCGGGCACCAGCTTGCGGTCGGTAATGATGGCGTGGGAAAGCGCCGAGCCGCACGCGCAACCGCGCCCGGCCGGCATGCGCGCGATCGCCTGGGCCACCACGGCGCAGGCATTTTCCGCGTTTTTGTTGAGGACGGCGACGATCTGATCCACGGTTACGGCGTCGTGATCTTCGTGCCAGCAATCGTAATCGGTCACCATGGCGACGGTGACATAGCATATTTCGGCTTCGCGCGCGAGCTTGGCTTCCTGCAGGTTGGTCATGCCGATCACGTCCATGCCCCAACCGCGGTAGACGTTGGATTCGGCTTTGGTGGAGAACGCCGGGCCTTCCATGCAGAGATAGGTGCCGCCCCGCTTGGCGTTCACCTTGGCGGCGGCGCAGGCCTCGGCCACGACGCCCGCCAGTTCGGCGCAAACCGGATGGGCGAAGCTGATATGCGCCACCAGGCCCTCGCCGAAGAAGGTGGAGGCGCGCCCGCGGGTGCGGTCGAAGAACTGGTCGGGAATGACGAAATCGAGGGGCTTGTGCTCTTCTTTCAAGGAACCGACGGCGCTGAGCGAAACGATGCGCTCCACGCCCAAACATTTCATGCCATATATGTTGGCGCGATAGTTGATCTCCGAAGGCGAGAAGCGGTGGCCGCGCCCGTGGCGGGAAAGAAACGCCACTTCGCGGCCCGCCAGCCTGCCGACGACATAACTATCCGAGGGCGGGCCGAACGGGGTTTCGAGCACGACTTCTTGCTGCGCTTCGAAACCCGGCATGGAATAGAGGCCGCTGCCTCCGATGACTCCGATTTCCGCTTTCACTTATGCGCTCTCCTGAATCAGCTCCAGCAGCACCCCACCGGTGGAAGCGGGATGCACGAACACGTAGATGTGGCCTCCGGCGCCGGCGCGCGGCTCGTTCAGCAAACGGGCTCCGGAGGATTTGAGACGCTCGACGGCGGCGTTGAGGTCGGGCACGCGCAGGGCCAGGTGATGCAGCCCCGGACCGCGCTTGGCCAGAAAATTGGAGATGGGCGAATCGGGCGCGGCGGGTTCGAGCAGCTCGATGCGGGAATCCGAAGTGGGCAGCATGGCCACATTCACCTTTTCCTGAGGGACCGTTTCCCGAAGCCCCACACGGAGGCCGATGGCTTCGTAAAAGGGGACGGTTTCGGTGAGCGATTGGACGGCAATTCCCAAGTGATCGATGGCCGCCGCGGACGTGGTTTGGGCGCCGGCTGCTGGTTTCGGAACCGCGGCGGCCAGCAAGCGATCGATCTCATCGAGCAACTCGCCGATGCCCGTGCCCGCGGTCGCCACTGTGCGGAGGACCGGGGGCTTCGGCCCGCCGGCGAGCAGCAGAGCGGCGCGCAGTTCCTGCTCAACGCGACCGGCGCCGGGCTGATCGAACTTGTTGATGACGAAGATATCGGCGATCTCCATGATGCCGGCTTTGATTGCCTGAATGTCATCGCCCATTCCGGGCACCAAAACGACAACGGTGACTTGCGCCAGCGAGGAAATTTCGATTTCAGCCTGGCCGACACCCACGGTTTCGACGAGCACGTAATCCTTGCCGGCCGCGTCCATGAGGCGAACGAGATCGGCTGTCGAGCGCGCCAGGCCGCCGGCTTGGCCGCGCGTGGCCATGGAACGGATGAAAATGCCGGGGTCGGCGTGATGCTGCTGCATGCGGATGCGGTCGCCCAGAATGGCGCCGCCGGTGGTCCGGCTGCTGGGATCGATGGCTAGAACCGCGACGGTCTTCCCGTGGCGGCGGATGGCGGCGACCAGCGCATCGACCAGGGTGCTCTTACCGGAGCCGGGCGGGCCGGTGATTCCCACGGTGCGCGCGTGACCGGTAAATGGGGCCAGTTCGCGGAGCACATCGAGCGCTTCGCGGTCGCGATTCTCGATGCCGGTGGCCAGGCGGGCGAGCGCGCGCGTGTCGCCTTGGCGGATCCGGGCTGCCTGTGGGTTGCTCAAACTGAGACTGTAGCATAGGGGGGTTAGAGGGCTTAGGAGACAGGAGGCAGGAGTCGGGAGACAGGGCAGGAGGGGCCGCTTCGCTGCTCGGGTTAGGATTGGCGGCTTCGCCGCTGCATCTTATTGTTTAGCGTCCGGCAGGGGCGCTTTGCCGTCCAGGACGAAGGCCAGCAGGTGGGCGGGGCGGGCGTTGGTTGAGGGGGAGCTGTTGGGTCCGCCCCCGTTGCCGCCTTTCGGGCCGCCGGCTACGGTGATGTACTGCTTGCCATCGATCATGAAGCTGATGGGCGGGCCCAATTGGGTGAGACCGGTGGAAAGCTCGAGCAATTTTTCGCCGGTATCGGCGCGGAACACGAGCAGCTTGTCGTTATTCGAGGAAAAGACGAGGTTGCCGGCGGTGGCGAGGGTACCGCCGGAGAATGGCCCGGGGCTGGCGTTGGCGGCGCGCCAGCGCTCCTTGCGGGCGATGGGGTCCCATGCAAATAAGACGTTGCCGGTGGCGCCATCCGGGCCGATAGTGGCAAGGTCGGAAACAGTGGAGGGCGGCTGGATGCCGGGCGCGGCGATGCCGGCCGCATCGGGCCGGGCGGCCGGGGTGGCGGCGGCGACTTCGGGCGGCAGATTCGCGTTGGCGCTGCCTTGAGCGGCGTTGCCCTGGGCGGTATTGCCTCCGCGGGCGCGGCCGCCGCGTCCACCGGTGGCGGTTCCCATGTTGAACTGGCCGCGGCCGGTGGGGCCGATTTCGGTGGGGGCAGGGACGAAATCGGCATTGGCCTGGAAGCTGTAAGTGGTGCCCGAAGTTCCCGGTATGTAGACCAAGCCGGTGAACGGATTGTAGGACCAGGGCGCCCAGACGTGGCCTCCCGCCGGACCTGGCATGACGCGCACAGGCTTGGCTGTGCCGTAGCGCGCTTCCGGATTGACGATGGGCCGGCCTGTTTTTAGGTCGATGCCCTTGGCCCAACTTACTTTGGTGAAAGGGTCGGCCGAGATGAGTTGCCCCGTGAGGCGGTCGAGCACGTAGAAGAAGCCGTCTTTGGGGGCGTGCATGATCACCTTGCGCGGTTTGCCGTCAATGGTGAGATTGGCCAGCATGAGGTCGGCGATGGAATCGTAGTCCCAATCGTCGCCGGGGACTTCCTGGTAATACCAGACGAGCCGGCCGGTGGCGCCGCGGACGGCCAGAATGCAATTGGCGTAGAGATTATCGCCGGGGCCGCGGGCGACGTCGGTCCAGGGGCCGGGCTGGCCGGTACCGATGTATACGATATCGGCATCTGGGTCGTAGGCCATGCCGTTCCAGACGGCTGCGCCACCGCCGATTTTGTACCACTGGCCGCTCCAGGTTTTGGCGGCGGCGGCGAGATCGGGATGCTCGAAGGGTTTGGAGGGATCGCCGGGAACGGTATAGAAGCGCCAGGCCAGCTTGCCGGTTTGGACATCGTAAGCCGAGAAGAAGCCGCGGATGCCGTACTCGCCGCCGCTCACGCCGATAATCACCTTGCCGCCCTTAATGACGCGGGGCGCCATGGTGATGGTGTATGGCTGGGTTTCGGGCGATACGCGGGTCTCCCAGAGCAGTTTGCCGGTGGAGGCATCGAGCGCGCGCAGGCGCCCATCGACGACCGGAGCGATTACCTTTCCTTTATAGAGCGCAATGCCGCGGTTGACGATGCCGCAGCAGATGCGGGATTGCCATACCTGCTGGTTGACGTCGGGGTCCTGATGCCAGAGTTCTTTGCCGGTGCGCACGTCGACGGCGTAGACGACGCTCCAGGGAGCGATGCTGTAGAGGACGCCGTTGAACACGAGCGGGGTGCCTTCCTGGTGGGTCTGGTGGTTGCCGGGCGCGGCGGGAATGTCGTACGACCAGGCGAGGCCCAGGCGCCGCACATTATCCACATTGATCTGGTTGAGAGGGCTGAACCGCTGCTCGGACCAGTTGACGGCGTAACTGACCCACTCGTCTCCGGAGCGGCTGCCTTCGCGCAAGAGCTGGTCGTCGACTTGCCGGCCGGAGGAGCGCTGCGCGAGCGCGGTGAAGGCGGCCGACGCGAGTAAGACGGCCAAAAACAGGGGCTTCATCGGTTACCTCTCGACTGGAAGTTAAGATATCACGGCGGCCGTGCCACTATATAGCTAGATGGTTCCCGTACCTACCTTGCGCGCACCCATTGGGGTTTTCGATTCGGGGGTTGGCGGCCTGACGGTTTTGCAGGCTCTGCGGCGGCGCTTGCCGGAGCGCGATTTCGTTTATCTGGGCGATACGGCGCGCGTGCCTTACGGCCGCAAGCCGCCGGAAATGGTAGTCGAGTTCGCCCGCGGCATTGCCGATTTCCTTTGCGGATTGCGAGTGGAGGGGCTGGTGGTGGCGTGCAATACCGCGTCGGCGGTGGCGCTGCCGGCGCTAGTGGAGCGCTGCCCCGTGCCCGTGTGGGGCGTGATCGAGCCTGGCGTAGAGGCGGCCGCGCGCGCGACCCGCACGGGGAATGTGGGGGTGATCGGGACGAAAGGCACGATCGGCAGCCGGGCTTACCAGCGCCGCCTGGAACAGCGGGGGCTGCATGCATGGGCGCAGGCCTGCCCGATGCTGGTGCACGTGGTGGAAGAGGGCCTGGCGGAAAGCCCCGAGGCGGAGCTGCTGGTGCGCGAGTATCTGCGCGACCACCCGCCGATGGACACGCTGATTCTGGGCTGCACACATTATCCGCTGCTGAAGAAGGTGTTGCAGCGCGCCGTGGGAGGCGAGGTCCGGCTGGTGGACAGCGCCGAAGCGACCGCGGAAGCCGTGAGCGCCGTGTTCGCTCCGGATGGGGGCGCGCGCGGCAAAGTGATCCACTTCGTGACCGGCGACCCGCTGGCGTTCGCGCATACGGCGGCGGTGATCGGCGGGGTGGAAGGGGAGATTATTCCGCTGGCGGTGACGGAGTTGGCGGGGGTGGCGGCGGCGTGAGCGGGGGGACGCGCGCCGCGCCTGAATCGCACCTTTACTGCGACGTCAGCCTGCCGGTGCCGCTCGATCAGCCGTTCACGTACGCGCTGCCGGAGACGCTGCGGCATCGGGCGCGGGAGGGCAGCCGGGTAATTGCGCCGTTCGGGCCGCGGAAGCTGACGGGCGTGATTTTGCGGTGCCACGACGAGCGGCCGCCGATGGCGGTGCGCGAGGCGCTCCGGCTGATCGACGAGGAGCCGGTACTCAATAGCGAACTTTTGGCGTTGGGGCGCTGGATCGCCGGTTACTATTGCGCGCCGCTCGGCGAGGTGCTGCGGGGCATGCTGCCGCTGGCGAGCGAGATCCGGCGGGGAAAGGTCTGGTCGCTGACCGATGCCGGGCGGGATGCGGCACGGCAGCTTGTGCTGGACGCGTCGCCGGACG
>DATGKM010000140.1:0-16540 GCA_035294665.1 Bryobacteraceae bacterium | reverse complement strand
CCTGATTAATGTAATGCTGCAGATCGTCGGCAATCACGCGCGGCGCGGCCAAAATCACATCCACATCCGAAGCCGCCGTAGTGGTGCTGCCGCGAAAATCGTTCGAGACGGCTTCCACCACCAGCCGCGCTTTTCCTTCCTTCAGATTCGGCGCTTTGTCCTTGCCGGCATCAAAGGTGACGGTTTGCGGGCCTGCATTGCCGCTGAAGACGAAGTGGTGCGACGGGCTGGACTTTTCAAAGATGCTATAACGGGCGCCATCCTGCTCCACGTATGCAGAGATCCGGCGGACGCCATGCGGATTCGACAATTGCACACTGACGGGCGTGGTCACTCCGATGTTCTTAACCGGCGCGGTGAAGTTCACCGCCGTGGTATCGGAAACGATGAGCAGGCCGGCCACTCCGGCCACGGCCAGGATAACGGCAATCGCGATTACTTTCACTTTTTCACCCAAAAATCGAGCCACTCGACGAAGGTCTGATACCACAGCAGACTGTTTTGCGGTTTCAGTATCCAGTGGCCCTCATCGGGAAACACAACCAGTTTGGAAGGGACCTTCTCCAGTTGCAGCGCGGTAAAAAGCTGCAGTGACTGTGTATAGGGCACACGGAAATCCAGTTCGCCGCAAGTGACCAGCATCGGTGTGTGGAAGTCTTTCACGTAGTTGCTCGGCGACCACTTGGCGTAGTCTTCCGGCTTATCCCAGGGAGTGCCGCCGAACTCCCACAGCGGGAACCACAACTCCTCGGTCGCGCCGAATTCACTCGGCAGATCGTAGACCCCCGCGTGCGAAATGATGGCTTTGAAGCGCTGCGTATGGCCCTGCAGCCAGTCAGCCATGTAGCCGCCGTAGGAAGCGCCGGCGGCCGTGAGGCGGCTGCCGTCGACATACGGCATCTCGGCCAGCATATGATCGGTTACGGCCATGAGATCGTCGAACGGCAGGCCGCCCCAGTTGTTGTTGATCTGTTCGACGAATTTCTGGCCGTAGCCCGTGGACCCGCGTGGGTTCGGTTCCACCACCACATAGCCCGCGGCGGCGAAGACCTGCGCGTTCCAGCGATAGCTCCAGTCGTAGCCCCAGGAGCCTTCCGGCCCGCCATGAATCAGTAGAATAGCCGGGTACTTGGCGTCCGCGCGGAAATTCGGGGGCTTAATGACAAAGCTCTGCACGCGCGCCCCATCGGTCGAATCTACCCAGAACTCTTCGGGAGTAGTGAGTTCATACTTATCGAGCGCGGCGTCGTTTAAATGCGTCAGCGGGACGGGTGCGCCCCCGGTGGAGGAGGCCCGGTAAATCTCGACGGGCGAAGAGCCGGTCTGCTGCGTGTAGACCATGGTCTTGCCATCCGCGGTCAACTGCATATCGTCGAGCACGCTGTTCCCGCTGGCGGCTACGCGCACGGCGCCGCCGGTTACGGAAATCAACTGGATAGCCTGCCGTCCGCGGTCTTCGGTGGTGAAGAAAATGTTGGCGGAATCGGGCGCCCAGGCGAGATTGGTGACCCAGCGATCGATGTTTTGGCTGAGATCGGTGACCTTGCCCGTGGCGCGCTCCAGCACCATCAGCCGCCAGCGGTCGCTTTCGTATCCGGCGCGGAATTGCGCGCGCCAGGCAAGATATTTGCCGTCGCGCGAATAGCGCGGCGTGGAATCGGCGCCGGGATTCGTGGTGATCTTACGGCTTTCCCCACCCGCGATGGGCACGGCATAGAGATCCGTATTGGTGCTGATCGCGGCCACCGGATCGGCATTCATGGAGTAGCAGACTTCGCTTCCATCGGGCGAAATATCGTAATCGTCGCCGCCCCCAAGCGAGAAGGGAGGCACGTCGTGAGCGCCTGGCGTCAGATCGCGCGGCTGCCCGCCATCGACCGAAATTGCCAGCAAATGGCTCCGCCGGCGAGTCTGCCAGGACGTCCAATGGCGGTAGAGGAGATCGGTGTACGTGCGCGCCTTTGTGGGGTTGTTCTTGTCGGCATCGAGGTTTTTCTTGTTGCAGGCATCGTCGGCGCCGCAATCGGGGTACACCTGGGAGGTGAATACCAGGTTTTTGCCATCCGGCGACACCAGAACGCCATCGGCTTCGGTGGCGAAATTGGTCACCTGGCGGGCGTTGCCTCCATCGGGATCCATGATCCAGATCTGCTGCGAGCCGCTGCGATCGGAAACATAGGCGATGTGCTTCGAATCGGGCAGCCAGCGGGCGCGCTGATTGTTTTCGCCATCGTGAGTGATCTGGCGCGGCACGCCCGTGCCGCCAGGCGCGTTTCCATTGAGGGGCACGATCCAGATTTGCTGCGGCCGCTTGTTGGCGCCCAGATCGATCGCCATCACTGTAAAAGTGACCCATTGGCCATCGGGCGAGATTTGGGGATCGCTGATCCGTTTCAGCGACAGCAGGGCATTTACGTCAAAAGGTTGCTTTTGACCGAAAGCAGAGGGTAGAAAGGCGAGCAGCAGGAATACGCTGCGATACATACAGAAATGATTGTAACGCGCGGGCGTGATATTCTATCGTCCCAGGAAGAATAAGGTGCGCCCGCGGCTGACAAATTCTTGCCTTGTTTTGGCATTTCTAATCGGAGTGCCGGCCTTCGCCCAGCAGGGGCATCCGCTCACCGGCACCTGGAGCGGCGATTGGGGCACGGCGGCAACTCATCGGACCACGATTACGCTGGTGATGAACTGGGATGGCAAGAACGTCACCGGGATAATTAATCCGGGGCCGGACGCCATTCCCATCGCGAGCGTCGACGTGGATTACGCTAACTGGACGGTGCGCATCCAGGCGGAAGGCAAGGATTCCGCGGGCAAGCCGGTGCATATTGAGGCCGATGGCCAGTTGGAAGATATCGGCTCGTATCATCGCACGATCAAGGGAGTCTGGCAGCAGGGGAACGAGAAGGGCGAGTTCCACCTGACCAGGGATTAAATGGCACACTGCTCGCGCTGGCTAATTTTGGGGCTCCTGGCCGCCCTCTCTGCATTTGCCGAGCGCCCATTTTCCTCGACCTACGACGACACGCGGCGTGTGAGCCTGAAGGGCGCGGTGGTCCGCATCGATTGGGTCAATCCGCGAGCGTTTCTCTATATCGACGTGCGCGACTCTTCCGGCGAAACGGCCAATTGGGCCGTGGAATTCGGCAACCCGATCGAACTCGAGCGGGCCGGCTGGAAGCCGGGCAGTTTGCGGATTGGCGACGTGGTCCGTATCGATGGCTTCCCCGCCCGCGGATATCGCAATCAGGCATTTGCGCGTTCCGTCGTTCTGGCATCCACCCGCAGAAGGCTTTTTGTGGTCCCGCCGAAAACCCGCGTAGCGGCGCATCTGCCCGCGCCGCGCTGGCCCGATGGGCAGGTGCGCCTGGGACCTCCTCCCGGCAAGAAAGGCTATTGGGCCCCCACCGCCAACGCGCTGGTGGAAACCGGCGCCGGCATCATCCCCATGAACCGCGACGGCCTGCTGCTGAACATTTCCGATGCGGCCCGGGTGGCGCCGTTTCTGCCCTGGGCGAAAGCGGTGTATGAATACCGGCAGCGAACGCGGCTGAAGGACGACCCTTTAGCGCGCTGCATTCCGGCCGGCGGCCCCCGCCAGTTCGAAACGCCCAATGGCTTTCAATTCGTGGAGCAGCGGGAACTGGGGCGTATCTTGGTCCTGCTGGGCGGCGGCGACCGTAATTGGCGCGTCATCTATACGGACGGGCGCCCGCAAGGGCAGGCCGACGAAGTGGTGCGCAGCTATTACGGCAATTCGGTGGGACACTGGGAAGAAGGTTCGCTGGTGGTGGATTCGATCGGGTTCAACGAACGCTTCTGGTTCGATAAGGGCGGCCTGCCGCACACCGAGGCGCTGCACCTGATAGAGCGTTTCACCCGGCCGGACTTGAATACGCTCAAGTATGAAGTGACCGTGGACGATCCGCGAACGTATGCGCGGCCGTGGAAGGGCGGGTGGACTATGGAATGGGTCCCCGGCGAAGAGATTCAGGAATACTTCTGCGAAGAGAATGCGGAATCGACGTTTCTCCGCTGACGCTTCGTGGGTGTAGGAGGACACGTGAGATCGAACGTAACATGCGCGCTGATTCTGGGGTTGGCGGGAGCGGTTTTGCCCGCCCTGGCGCACCACTCGTTTGACGCCGAGTACGACGGCAACAAGACGGCTACGCTTACCGGCATTGTCACAAATGTCGAGTGGATTAATCCGCACGCGTTCATTACGGTCAGCATTAACGACCACAACGGCGGTACCAAGGAGATAAAGGTGGAACTGGGGCCGCCCTACGCATTGACGCGCGGTGGATGGAAGCGGGACACGGTGAAGATCGGCGATAAGATCACCATGCAGGACACCGCGCTGGCCAAGGACGGCAGCAACCGCGCCGGCTCCACGCAGAATACATTTCTCATTCTGGCCAACGGGCAGAAGTTGCCCATGAGGTAAGATGGCTCCGGCGGCCAAGCTCGTACTGCTCTGCCTGTCTGTCTCGGCCTGCTTTGCGCAGGCGGGCGCGCCGTCCCCCGAGGGTCCGCCGCGCTGGCCCGATGGGCACGTGAATTTGGGGTCCTCCCCAAACCAGAAGGGTTATTGGGAGGTGCGGCCCGGGCTGGGCGGCATGCCGCGCCCCAACACCGTCCCGTTTCAACCCTGGGCGCGAGCCCTGTATCGGTACCGCACATCCAAGAGCGACCTCTACCCTCCCTTGGTAAGTTGTAAAGCGGCCGGCGGACCATCTTTCTTCAACGCGCCCGGATTCGAGATTACAGAAGCGCCGGAACTGAAAAGCATCTTCATTCTGAACATGGCGGGACCGCATTCCTGGCGGGTCATTTACATGGACGGGCGCCCGCATCCCAAGGACCTGCGGCCCACATTTCTAGGTCACTCGATCGGCCATTGGGAAGGCGATACCCTGGTCATCGACAGCGTGGGTTTCAACGAAAAGCAGTGGATCGCCGGAGCCTATCCGACCACTCGGCAGTTGCACCTGATCGAAAGAATTTCCCGCCCCAATCTGAAAACTCTCAATTACGAAGCGACCATTGACGACCCCGGCGCATACACCGGCCAGTGGAAAGTCCACTGGACCATCAACGAGAAGACCGCATCGTCGTGGATCGCGGGAGGAGAGATGTTCGAGTATATTTGCGAGGACACACGGTGATTTCTATCGGTCGCGCATTCCGCATAGGCGCGGCCGTCTGGGTATTCGAGACGCGGTGATCGGTCCACTATCATAAGGAATATGAAGCTACTCTGGTGTGCCGCGTTCGCGCTCGAGGCCACCACGCTTTTAACCACCAGCGCCGCCGCCCAGACCTTCGCCGGATCGAAGGCTCTGGATGACGCGATCAACCTGGCCATCGAACAAGGCAAAATTCCCGGCGCGGTGCTGATCGTCGGCAATCGCGGCCATATTGTTCACTTCAAGGCTTACGGCGAACGGGCCCTGGTCCCGGTGCCTGAAGCCATGACGAAGGACACCATTTTCGATCTCGCCTCGCTGACGAAGGTGATCGCAACCACTCCCTCGCTCATGAAGCTGTTCGAGCAGGGCAAATTCCGGCTGAACGATAAAGTCACAGACTACATTCCGGAGTTTCAGGGCGGCAAAAGCGATATCACGATTCGCAACCTGTTCACGCATTTCTCCGGCCTCGCGCCGGATGTTCCGCTCGATAAGCCGTGGTCCGGCTACGCCACCGGAATTCATCTGGCCGCCACTACCAGACCCCAGGGCCCGCCCGGCGTGCGCCTGGTCTATAGCGATATCAATTTCATCCTATTGGGCGAGCTGGTCCACCGGCTGAGCGGGCAGATGCTGTCGGACTACGCGCGGGAGAATATTTTCCTGCCGCTTGGCATGAAGGAAACCATGTTTCAACCGCCGGCGTCGCTAGTGCCGCGCATCGCGCCCACCGAGCGCTCCTCTCCCAACGGACCGCCCTTCCGCGGCATTGTGCACGATCCGACCGCCCGCAACATGGGCGGAGTGGCCGGCCACGCGGGCCTCTTCTCTACCGCCTCCGATCTGGCGCGTTTCGCCCAGATGATGCTCAATGGCGGCGAACTCGATGGCGTCCGCGTTTTTAGCCCGCTGACCATACAGAAATTTACCGAGCCGCAGAGCCCGCCCGACCAGCCCATTTTGCGCGGCCTCGGCTGGGATATCGATTCGCCATATTCCGGCAATCGCGGCGAACTGTTTCCCATCGGCTCTTACGGGCACACCGGCTTCACCGGCACCAGCATCTGGATCGATCCTTTCAGCCAGACCTACGTCATTCTGCTGGCCAACAGCGTCCACCCGAATCTGCGCCCGGCCATCACCCCGCTGCGCGCGAAAGTGGCCACCATCGCCGCCGCGGCCGTAGGAGTGGATGCCAATGCGCGGCTTTCGTTGACCGGTTACAACGAAACCTTTACCAGCGCGGGCGTGCATCGCGACGTGGGCCGCAACGGCGCGACGCTCACCGGACTCGACGTGCTCGAAAAAGAAGATTTCCAGCCGCTGCGCGGCAAAACCATCGGCCTGATCACCAATCAGACCGGGCTGGACCGCGGCGGCCGGCGCAACGTGGATGCCATGCTGGCGGGCGGCGTTAAAGTGGCTGTCCTGTTCGCACCCGAGCACAGCATCGACGGCGCCTTGGATCGGGAGAATATTTCCGATTCGACCGACCCGAAAACCGGCATTCGAATCGTCAGCCTGTACGCTGGCGGCGCGCCCCAACGCCCCACACCCGCCTCCCTGCGCGGGCTGGACGCGCTGGTTTTCGATATTCAGGATGCTGGCGCCCGCTTCTACACGTACCAGACCACCTTGTTCTATTGCATCGAAGAGGCCGCCCGCGCCCACATTCCCTTTTATGTTCTGGACCGGCCGGACCCGATTACGGGCACTCATGTCGAAGGGCCGATACTCGATGCGGCGCTGGTTTCCAAAATTGGCGCTTTCGCGGGCCTCCCCTTGCGGCACGGCATGACCATGGGCGAGCTCGCGCGCATGTTTAACACGGAAACCAAGGCCGGCGCCGACTTGACCGTAATTCCGATGCAAGACTGGCAGCGCGGCGACTGGTTCGATTCCACCGGTCTGCTGTGGGTGAATCCTTCTCCCAATCTGCGCAGCCTCAATGCGGAAACCTTGTACCCCGGCTTGGCGATGCTCGAATACTCGAAGGACTACTCCGTGGGCCGCGACACGGACGCGCCCTTTGAGCAGGTGGGAGCGCCCTTCATCGGCGGGCGCGAACTGGCCGCCTACCTGAACCAGCGCCAGATTCCGGGCGTGCGCGTTTATCCGGCGAAGGTGGGCGCAACCGAAGGCGTGCGCTTCGTCATCACCAACCGCGAACTGTTCGATTCCGCGCGCCTGGGCATCGAACTCGCGGCGGCGCTGGAGAAGCTCTATCCCGGTAAGGTCGATCTGGCTCTCGATCGCAAACTGATCGGCAGCGACGAAGTGATCGCCCGCATCCGCAAAGGCGACGACCCGCGCGCCATCGAACAAAGCATGCTCGACGAGGTGGCCGTATTTGAAAAGCGCCGGGAGCCGTACCTGCTCTACCATTAGCGCCCGCTCCCCTTACAATAAAAATGAGCCGCGCGAGTGGTGCGGCTTGGACAGCCTTCTGGAAAATCAACCGAAAAACTTCGTCCGGTTTGCGTGGGGCGTCCTTGCCTTCACGATCCTGGTGGTGCTGTGGGGCGCGTACGTGCGCGCCAGCGGATCGGGCGCGGGCTGCGGCAATCACTGGCCCCTTTGCAACGGAGAGGTCGTGCCTGCCTCGCCCGCGTTGCAAACCATTATCGAGTTCACGCATCGCGCGATGAGCGGTATCGATGGGATCGCGATTCTCGCTTTGCTGGTATGGACATGGCGGGTGTTCCCGCGCAGTCATCCAGCCCGCGCGGGAGCGGCTTTGTCCGCCTGCTTTCTGGTTACCGAAGCGCTGATTGGCGCGGCTCTGGTGAAGCTGGAGCAGGTTGCGCGGAATGCTTCGGTGGGGCGGGCCTGGTCGCTTTCCGGACACCTCATCAACACTCTCGCGCTTTTGGCGTGTTTGGCATTGACTGCCTGGTGGGCGCGTGGCGGGTTGCGGATCGAGTGGCGCGGCCGCCAATGGATTTCGGCCCTGGCTTCCGTTTTGCTGTTTGTGCTGACGGGCATCAGCGGCGCGATTGCCGCGTTGGGAGACACGTTGTTCCCAGTCGCTTCCCTGGCCGCCGGCCTTCGTCAGGATTTCGATCCGGCCGCGAGCGTGTTTTTGCGCTTGCGGATTTATCATCCATTTCTGGCCGTGGCTACCGGCGCGTGGCTGATCTTTTTTGCGCTTCGCACGGCCACCCGCATGCCCGAGGCCCGGCCCTACGCCCGCTTTCTGCTCGCGCTGGTAGCGATTCAACTCGGCGCGGGCGCGCTCAACCTTCTCCTGCTTGCGCCGGTGTGGATGCAGATCGCCCATCTGCTTTTGGCCGACCTCGTTTGGATCACCCTGGTTTTGCTGGCGGCCTCGATGCTGCGGGAGCGGCCACAAGCCGCGGAGTCGCCGGCAGTGCTCTCCCTCAGAAGCGCCTCGCAAACAGTTCGCTGATCTCTCCACCTATGTTCTGCAAAACGCCCGCGTGAAGCGCGAACTCTTTCGCCCTCGCCGCTCCGTTCTTGGCGCCCGCGATGGCAGACCGGATCGCACCCTTCATCTGGCTCGCCGCCTGCGTTACGGCCGCAATGCCCGCGCTTTGCCGCTCCGAGGTTTGGGCCAGGGAGTTTGCGAGTTCATTGAGTTGCCGCGTGGCTACGGTAAGCGCATCCAGGTTTTCGGCCACGTGGCGGGTAATGGCAGCCCCCTGTTCGCCCGCTCCAATCGAATTCTGGATTTTCTCAGCGGTTTCCCGGGCCGCATCCGCGCAGCGGTGTGCCAGCTTGCGGACCTCCTCGGCGACCACCGCAAAGCCCAGGCCCGCCTCTCCCGCGCGGGCCGCTTCAATTGCCGCATTCAACGCCAGAATGTTAGTCTGAAACGCAATTTCATCGATCAGCTTATTGATTTTGGCCACTTCCGCGCCTGTGGACCGGATGGACGCCATGGTTTCGTTCATCAGTTGCACCTGTGATGTGCCCTCTTCCGCGGTTCCCCTGGCGTTGGTTGCCAACCGCTTTAGCTCGCGGGCGTGCTCCAGAGTCTGGTTGGCAATGCTCTCCACATGCGTGAGCGAAGACATCAGGGCCTCATTCGATTTCTCCTCCTGGCGCGCGCCGGCCGCCAGTTCGCCGCTGCTTGCCGAAATCTCCGATGCGGCCGATGATATCGCCGCCGAGGTTCCGCCGAGTTCCTGAAGGACCCGGCCCATCCGCCTGGTCAGTCCATTCGAAAGCCAAAACCATACGCCGCACGCTATTGCCAGACTCGCCGCGCCCACACTCGCCAGATTTTTCGTCAATGCTTCGGAAATTTGGTCGATTACTGTTACAGTCTGGTACAGTTCCGCATCCGGAATACCGGCCGCAATCACCCAATCCCAGTCCTTGAAGTACCGGAAGCGGACGGTTTCGTCATGAGGCGGTTCCCCCGGCGAATCCTTCCAGATATAGTGTGCGCTAGCCGTTTCCCCGGCCGCCAGAGTCGCTGCCCGCCGGCAAATTTCGCGAATCGGAAAGCGGCCATCGCTGTTTTGCTTGTCCCACAGGTTTTCGCCCTCGCGCCCTCCGCCGCTCGACACCACGGAATGCCCGTGCGCCGGGCCTGCGGCATGGATCACAAACAGACGCCCGCTCCGGCCCACCTTCATATTCGCCAGCGTCCGTTCGAGTGCGGCGGTGACGGTCTCCTCGGGAACGCCCACGTAAAGCATGCCGATTACATTTCCGGAATCGTCCCGCAATGGTTCATACGCCGCCCGGCGCCATGCATTCCCCACGAATCGACGTTCGTTGAAGGTTTCGCCGCGGAGCACGGCCGAAATCACCGGGTTCGGCTTTCCATCGGCCGCCACAGCGGGCATATATGTCCCAATGGCGCGCATCCCATCACCGGTAAATTCGCTCGTGGCCACTCGCAGCATATCTCCGGTGGCATTCATGCGCTGGAAGATTGTGCTGTTGGCGCCGGCCAGTCGTTTCACGTCATCGACCACGGGCGCGGGTTTTTGCGGATCGCTCACCTGCCCCAGCCAATCGTCGCCGGCCAGGACCCGCGGCATCTGGACCTTCGATATCGCCGCAGTGCCTTCGTCGCGCGCTTCCCAATGAACCGGCATGGTCGGGTCGAGATGGATGCCTCCCGCTTCCGCCAGAATTTCTCTGGCCGTATGCAGATTCGCCCGGACATCCGAATCGAGTGTGCTCCGGGTGCTTTCACACAGGCGATAGACGCCCTCCAGAATGTGGTCCAGATCGGCGCTT
The DNA here is from genome assembly GCA_035294665.1 of Bryobacteraceae bacterium. Taxonomy (GTDB): domain Bacteria; phylum Acidobacteriota; class Terriglobia; order Bryobacterales; family Bryobacteraceae; genus PSRJ01. The sequence continues at coordinate 6,125 of DATGKM010000140.1, read as the reverse complement.
GCGGAGCGCACGCAAGCCTCCAGCGCCACTTCCCGCAATTGCCGGTTCTCCTGCCAAACCATGGCGCCAAATAACAGCAGCGGGCATACGGTCAGCAAGATCCCGCACGCCAGAACTTTTCCCCCGAAGCCGAGCTTTTTGTTCTTCACAACGATTCTGCGGTGTCCTCGAACCGTCCATCGGTTGCGCTTGCCCTAAACTTTATGGCCGAACGGCCGCTAAAGAAATTTTTCGTGGCCGCCGATAGTTTCCTCAATGGCTCTAAGGCTGGCTCTGAAAATGACTGTCCAGTGGCTTCCGCTCCTGCTCGCGCTGCCGGCCCTGGCGCAAAAAGGGGCCTCTCCGGCCTCCGCCGCTCCCGCCCCTGCGCCCCAGGCATCGGCCTCCCAATCGACGGGTGCTTCCGCCGCTCGATTGGTCGAAGCATTGGCTAAGCAGCGCGCTGCCATTGAGGTCCAGAGAGAAGCGGCCCGCAAGCAGGCCGATCTGCTGCGCCTTCCTCCTCTGGAGCACACGCTTTCTCCGCCGGTCTCGGCGCCCGTAGCGTGGGATTGCGATCCTATCCCCGAAGATAAGGTGAATCCGCTCATCGAAGGCGCGGCCAAGGCGAACAACATTGAGCCGGATCTGGTGCGCGCCATTATCCGGCAGGAGTCCCAATTCCACCCTTGCGCTATTTCCGACAGAGGGGCCCAAGGCCTCATGCAACTGATGCCCGCAACTTCGCAAGAGCTGGCCGTAACCGATGCCTTCGACCCCAAGCAAAGCATCGAAGCCGGCGTCAAATATCTGAAACAGCTATTCGACAAATACAAAGGCAACCTGGAAATGGTTCTGGGCGCCTATAACGCCGGACCGGCGGCCGTGGATGACGCAAACGGAGTGCCGGAAAACCCGGAAACCAGGGACTACGTGCAAGCGATTTTAGAAAGTCTGGGCAAAAAACCGTAGGCGGAAGCGCGCGAAAAAGCGGCTCCACACGCTCAATCCATCCTCGTCATCCGGTGCTATCCTTGGGAACGGCCATGACGCGGAAAGTCCTGCTGCTCACCGGCGACGGGGGTGACAGCTTCGAAACGCTGTATGCCTACCAGCGCTTTCTGGAGGCGCGCTGGGAACCCGTCATTGCGGCGCCCTCCCGCCGCCGTCTGAATCTGCTGCTGCACGACCGCGAGCCGGGCTGGTCCACTTATACCGAACGCCCCGGCCTTGGCCTCGATGCCGACGTGGCCATTACCGCCGTCGCCGCCAAGGAATTCGCCGCGCTGCTCATCGTCGGCGGACGCGCGCCCGAATACCTGCGGAACGATCCCAGCGTGCTTTCCCTGGTGCGCGAGTTCGCCCGGCAGAACAAATGCATCGGCGCCATCGGACACGGCGTGCAGTTGCTAACCGCGGCCGGCTTGACCGCCGGCCGTAGTCTCACCGGCCACGAACACGTGCAGATCGAGGTGGAACTGAGCGGCGGAACCTACCTCTACAAACCGGCGGTGCGCGATGGCAACCTCATCACCGGGCAGAACTGGCGATCGCATCCGGAATTTTACCGCGAAGTTTTTAGTTTTCTCGCGGAAATGGTTCGTGCCGCTGGTTCCTGAAACGTTAATCTAAGAATTGCTGTATGCGCCATCGTATTTTCCCGGTTATTTTTCCGATGCTGGCCGCCGCGCTGCTCGGAGCCTGTTCTTCCGGCGGGAAGACCGCCGTCGCCAATGCCGCCACGGAACCGAAAACCAACCATAAGGAGATCCGCGATCCTTTACCCGGCATGCCGCCCGTGCTCGATGCTAATGATATTTACGCGGCCGATCGCCCCAACCAGCTCAGTCCGGTAGTGCGTGATTTCGTCCCGCGCGTCTACGTCCCCAACACTGTCAGCAATACCGTCGATGTGATCGACCCCGCTACTTACAAGGTCGTCGATCACTTCAGCGTGGGCAGGCTGCCGCAGCATGTCACTCCCTCCTGGGACTTGAAAACGCTCTGGGTCCTCAACGATCGCGGCAACAGCCTCACTCGCATCGATCCCCGCACCGGCGCGAAGAAAGAAACCATCCCCGTTCTCGATCCGTACAACATGTACTACACGCCGGACGGCAAGTACGCCATCGTAGTCGCCGAACAGCGCGAGCGCCTGGAATTCTACAACGCGCGGACCATGAAGCTCGAACACCAGCTTTGGGTCAATTGCAAGGGCGTCGATCACATGGATTTCACGGCCGATGGCCGCTACCTGATCGCCAGTTGCGAGTTCGGCCATGCACTGGTCAAGGTTGACGTTGCCAAACAGGAGCTCGTTGGCCGGCTTCCCCTCACCGCCGGCGCCATGCCGCAAGACGTCAAAACCTCCCCCGATGGCGCCGTCTTCTACGTCGCCGATATGGACGGCGATGGCGTCTACCTGATCGATCCGGACCGTTTTGAAAAGATCGGCTTTATTCCCACGGGCAAAGGCGCGCACGGCCTGTATGTCAGCCGCGATTCGCGCGTGCTGTATGTTTCCAATCGCGGCGAAGGCAGCGTCTCACTCATCGATCTCGCCACCCGCAAGGTCTCGAGGAAATGGAAACTGCCCGGCGGCGGCAGCCCCGATATGGGCGGTGTTTCGGCGGATGGAAAAGTTTTGTGGCTCTCCGGCCGCTACAATGCCGAAGTCTATGCCATCGATACCGCCGATGGCCATCTGCTGGCGCGCATCCCCGTCGGCAAAGGGCCGCACGGCTTGTGCGTCTATCCGCAGCCCGGACGCTACTCTCTCGGCCACACCGGCGTCTTCCGATAACCGGTTCGAATTCACTTCATCTCTCTTCGTCGTTCCAGGTGCTTTCGCGCGCAGATCCGGCGTAGCGTGCGAGAGGGCACACAGTGGTAGGTCATTTGCAAAAAGTGATCGCAATCAAGCCTCTTGGCAACGCGCCGTCGTATTGCGAATTTTCACAACTAGGAGAGTAGGAATGAATGACAATCCCGCGATTCTTACGTTTTCCCACCTGCGCTGGGACTTTGTGTACCAGCGGCCCCAGCACTTGCTATCCCGCCTGGCCTCCTCCCATCGTGTAATTTTTGTCGAAGAGCCGCAGTTCTCCGGGGCCGCCGGCCCCGCCTGGCAATTCGATCGTTCGCGGCAGCCGGACATACTGATTGCGCGTCCCCTCACTCCTTCGCGCACGCCCGGCTTCGATGGCGATCAACTCCCTCACCTGCGCCGGCTCATCGCGGACCTGTGCCGGCAGGAGGATTTGAAAAATTACGTTCTGTGGTTTTACACTCCCATGGCGCTGCCCCTCGCGGACGCCTGCCCAGGGCAGCCGCGAGCCATTGTCTACGACTGTATGGATGAGCTTTCTGCGTTTCTGAACGCTCCGCCGGCGCTGCGCGAGCGCGAGGCCCAATTGCTCCAGCGCGCCAGCCTCGTTTTTACCGGCGGCCCCAGTCTCTACCGCGCTAAAAAGCACCTGCATCCTCGTGTCTACTGCTTCCCCAGCAGTGTCGACGCGAATCACTTTGCTCCCGTTGCGGGCCGCCCTGAGCCCGCCGATCAGGCGGTGCTCGCGCACCCGCGGCTGGGCTTCTTTGGTGTGATTGATGAGCGCCTCGACCAGCCGCTGCTCGCTTCCTTGGCCGCCTCGCATCCGGATTGGCAGATCGTCATGATCGGACCGGTAGTCAAGGTTGACCCGGCCAGCCTCCCGCGCCGCCCCAATATCCACTACCTCGGCCAGCGCGCCTATCGCGATCTGCCCGCTTATTTGCAAGGTTGGGATGTTTGTCTGCTTCCGTTCGCGCGCAATCGGGCGACAAAGTACATCAGTCCCACCAAGACGCTCGAGTACATGGCCGCCGGCAAAATGATCGTCAGCACGCCGATTACGGACGTGGCCGAACCCTATGCCGATATTGCCTTTCTGGGCGGCACCCCCGGCGAGTTCACCGCCGCCTGCGAGCGGGCTCTGGCGCTCAGCGGGCCGCGGCAAGCCCAGGTACGGTCGCGCATGCGCGAAGTATTGAGCCGGACTTCGTGGGATTCCACCGCCGCGCAAATGCGCCAACTGGTTGAGGAAGTCTCGGCGAAACGGGAAACCCGCCCGCTGGTCACCCGCGCGCGCGATTCGGCCCGCGCCATTGTGATCGGAGCCGGCCCTACGGGACTCAGTGCCGCGTACCATCTGGGCCGGGATTGCGTGCTGCTGGAACAGGCGGACAAAGTCGGCGGGTGGTGCCGGTCCCTCGAAGTCAATGGCTTTACCTTCGATTTCGCGGGGCACATCATGTTTTCCAACGACTCTTACGTCCACCAGCTCTACCGCATGCTGCTGGGCGACAACGTTCACTGGCAGGACCGCGAAGCCTGGATCTACAGCAAAAACGTTTATACGCGCTATCCGTTTCAAGGATCGCTTTATGGGTTGCCGCCCGCCGTCATCAAGGAGTGCATCGTTGGCGCCATCGAATCCCGCTTCGGTCCGCTGAAGAAGACCCGCAATGGACATGCCAACGGGAACGCTGCCGGCGCTGCCGAAAAGCCGAAGACCAACCGGAATGGCGCCTGCGTCAACGGAGCCGCCAAAACCATCGACGATTGTTGCGCCGATGGCATTCTGGAAGCCTCAGCCCCCCTGGCCGAAACCCTTTTGGCCGAAAATGAAGTGGCGGAAAATAAAGCTGCGCCCCGCAACTTCGAGGAATTCATCTACGCGGTCTGGGGCGCCGGCATCGCCAAACATTTCGCCATCCCTTACAACCGCAAACTCTGGGCGGTGCCGCTCTCGGAAATGGAAACCTCCTGGCTGGGCGGTCGCGTCCCGCTTCCCGATCTCGAAGAGATCATCGAAGGCGCGTTGTCTCCCAAACCGAAACCGATGGGGCCGAATGCCCGCTTTGGCTATCCGCTGCGCGGCGGGTTCCAGGCGCTCATGGATGGCTGGCTGCCGCGCCTCCAGGCCAAATTGCGCCTGAATTCCCGCGTGGTGAACGTGTCGCCGCGCCGGCACGCGGTCACGCTTTCCACGGGCGAGACGCTCGGTTACGAATACCTGGTGAGCACCATGCCGCTTCCGGTTCTGATCGCGCAAATCGGAGAGGAAGCTCCGGAAGAAATTCGCGCCCTCGCGCGCACTCTGCGGCACGTCTCCGTGCGCTGCGTCCATCTAGGCATAGGCCGCGAGAACCTCACCGAAAAGCACTGGATCTACTACCCCGAAGATACCGTGTTCCACCGCATTTTCGTGCAAGGCAATGCCAGCCCCTATTGCAACCCGCCGGGCGGGTTCGGCTTAACCTGCGAGATCACTTACTCGCCGCATAAACCGCTGCCCTGCGATGGCGATGCGCTCATCAAGCGGTGTATCGAGGACTGTCATAAGGTCGGCCTGTTTCACCCCGGAGATCCCGTTTGGGCTTCCGCCCAATGCGACCTTCCGTACGCTTACGTAGTTTATGATCACGGCCGTGCGGCCGCGGTGGCCAAGATTCGGGAATGGCTCGAAGAGCGCCAGATCCTATTGGCCGGACGATATAGCGAATGGGAATACTACAATTCCGATCATGCGTTCCTAGCGGGGAAAACCGCTGCCGATAAGGTGAAGCGTTTCGACGAACGGTCGATTCCCGCTCGGACTGCCGTGTGGGCAAACGGGGTGCTCGAGCAGTCAGGCGGGCCGGTGTAGTGTCAAGTTCGAGAAGTTCGCGTACCCGCTGGCCTGCGCGCGGCTCGGCCGGGCCACGACGGTCGGGGAGTGGATGCGCCTATTTCTGCATTTCGTGCTAGCGTCCTGAGTCGGAAAGTCGTTGAAAAACAGGCTGATCCGGTCCATACGGAAGCATGGCCATTGGACGCCCCACGAAACCACTGAACGTGACGCCCGAGGAAAAGGAAAAACTTGCCATGCTGTGGCTGTAGCCCAAAGGCTCGCCAGATCCGCACGATGGCGGTCTGCGACAGTCCTGCCTTCTTGGCCATAAGCCGGGTGCTCCAGTGCGTGCTGCAACGATATCGACGCGAGTCTCCCCAGGGCGCTGGACGTTCATCTGATAATGGATAACTACGGAACCCACAAGGTGAAAAAAGTGCGGGCGTGGCTGGCGAGGCGCCCTCGGTATCACGTGCATTGCACCCCAACATCCGC
>DATGKM010000139.1:0-4370 GCA_035294665.1 Bryobacteraceae bacterium | reverse complement strand
TCATTTCCGTTCAGTGTCTCCAGAAACGGCCTGAGGCCCGAGCCGCGAAACCACTCCAGCACGGCTTCCGGCCCCGCCAGCACGTGGTAATACACAGTCTCCCAGATATCCAAACGCGATGCCCGGCCTTCGAACAGCTCGTAGTAAAACTCCGGCGGGTGATTGGTAAGCGCCGTGCGCGCTGCCGCCATGCGGTCCGCCCATTCCGGATCGCGCGAGACGTCCAGAATTTCGCGGTGCAGCGGCGAATCGTAATGGGCCGGGACCTGAAATGCCAGCGCGCCACCTTCCGCCACCTGAGCGAGCAGCCGCGGGCAAACCTCCTCATGATTTTTCACCCACTGCAACATGGCATTCGAGAAAACCAGGTCGTAGGGCTCGCCGGCGGTCCAACCGGCCGCATCACCCGGTATCCACATCCCTTCCGGAAAGGCCTCGCGCGCGCGGCCGATCATTTCCGCCGAACTGTCCAGCCCGGCGACCTGCGCCGCCCGCCAGCGTTTGCGCAGCTCCGCCGTGCTGTTGCCGGGCCCGCAACCCAAATCCATAATTCGCCGAGGCCCCGGCAACTGGATCCGCCCGATGAGGTCGCGCACCGGTTGCGTCCGCTCATCTCCGAATTTGAGATATTGTTCGGCGTCCCATTTCGGCATCGGGGGAATTGTAGCGTGATCCCCCAATCTCTGATCGCCCGGCGGTTCAGAGCGCAGTCAACCCACTAGCTACGAACAACCCAGTCTTCCGAAATGGAAATTCCCAGTTTGGTGATTTCGCTCACAATGGGGTAAAATAATCATTTGCTTTTCCAGAAAACCGTGGGCTGGAATTTACGCCGCAGCGTCAACTTCGGGCCGTTAAGGATCAATTTCTCCAAGTCGGGCGTGGGCTATTCCGTCGGAGGCCGTGGACTCCGCATTGGGAAGGATGCCGTAGGCCGAACGTACAGTTCGCTTTCGATTCCGGGTACCGGCGTTTACCGGCGCGATTATCTTTCGAGTGCCCGGCCTCAGATCAAGCTTCAGCCAACTCTTCCGAATCCACCTCTAGCACAAAACTCATCGCCGCAAAGGCGCGCCCTGGCAACGGCGGCCGTACGATTGGTACTTTGTATCGGTGGCGCCGTTCTAATATACGCCCTAATACGGGCGATCACATAAACTAAGTCATCGGATTCGTATGTCTACTGAACAAGTACCCTTTGGCGCGGGCGTGGAGTTCGCGGATAATCCGGAGCCCCGCTGCCCTTGCTTGCTGCTGCTGGACACGTCGGGCTCAATGCGGGGCCAACGCATCAATGAGTTGAACGCCGGTCTCCGCCTCTTCAGGGACGAGTTGGCCGCGGACCCAATGGCCTCGAAACGAGTCGAAATTGCGATCGTGGGTTTCGGACCGGTCCAGGTGCTATCGGACTTCCAAACGGCGGATGCATTCAACCCACCTACCCTGGCAGCGACAGGCGACACGCCAATGGGAGCTGCAGTCGAGGAGGGCCTCGCGCTACTCGATCAACGCAAACAGGTGTACCGGACCAATGGAATCGCATTCTATAGGCCCTGGATATTCCTGATCACAGATGGTGGTCCAACAGACGCATGGACGGACGCTGCAGCGAAGGTCAAGTCCGGCGAAGCTGCAAAACACTTTTCCTTTTTTGCGGTCGGAGTGGAGGGAGCCCGGATGGACATCTTGCGCCAATTTGGAACACGCGAACCGCTAATGCTGAAGGAACTTAGGTTCCGCGATCTCTTCGTCTGGTTGTCAAACTCATTGGGCTCGGTTTCGAAGTCCAAGGTTGGCGAGACAGTGGAACTTGTGAATCCCGCGACGCCGCAGGGGTGGGCGTCGGTGTGATAAGCAGCGGCTGGAAATACGCAGCCGCTTCAGTGGTGGGAACGGCGCACCGAAAATGTACCGATGGCGTATGCCAGGACGCGCACGCTCTTGGCTACATCGAGCGCTTATCTGCGTTCGTTGGGGTCGTATCGGACGGCGCGGGATCAGCATCGCAAGCGCAGCGAGGCTCGCGTTTTGCTTGCGACTTCGTCTTGGAGAGGATCGCCGAGGCATCTCCCGCAATAGTCCTTACGAAAGCCCTGGCCGACATTACTTTGGATGAGCTGAGGGACAAGCTTCGGTCGCTCGCTGACAATGAAGGTTTTCGGATTCGCGATTTCGCTTGTACCCTTTTAGTCGCCATTATCTACTCGGATCGGTCAGTCTTCTGGCAGATGGGAGATGGTGCGATAGTCTTTCGCGAGCGGGGCGAAGATCGATTCAAATACGCATTCTGGCCCGAGAAGGGCGATTACGCCAACGTGACCTATTTTGTAACAGACGAGGATGCAAAGGATCAGTTGGATTTCGACGTTACCGAGGGAGAAATCGTCGAGCTCGGAATGTTTAGCGATGGTCTTGAGCGACTCGCGCTTGATTTTGCCGCTGGGGAGGCTCATACCGGGTTCTTCGCCGGATTATTCCCTTATATGCGCAACCTGCCCGAAGGCCGCTGCGACGAACTGTCATCGCAGATCGCGAGTTTCTTAGACTCGGACCGGGTGAACCGGCGAACGGATGACGACAAGACACTCATCCTCGCGAGCCGCGTCCCATGAGCATGGCGCAGCCCAGGTCGGGCCTGAGGGTCTACACTTCCGATAACCGCGAGTTGATTCTGGATCACGAAATCGGAAGAGGTGGGGAGGGGTCCGTCTGGTCGATATTAGGAACAACATCTATCGCCGCGAAGTTTTATCACGGGGGGCTCGCGCCAGATCAGGCCCGAAAGATCGAGGCCATGTGTCGGATGAAAACCGAGAAACTGCTGCGCATTGCAGCTTGGCCTATTGCAACGCTCAGTGCAAGAGCCGCACGAGAACCCGAAGGGCTGTTGATGCCCCGAGTCAACGGATACAGGGCGGCGCACCTACTCTATAATCCGAAAAGCCGGCGTACGGTCTTTCCCGAGGCGCAGTTCCCATTTATTTTGCATTCTGCCATAAATGTGGCGAGGGCGTTCGCCACAATTCACGATGCGGGCCAAGTCATAGGGGACGTCAATCACGGAAACCTGCTGGTGGCGGCCAGCGGGGTCGTCGCGCTCATCGACTGTGATAGCTTTCAAATAACTGACCGAGAAAATGTTTATCGTTGCCGGGTTGGCGTGCCGGAGTACACGCCACCCGAACTCCAGGAGAAGAACTTCCAGTCGATATTGCGCACACCTCATCACGACGCTTTCGGCCTGGCAGTTCTCATTTTTCACATGCTCTTCCTGGGACGACACCCTTTCGCGGGAATCTACAAGAACGGTGCGGCCGACATAACCATTGAGCAGGCGATTAGCGAATATCGCTTCGCCTACTCGCCGGATACCAGCCTAACCCAAATGCAGCCACCCCCAAGCGCTTTACGGCTTACGGAGTTGACTCCAGCTATCGCAAACCTTTTCCTTAGATCATTCACAACGAACGGGGGAAAAGGAGTAAGACCATCTGCGCACGAATGGATCGCGGTATTGGAGAGCGCCGCTCACGAGCTGAAACAGTGCGTGACGAATTCTTCCCATCATTACTTCAGCCACACCTCCGCCTGCCCATGGTGTCGGATTGAGGGAATGGTCGGCATAGCGATGTTTGGTGTCACGCTCGTAGTCGTCCACGATGAACAGTTCGACATTAAGTCGATTTGGGCACAAATCGACGCGATTCAGCCCGTACAGAAGTCGGGGACCATCCCAACATGGCAATCGGCTCCCAACACGTTCTCAGTTGCCGCAGGTATTCCAATTGTCATAAGGAATCGGAGCAAGAAGCGGATCGCCAGCGCTACCGTCATAATGTTTGCGATTTCCATTGTAGCCGGTGTACAGCCGCAACCGTTGATTTCCATTACGATCCTGGCGGCCGCGCTTTTTGGCGCGGCCAAAATGTGGCAGCAGGGCAATATCGGAGCAAGGGGCTTCAAGATCGAGTATGATGCCGCCCGGCGCGAGTACAACAAAGCACTGGAGGAATGGAACAAAGCCCGCCAAGTCCCGGATGCCTTCTCAGCCGAACAGCAGCGACTGGCCAATGCCAAGTCGACACTCGAAAAGCTTCCCTCGATGCGCGCGCAAAGAGTGGCAGAGCTAATTGCCGGGGGCCGGCAAAAGCAGCTTCAACGTTTCCTTGAAAGCCACCGGATCGAGGATGCGATCTTGCCAAACATAGGTAAGGGCCGTAAACAACTCTTGCGCGTCTACAACATTGAAGACGCCTCCGACGTGGAACCCGCGCGCATCAGCGGAATCAAGGGTTTCGGCCCTACGATGCAAAGAACACTGCTAGCATGGCGCGCTTCGATAGAGCAGCAGTTTCGTTTTGATCCAAACA
>DATGKM010000138.1:0-28981 GCA_035294665.1 Bryobacteraceae bacterium | reverse complement strand
AGGGCGGCGAGTTGCACCGCAGTGACCGCGGAGCGCGCGGCGAATCCGGGATGGAAAAACATTTCGTCGCCGCCGGAGAAGGGCCACTCATTGAGGCCGGCAGTGGAGTTGGCTGCCAGGCCGAGTGCGCTGGCGGCCGCGCCCTCATCGAGCCCGAGCAGGCGGCTGCCGGCCATGGCGCCGGCCAGCGGTCCGGTGATGCCGGTGGGCCGGAGGCGGCGAACCAGGTCGCGGTCCATCAGGGCCCGCCCGATAGCTGCGCCCACCTCATAGCCGCACATGGCGGCGAGGATGAAGTCGCGTCCGGAAATCCGCGCCTTCTTACCCGCGGCTTCGGTGAGGGCGAGGAGCACCGGGTAGATCACGACACCCAAATGACTCACCGCGGCGGTGTGCATGTCTTCGCGCACCAGACCGTGGCCCAGCACGGCATTGGCGAACGCGGCTTCGGCGGCGGAGGTGCGGTAGCCTGTGCCGATGATTGCCACAGGCCCCGCGGAGCGGCTGGCCACGCGGATGGCCTGCTCGCCCCAGGGCAGTGTGCGGGCCTCGAATGCGCAGGAAAGCACGTCGAGCAGGCCGGTTTTGACCTTAGCGGCTACTTCGGGCGCCAGTTGCTCGAACGAAACCGACAGCGCCGCCCGGGCGATGCGCCGCGCGAGTGCGGGTTCGGCGAAGGGTGATTTTGCGGAAGAAAATGCCACCGGGTTGGCCCTAGCGCGAGCCGGCTTCGCTGGTCCGCTGGCTTTGCTTTCCCACTTGCACGCCCGCCCAGCGTTCGATTGGCTTGATGATCTCGGTCATGTCGGCTTCCTGGCCTTCGCTGCCGGTAACAATGGAGAGCATCTGGCGCACCGCGCTGCCCACCACCATGGGCACGCCCAGCGCATCGGCTTCCTGCAGGCACAGGCGGATGTCCTTGTTCAGCAGGCCGACGGCAAAGCCGAAATCGAAGGTTCGCGGTATGACGCAGCGCGGAATTTTGTCCATGGTGGCGGTATTGCGGCCGCTGCCGGAATTGATGACATCGATGATCATTTGCGGATCGAGGCCGGCCTTCACGCCCATCACTACGGCTTCCGAGGAAATGGTCATGGCAGTGGCGGAGAGCAGGTTGTTGAGCAGCTTCATGGTTTGGCCCTGCCCGGGCTGTATGCCCACGAAGAAGACCTTGCCGATGTGTTCGAGCGGCGGTTTCACTTTTGCGAAAGTCTCTTCGGGGCAGGAAACCATGACGGCGAGCGTCCCTCGCTCGGCCCCGGCGATGCCGCCGCTGACGGGCGCATCCACGGCCACGATGCCCTTGGCGGCGAGGCCTTCAGCGACGCGCTTAGCATACGTGGCGCCGGTTGTGGACATGTCCACGAAAATCTTCACGCGCGTGCCTTCGGCGACGCCCTTTGGCCCCAGTGCCACTGCTTCCACAACCGGCGGCGTGGGTAAACTTGCGAGCACAATTTCGGCGGCCGAAGCAACGGCGGCCGGCGAATCGGCGCGGCGCGCGCCGGCGGCTACCAGCGGAGCCACGGCCGCATCCACCGTATCGAAAACCGTCAACGCATAGCCGGCGTTCAGCAACCGCTGCGCCATGCGGCCGCCCATGCGGCCAACGCCCACAAATCCGATATTCTCTGCCATCAATCAGTGTCCCTTGTTTTGGTTTCTCGGCTGTCTGGATCTCCAGCCGGCGCGCAATCGAGCCGCGCCACGATGCCTTCCAGTTCCGGGCGCGCCGCGGGATAGTATCGCATCACCAGAGGGTCGTGGCCGGGCACGATATGGTTAGGGGAATCGGCCAGCCGGTAGAGCAGCCTATAGCCCTCCAGCATTTCCTGGACATTGTACACCACCGGAAACACGCGGCCCTGTTCGAAATTGGTGTAGAGGTGGGAGGCGTCGGAAGCCAGCACCATCCAGCCGCGGCGGGTCCACACGCGTAGAATCTGCAGGCCGGCGGAATGCCCCCCCACCCGGTATACGTTGACGCCGGGGAGGATTTCATCGTCGCCATCGTGGAACACCACGCGACCGGCATAGACGTGGCGAATCATTTCGAGCACATCGGGCAGATCGAAGGGCGCGCGCAGGGGCGCGTGGCACATGCCGCGGCCCGTGGCATAAGCCACTTCGCGGTCCTGAATGTGAAAACGGGCGCGCGGGTACTGGCCCAAATTGCCGGCATGATCGTAATGCAGATGGGTTAGAATCACGTCGCTGATACGCTGGGCGTCCAGGCCGAGCGCGGGCAGCGTGGCGGCCGGCGAGCGCAGTAAGTCGCGCTTACGGCGGGCGGCGGCTTCTTCGCCGAATCCAGTATCGACCACGATGCTCGACCGGCCGTTGCGCAGCACCCACACAAAATAATCCAGGTCCGAGGCGTACTCGTGCGGGTCGGCCAGCATAAAATTCTCGCCCGCGTGCCGGTTGCCCAAATGGGCGTAGCGGATGGCATAGATTTCAAACGGTTCTAAGGACATGTCGCTAATACCGCGCCAGATCTTCAAAATCCACGTTCCCGCCGGAGAGCACGACTCCCACGGTGCGGATTTCCGGCGGCAATTTGTGAAAGAGCACGGCAGCGGCTCCCACCGCGCCGCTAGGCTCGACCAGAATTTTCAGGCGCAGCAGGAGGAACTTCACCGCCTGGCGAATCTCGTCGTCGCTGACCAGGGCAATGCGCTCCACGCGGCGGGTGATCACGGGAAACGTAAGCTCGCCGGGCTTGGGTGTGCGGAGGCCATCGGCGATAGTGTTGGGCTCGACGGCGATGCGCTCGCCGGCGACGAGAGAGAGGAAAGTATCGTTGGCGCCTTCCGGTTCAGCGCCGAAGACGCGGATATCGGGCTGGGAGTCTTTGGCGATTGTGGCGCAGCCGGAAAGCAGGCCGCCGCCGCCAACAGGTGTGATCAATGCATCGAGCGGGCCAACTTCGTCGAGCAATTCCAGCGCCGCCGTGCCTTGACCCGCCATGATCATCGGATGATCGTAGGGCGGTACCAGCGTGGCGCCGGTTTCCTTCAGAATGGCCTCGGCCATGCGTTCGCGATTCTGCGTGAATCGATTGTAGGTGACGATGCGCGCACCGTGGGACCGCGTGGCGTCCATTTTCGAGCGCGGCGCATCCTCGGGCATCACGATGGTAGCCTGGGCGCACACGTGGCGGGCCGCAATCGCCACGGCCTGCGCGTGATTGCCGGACGAATACGCCACCACACCGCGTTCCAGGGCGGCAGGGGGAAGCGAAAGAATCAGATTGCTGGCGCCGCGGATCTTGAAAGCTCCCCCCTTTTGCAGGTTTTCGCATTTGAAGAAGACGCGTTTTTGCGCGGCGGCATCGAACCCGGTGGAAGTGAACACAGGGGTGCGGCGCGCCAGGGGACGAATGCGCTCGGCGGCGGCGCGCACATCATCGGCTTGTATGGCAAGACCCATTCGTCTTAGTGTAACGGGGCGCGCGGGAAGGGCCGTCACCCCACTGTCGTGGGCCGGGGTGCATAATGCGCAAGAATGCGGATTCTGGTGGTCAACGGCGGATCGAGCAGCTTCAAATGCTGGTTTCACGATGTGCGGGCGCCGCTGCCGGGCGAAGCGCCGCGGCCTCTGTGGGAGGCGAACGTGGAGTGGCATGGCGAGCCGCCGCTTTCCGAAGCCCTGCCTCCGGTCCTCGAAAGCCTTTGGCGCGGCGAAAGGCGCGTGATCGGAGGGCCGCGCGAAATCGAAGCCGTTGGGCACCGCATTGTGCACGGGGGCGGGTTTCGCCAAACCGCGCGCGTGACGGCTGCGGTGCGGGCCGGTATCGCGCGGGAGGCGGAGTTTGCCCCCGCGCACAACCGCTTCGAACTCGAAGCCCTGGACGCGGTGGAACGGTTGCTCGGTCCGGAAGTGCCGCAATTCGCCGTGTTCGATACGGCCTTTCACGCCACGCTCGAACCCGCCGCCTACGTTTATCCGGTACCCTATAGCTGGCTGGCTGATGGCGTGCGCCGTTACGGCTTTCACGGCATCAACTACCAATATTGCAGCCGGCGCGCCGCGAGCATGCTGGGCTCGGATCCCGAAAATAACGGGCTGCGCCTGGTGATCTGCCACCTGGGAAATGGCGCCTCCCTGGCGGCAGTGCGCGCCGGCAAAAGCGTGGACACCACGATGGGCTTCACGCCGCTTGAAGGCCTCATGATGGGGACGCGCTCCGGATCGATCGATCCGGGCATTCTGATTTACCTGATCCGCCATCGCGGCGATACGGCCGACCGGCTCGATCGCATTCTGAACAGCGAATCGGGCTTGAAGGGTGTTTCTGGATGGAGCGGCGATATGCGGGAGATCGTCTCTGCCGCGGCGGCCGGCAACCCGCGCGCCACGCTTGCCCTGGATGTGTACTCGCACCGCCTCGCGCGCGAAGCCGGGGGCATGCTGGCCGTCCTGGGCGGCATGGACGCGCTGGTGTTCACGGGCGGTGTGGGGGAACATACTCCCATCGTTCGCCAGCGGCTGTGCGCGCAGTTCGCCTTTCTGGGCCTGGAACTCGATGCCGCAAAGAACGCCTCCGCCCGCGGCGACACCGATATAGCTACCGCCGCGAGCCATATACGCGCGCTGGTGATTCACGCCGGCGAGGAGTGGGAAATCGCACGGGAATGCTTTGGGGCGATGAATCGCTAGCCCCCGGAATCACTTCGAAAACGTTGGATCAGGAACTGCAGCTCGCGATAGCACTTCTCAAACGATTTAGCCGCGCGGGCTTGACTCAGATCGAATTCCGCCGTCAGAGCCGGCTGATCGATGATCTCCGAATAGATATGGTCGCTCATCCGATCCCGGAGCCACTGCTTGGCTCCCCGAATCTCTTCAGGATTTTGCGGCGAAGTCAGGTCGGGAGCTAACCGTCGCTTTCCACGAAGCGATTCTGCCGCAGCGAGGAACCACGCCTCAAACTCGCGCTGCGGGAGAACGACGGATACAGGCAGCCCCATTCCCGCAAGTGATGCACGGTTCAACAACTTTGGAGCCAGTTCCGCGGGACAATCATCGTCACTATCGAGAAGAACGAAAACACCTCCGGTGGGGCGCACCTTGAGGGTGGCCAGTTCGACCGCCCGTTCCAGTTCCTGCCCTTCGTTGCGGATTAGACTGCCGCGCGGCCTCCGGATCGGCTGCAGGACTTCCAGAGGTACCGCCGGATCGATCTCGTGAGCGATCCGGCGAAACAAGATCGGGGCCGCCTTGACCTCACCGTGACCTTCCACCACCAGTCCAAGCCGCAGAGGATTCACACCCCTACTCCGTCAAAGAGAGGCAGCGCTTTTGTCCCTTCGCCAAAGAGCTTATTGGTATCCGGCCGCAATTGGTCAAGGCGGAGCAGTTCGCCGGGCGTGTACAGAGTTTTCCGCACAGCTTCGAGACTCGCTTCATCGAGTGGCGCTATCTGCGTCGCTCCTTTTTCCGCATAGACCGCCAGCAATAGTTCACTATCCATTTTCACGAGGTCAAGCAGGTCCGGGCTGTGCGTTGTTACGATCACTTGTCTCGACTGGCTCGCCTCGCGAAGTGCGTCCAGTAATACGCCCGCAGCCGCCGGATGGAGTGCAACTTCGGGCTCTTCGATCGCTACCAGCGGTACGCCCGGCATATCGGAGCCGCGGGACTGAAACAGCGCTACCAAAATACCGAGTGCGCGAAGCGTGCCATCCGACATGTTCCCTGCGTAGAATCGCCATGGGTCGCTCGAGCCGGCAACTTCCTGCCGGAACTCTAACGTCATTTTGGGCGGAATGTCTTTTACGTCTACACCCGCGATGCCTGGAACCACCGACCGGAGATACTCTTCAATGCGTTTTTTGAGTGCTTCATCGACTAGGGCAAGCAGCGCCAGAACGCTGGTCAGATTCCTGCCGTCGCGGAGCAGTAGTTCTCCCGCCCCGGGCGCTTGGAGATCGCGAATTACCTCCGGGTTCAGGTTGTAAAACCCCATGTTCGAGAGAGCGTCGTAGAGCGGCCGGAATTCCGGCAACCCGGAAGCGTTCACTAAATAGAGCCGGTCCTTGGATGCCGCGGGCGGCACCACGCCATTCCGTTTTCCGCCAGACTTAAATGTCTTGACCTCACCTGCATTCACAAAAAATCCGGCATCCTCCATCCCTCGTATTACGCATTCCTCGGTCTGCACTTCGTACCCGCCTCTGGGGCGCGCGCCAATGCGGAATGCGTAGTGGCCGCTTGTCTTGGGCAACTGGAATTCGAGGCGAATTCCGAAATGGGTAGGATGGCCGCCGCTTCGGCGGCGCACTTCCGCGATCCCACCCCGGTCCCGCAACGCGTTATCGAGAGAGCCGCGCAACGAATCGCTCGTAAATCGCAGGGCATCGAGGAAGTTGCTTTTGCCGGATCCGTTCGGCCCCACAACGAACGTCAACGCGCGCAAATCCACGCCTGTTGAGGCGATGCTTTTGTAATTCTTGAGCACCACGCGCGTTAAAAAAGGTCTCTCTTCCGGCATTGAATTTCACCTGGCCCGCAAACTCCGTGGCCGGCATGGATGTTTCTTTCTGTGAGTTTACAGCGTAGCATTGAAGCGGCTGACATCCTGCCCGCACCCGCTGTGCGGTACATTCGGGAGGGTAGCCCTTATGAAAATCGTTGTTGCCGTCAAGCAGGTGCCCGCGCGCGATTCCCAGTTGCGCATCGCCCCGGCGGGTCAGTGGATTGAAGAAGCAGACTTGAGCTACGAAATCAACGAACCGGATGCCTATGCCCTGGAAGAGGGGCTGCAACTGAAGGAGAAGCACGGAGGCGAAGTCGTGGTTCTGTGCGCCGGTCCTGCGCGCGCGGCGCAAACTGTGCGGGAAGCGCTTGCCAAGGGCGCCGATCGCGCCATTCACATTGAAGAAGAAAATCTGGGCGCGTTCGACCCCTTGGCCACGGCCCGCCTCCTGGCGGCCGCCCTCCAACCCGAGGCGCCCGACCTCATCCTCACCGGCCTGCAATCGGACGATTTCGGCTACGGCCAAACCGGCGTGATTATGGCCGAACTGCTCGGCCTGCCGCACGCCACCATCATCATGCAGGTGGAGAAGCAGAACGGCCACATTCGCGTGAAGCGCGAACTCGAAGAAGGCTGGTTCCAGAACGTGGAAATGCCCCTGCCCGCGCTGCTCACCATTCAATCCGGCATCAGCCGCCTGCGCTACGCCACGCTCATGGGTATTAAAAAAGCCAAAACCAAGGAACTGAAGCGGCTTACAGCCGCCGAGCTCGGCGTTGCGCCCGATTCTCCGAAGATCGCGCTCGAACGCATCTACCTGCCCGAGCGCGCCAAGCGCACGCAACTGTTCGATGGCAGCCCTAAAGAAGCGGCCGCTCAACTAGTCGAGAAACTGAAATTCGAGGCACGCGTCATATGAGCATTCTGGCGGTTGCGGAACAAAGGAAATCCCCGGAAGGACAGCCCGTATGGAACCGGATGTCCTGGGAAACGCTGGCGGCGGCCCAGCAGTTGGCGCGGGAGATGAATCTGCCGGCGAGCGCGGCGGTGGCCGGGCATGGCATCCAGCAGTTGGGCGGAGAGCTTGCGTCGCGCCAGTTCGAGAAGGCTTACATTGTCGAGCACCCGCTGCTCGAAAGTTATACGCCCGATGCCTACGCGGCGGCCCTGCGGCAACTGGTGGAGCGGGTGAAGCCCGCATTGGTGCTGTTCCCGCACAGCTACCAGGTCCGCGACTTCCTTCCCAAGCTGGCCACATCGCTCGGCCGGGTGGCAGTGAGCGATGTGGTCGCGCATCGCGTGGAAGGAGGCAAGCTGACGCTCGTGCGCCAGCTTTTTCAGGGCAAAGTCAACGCGGATGTGAGTTTTACGTCCGCAGGGCCGAATTTTGCCTCCCTGCAGGCCGGGGCCTACCGCGCCGGCCAATTGCAGCCCGGCACGGCGGCCCTCGAAACCTTTACGCCCGAACTCGATCCGGGTTCCATCCGCACCAAACCCCTTGAGCTGTTCCGCGAATCGCAACGGGCCGTGGATTTGGGAGCTGCCGAGCTGATCGTTTCGGTGGGCCGCGGCATCAAAGAAGCCGAGAATATTGAGCTGGTGCGCAAGCTTGCCGAAGCGCTGGGCGCGGAACTCGCGGCATCCCGCCCGATCTGCGATGCCGGCTGGCTCCCCATGGAGCGCCAGGTGGGAAGCTCGGGCCAAACCGTGGCTCCCAAAATGTACCTGGCGGTCGGAATCTCTGGGGCCATTCAACACCTCGTGGGAATGAAAGGCGCGCGCACCGTAGTGGCCATCAACAAGGACCCGAACGCGCCCATTTTCGAGATCGCCGACTATGGCATCGTGGGGGATCTCTTCCAGGTGGTGCCGGAGCTGACCGAGGCGGTCCGCAAAGCCAAGTAGGTAGAGGGGTTAGCCATGGCCAAAAGATAGGGAACACCGCCCGCAAGTGGTGCGTGGTGATGTAAATAACTGTAAATTATTGACTTTTCAGCCCGTTTCCGTCTATACTCCAACGATTTACGTCCCCCAGGTTTTGCAACTTTCAGGGGTGGCAAAGCGTCATATGGATCTAGTCCGGGAAAAACCGGATCGTAAGAAATGGGGAACAACATGAAAAACGGACTTAAGTTCGCGAATTACCGCAAGGCGCTCGAGAAGAAAGCTGAAGAAGTCCGTCGGAGTATGTCCGCTCAGAAGGCGGCGCAAGTCGTAAGCCGGCTGGATATTCCCTCCGACGAGGGCGATCTCAGCCAGCAGCACCACGAGGAATGGATTTTCCTCAACCGCAACACCATCGACATGAAACTGCTCCGCGAGATTTCGGATGCCCTCCTCCGGATTGACCATGGCACGTACGGGGTGTGCCTGGAGTGCGAAGAGCCGATCTCGCCGAAGCGCCTCGAAGCCCTGCCGTGGGCGCGCTACTGCGTACCCTGCCAGGAACAACTCGCCGCGCGCGCAGCGCTGGGCGAGCCGGTGGGCGAGTTCGAGGAAGCTGAGCGATGAAGCTGGCGGACCTCCGCAAGCTTTCTGTCCGGCAAAATCTGCGAATCCGATTCCAGCTCCCAAACGGCTTGGAGTGTGTCGTGAATGAGCACGGAGTGGCGCGGGTCCCCGCGCTCTCCCGCGCTCCGGATTTCAATCTCGAACAGGAACTCGTCTCGATTGGCGAATTTCTGCTGGAAAGCGCCGCCCCGGACGGGCGGAAAACGCCCGATCCGCCGCGGCGGATGCGCCGGGATGAACTGGAATCGCTGCTCGCTCCTCAAACAGTAGCGGCCGGCGCCGATCACGAAGACGAATAGCCGAAAACCGCCGCGCTATGCGCCATTGGCGGGCGCAAACGGCCGGCGAAGAGCCGGCCTCAACACGCGTTGCCCACGCAACGATACACCGGGCACTCGGTGAATCGGTGTACAATACAATCGCCGCTGTGTAACATGGTTCCCTGCAAAGGGGTTGGGGGCGGGATGGAAAAACCGGCGCAAAATATACAAGATAGCTTCCTAAACAACGCGCGAAAGGACAAAATCGTACTCACTATCTACCTGATGAGCGGCGTCAAATTGTCCGGCAGGATTAAGAGCTTCGACAAGTACTCGGTCGTGCTGGAAACCAGCAACCAGGAGCAACTGATCTTCAAGCATGCGATTTCGACGGTGGTCATGCAAAAGCCACACTCCTACGGTTCACAGGCAGCGGCCCAGAGCGGCGCCGGCGCAAGCATGCCGGGACCGCCAGTGCATGGCGACACCTCGGAGGGCTAAAAACGGCGCGCTTTTGATCAAGAGTTAGGGCCTCGTCGCGTTGAGGTCCAGTTTGACGCCGTTGGGGTCGACCGCGAATATGCTGTGCGGCTTCCACTCGACGCCGGAAAAGCGCGAGCTTTAGCCCCTCAATGAATCAAATGGTTCGCCACGAATGCCCCCACGTACGCCAGCACGCCCATATATGTGAACTGGATCGCTGGCCATTTCCAGCCGCCGGTTTCGCGCCGAACCACCGCAATGGTCGAAATGCATTGCATCGCGAAGGCGAAGAAGATGAGCAGCGCCACGGCGCCTCCGGGGGTGAGATCCTGCTGCAGGGCTTGTTCTAAGCCTACCTTGTTCGATTCTCCATCCATCCCGTAGATTGCGCCTAGCGTCGCGATGATGGTCTCGCGGGCGGCGAGCGACGTGATCAGGCCGATACCGATCTTCCAATCGAAGCCCAGCGGCCTGATCGCCGGCTCAATCGTGTGGCCGAGCGTGCCCGCCACGCTCTGGCCGATAGGAGGCATATGGCCGTTTTGGATCGGCAGATGCGCCATCACCCACAGCAGAACGGTAACCAGCAGGATCACCGTGCCCGCGCGTTGGAGAAATACTTTAGAGCGGTCGATAAGGCGCAGGCCGAGCGACTGCCACGTGGGCCAGCGGTACGACGGCATTTCCAGCAAAAACGAGCTGCGCGTGCTCTTGAGGATCGAGGATTTCAGCACGCGCGCCGTAGTCACCGCGGCCAAAAAGCCCAGCAGATAAAGCCCCAGCATGGCCGCGGCGCGCGTGCTCAGCAAAAATCCAACCAGCGGCCGGTTCGGAATGAAAGCGGCAATGATCAACGTGTACACCGGCAGGCGCGCCGAACAGGTCATGAACGGGGCGATCAGAATGGTGGCCATGCGGTCGCGCTTATTTTCAATGGTGCGCGTGGCCATGATCGCGGGCACGGCGCAGGCGTACGCCGAGAGCAGCGGGATAAACGATTTGCCTTGCAAGCCGACGCGGGCCATGGTGCGGTCGGCGATCAGCGCCGCGCGCGCCAGGTAGCCCGAATCTTCCAGAATGCCAATGAACAGAAACAGAACGAGAATTTGCGGGAGGAAGGCGATCACGGAGCCGACACCGGCCCAAACGCCATCGAGCAGCAGCGATTTGACTGCGCCATCCGGCAGTACAGATGCAACCCACTTGCTCGTGATTCCGAGGAACCAATCCACTGCGTCTTTCGACGGATCGGCGATGCCGAAAATGGTCTGAAAAACCGCAATCACAACCGCGCCGAAAATCAGCGGGCCGAAGATTTTGTGCAGGAAAATGGCATCCAGGCGGCGGGTCCATATGGGCGGAGCGGGCGCGCGGTAACGCGCGTTGCTGCCCACCCGCCCGGCCCACTCCCGGCACTTGGGAACATCCTGGAGTACGGGCAGTTGCATTAGGGGAGCCGGCTTGGGCATGGCCCCCGCTAAAAAGCCGTAAATTTTTTCGATGCCTTCTCCCTGCCGGGCGCTGACGAGCGCCACGGGCGCGCCCAACTGGGCCGATAGCGCCTCTAGATCGAGCTGGCCTCCGCGCCGGCGAAGATCGTCCGCCATATTTAATATGACCAGCGTGGGCAGGCCTAGCGCCAGAATGGGCGCAGCCAGCATCAGGTGCCGCGCCAGGTTTGTGGAGTCCAGCACCAGCAGCACGGCTTCCGGCTTGGGAGTATCGCCCCGGCCCCCGGTGAGCACATCGTAGGCGATCTGCTCGTCTTCCGAGCGCGGATTCAAGCTGTAGACGCCGGGCAGATCGATGATCCAGGTTTCCCGCCCGTCCGGCAGAACCGCTACGCCGGTATGTTGTTCCACAGTGACTCCGGGGAAGTTGGCAACTTTCTGGCGCATGCCGGTGATGCGATTGAACAGCGTGGTTTTCCCGCTATTGGGCGGTCCGATTACGGCCACGCGCATGCGGGCGGAACCCAGTCCTGTTCCCGGCCGGTCCAGGACGGCGCTGGCGGCCATTGCGCATCCCTGGCAATCGCTCATCTGTTCAGCTTCTCTTTGTCGAGGTCTTGGTGGAAAATAGCCGCACACGGAGACGCCGGGCGGTTTCGCGGCGCAGCGCTACTTCCGAGCCATCCACCTGAAAAACCCGGGGGTCGCCGCCAGGGGCGCTCAGTCCGGCCGTGATGCGGGTTCCGGGGAGAAACCCAAGCTCCATCAAGCGGCGGGCATCCTCGCCGGGCAGATCGATGCGATCCAGCACGCCGGCGTCGCCCCGGCCCAGATCGGCCAGCAGGACCTCGTGCGGAACTTCTCCGGCAGCTCCCGCAGCCTGTTCGTTGTTGCTACTCACTTGCAACATGGCTATAGTATGAATCTGGCCCCGTGGCTTGTCAATGGCGGGCGGTTTTTTTCTGCGATTCTTTCGGGCCATCCGGACCTGCACCTTCAACTATCGTAGAGTAAAGCATATACGAGAATCGATGCGGCCGCAATACGGGATCCGGCGGGCGGGTGCGCGGGACCTTCCCGCGATCGGAAAAATCGAGCGCGCGAGCTTCGGGCGCGAAGCTTATGACTGCAAACTGTTTGCACATTACCGGAATAAATGCGGCGATCTGTTCCTGGTGGCCGAGCGCGGCGGGAAAGTTTGCGGGTATCTGCTGAGTTGCATGCGGGGGCCGGCCGCGGAACTGGTTTCCGTGGCGGTTGCGCCCGAATTTCGCGGTAAAGGCGCGGCTTCCGCCCTGCTCGAGAGCCTGCTTCGCCGCCTCGTCCGGCGCGGCGCCACCCGCTTGCGCCTGGTGGTGCGCGGGGATAATGCGGCCGCGCGCGCGTTCTATGAAAAATATGGCTTCCGGCGGCTGCGCGTCGTTCCCGGTTACTATGAAGACGGCGGCGACGGCATCGCCATGACCCGGCCCGTGCGCCGCATGTCATAATGATCGAAAACCTTGGCTCAGATAACCTCTCTTAAACAGGCAATCGGGGAGATGGTGCGCGATGGCGATGTGGTAGCCCTCGAAGGCTTCACGCACTTGATCCCATTCGCCGCGGGACACGAAATCATCCGTCAGGGGCGGCGCAATCTCACGCTCGTCCGCATGACTCCGGACCTTATATATGACCAGTTAATCGGCGCGGGTTGCGCCCGGAAGCTGATTTTCTCGTGGGGCGGCAATCCGGGAGTGGGTTCCTTGCACCGCCTGCGCGATGCCGTCGAGCAGGGCTGGCCCACGCCGCTCGAAGTGGAAGAGCACGCCCACGCGGGCATGGCCGCCGCTTATACCGCCGGCGCAGCCAATCTGCCCTTCGGCATCCTCCGCGGTTACCTGGGCAGCGACCTGCCCAAGTACAACCCTAATGTGAAATTCATCGAGTGCCCCTTCACCGGCGAACGCCTGGCCGCGGTGCCCGGCTTGCGGCCCGATGTCACCGTTATCCACGCGCAGAAGGCCGATACCAAGGGCAACGTGCTGCTCTGGGGCGTTGTCGGCATCCAAAAGGAAGCGGTGTTGGCGGCAAAGCGCGCCATCGTGACGGTCGAAGAAGTAGTCGACCGGCTGGAGGCGCCGCCCAATTCGGTAGTGCTGCCCTCCTGGGTAGTGGGCGCCGTGGTGGAGGTCAAGGGCGGGGCGTTTCCCTCCTACGCGCAAGGTTATTACAAGCGCAATAACGCCTTCTATAAGGCCTGGGACCCGATCGCGCGCGAGCGCGAAACATTCCAGGCGTGGATCGATCGTCACGTGCTGGGCACGCGCGATTTCGCGGAGTTTCGACAAAGCATTCAGCAGGCCGGTTTCCAGCCGGGCCAGGAGGCCACCACGCATGCCTGAGCAAACCTCGCTTGAATACACATCCGATGAAATGATGACCATCGCCTCCGCGCGCATGATCCGCAACGGCGCGGTGCTGTTCGTGGGCATCGGCCTGCCCAGCGCGGCGGCCAATCTGGCGCGGCTGACACATGCCCCGGATACCGTGCTGATCTACGAATCGGGCACGATCGGCGCCAAGCCGCCCGTGCTGCCGCTTTCGATCGGCGATGGCGAGCTTTCCGAAACCGCCGATGCCGTGGTTTCGATCCCCGAGATTTTCGCGTATTATCTGCAAGGCGGGCGCGTGGACCTGGGCTTTCTGGGAGCGGCGCAGATCGATCGTTTCGCCAACATCAACACCACCGTAATCGGCGATTATCGCCGGCCCGCGACGCGGCTCCCGGGCGCCGGCGGCGCGCCGGAGATCGCCGCCTCTTCTAAAGAGGTTCTAATCACGCTTCGCCACAATAAGCGGGCCTTCGTCAAGAAGCTGGATTTCGTAACCTCCGGCGGCCACATGGAGGGCGGCGATAGCCGCGAGCGCATGCGCCTGCCGGGGAAAGGCCCGGTAGCGGTGATTACCGATTTGGGCATTCTCACTCCGGACCCCGACACCAAGGAATTAACTCTTACGAGTTTGCATCCCGGTGTCCCGATCGAGAAAGCCGTCGAGAACACGGGATGGCCGCTAAAGATAGCCGCGCAGGTAGCCACCACCGAGCCTCCCACCGGGGCGGAACTTGCCATTCTCCGCGACCTCTACGCCCGCACCAGGCGCGCTCACGCCAACGGGGCCTAGGCCCCCGGGCCGTGGAAAGCCGATGCCGCTTGATTTCGTCTACCAGATTCTGCCCTCGCGCGTAATCTTCGGCGCGGGTTCGGTGGCGCGTATCCCGGAAGAGATCGCGCGGCTGGGCGCATCGAAAGCGTTGGTGCTTACCACTCCCGAACAGCGCCAAAGCGGTCTCGACATGGCGGACCGCCTGGGTGCTCGTGCCGCCGGCCTGTTCGATCGCGCCGTCATGCACGTGCCCATCGAGACCGCGGAAGCGGCGCGCGAACAAGCCCGCCGGCTCGGGGCCGATTGCTGCGTAGCCGTGGGCGGCGGTTCCACTACAGGGCTTGCGAAAGCCATTGCGCTCGTTTCGGAACTCCCCATTCTCGCCGTGCCGACAACCTACGCCGGCTCGGAGATGACGCCCATCTGGGGCCTGACCGAAGGCGGCCGCAAGACCACCGGGCGCGATCCACGCGTTCTGCCGAGAACGGTCATTTACGACCCTTGCCTCACAATCACCATGCCGCCCATGCTGTCCGCCACCAGCGGCATGAATTCGATCGCTCACGCAGTCGAGGCCCTCTACGCCCAGGAGGCTAACCCCATCATTTCGATGGTGGCCGAAGAATGCATCCGGGCGTTCGCCCAAAGCCTGCCCATTGTGGTGAAGGAGCCGGCAAATTTGGAGGCCCGCTCGCAAGCGCTATACGGCGCATGGCTCGGCGGCGTGGCTCTGGGATCGGTGGGAATGGCCCTGCATCACAAGCTCTGCCACACACTGGGAGGCAGCTTCAACCTGCCGCACGCCGAAACGCACACGGTAATCCTGCCGCACGCCGTCGCCTATAACACGCCCGCCGCCAGGGAGCCGATGGCGCGCGCCGCGCGAGCGCTCGGCGCCGATTCGGCGGCCCCAGCCCTGTACGATTTGGCGGCTTCGCTCGGCGCGCCCATGAGTCTCGAATCGCTCGGGTTGAACGAAGGTGATTTGGACCGCGCCGCCGAACTGGCCGTGCAGAATCCTTATTACAATCCCCGGCCCGTGACTCGGGATGGAGTGCGGGCGCTGTTCGACAACGCGTTTCGTGGGCGCAGGCCGGAGTGAACCGACCCTCAGCCGGCGCGCCTTTCGACCTCGCTCAGTTGCTCACCACTGGCAGGTGTAGACCAGAGCGGGCGGAGCGTTCCAGAGGACCGTTTCGGCGGAAACATTCTGAAAATAGCGCCGCAGGAACTTCGCCACGTTGAAGCCGGAAATGCCGATGCGGCCACACCAGCCCGGAATTGCGCGGGCATGGATGTATTGATATTGCGTAAATACACCTTGATTCGAGAGGCAGCGCGTGACCTGGTCGAAAACCGCGAGGCGCGCGTCATTATCCATGCAAGTCAAACCTAAAGAAGAAACAACCGCATCCACCCGGCCCAGTTTCCACACACCCAGCACATCTGTCAGCTCTCTTGCGTCGGCCAGAATCGGAACCAACCTCGGGTCGTTGAACTTCTGCCGTACGTGCTCGATGAAGATGGAACTGATGTCCAAAGCATAAATTCGTGCGTCCGGCTTTATACGGCATAGGATTTCCGAAGTGATGGCGCCGGTGCCTACGCCAAGCTCGACAATCGTCCGGGCAGACCCGAAATCGATATAGCGGATCAGGGAGTCCGCTAATGCTCTGGAACTGGGGAGCAAGGCCGCTGTAGTGGGCCAGGATCGCACCGACTCGCGAAGAAATGTCTTGACGCCGGATTCAGCGCCCGAGTCGCGTTGCGGTGTTGCGTGATATTTCAGGACATCACCTTTGCCGGCCAACCGGCATTGTAGCTTGTATGGGACGCCATTTGTAGAGCCAGCGGTGCCCAAGCAGCGCTTTCGTTTGTTCTTCAACGGCTTGGAGGCGCCGCCGCCAACTCGTCCGGACTCGAAGAGACAATTGGGCGTGGGAAACATCATGACAGCAGGAGGTGTGATGCTATGATGCAAAAGTGAGAACGACAATTACGCTGGAGCCGGACGTCGAGGCCCTCATCAGAACCGTCATGAGGGAGCGCGGCATTTCCTTCAAAGAAGCCCTGAATTCCGCTGTGCGCGCCGGCCTCACACAAGGAAGGCCTAAACGCCGTTCCTTTCTGCAGCGGTCCTATTCTCTGGGCGCCGATCAGAATTTCCGGTGGGACAAAGCACTAGAGGCCGCGGCCGCTATGGAAGATGAAGAATTGGCCCGGAAGCTGTCTTTGCGCAAATGATCATCATCGATGTCAGCCTGCTGATTTATGCGGTCAACCAAGATTCTCCAGACCATCAAAAAGCCAAGTCGTGGCTGGAAGCAGCCATTTCGGGAACGGAAACTGTGGGGCTGCCATGGATCGTGCTCCTGGCCTTTCTCCGTCTGACCACCAGAGCGGGAATCTTTCAAAAGCCCCTGCGGCTGGAGGCGGCGTTCGATCTGGTAGGCGCGTGGATCGAGCAGCCTTCGGTGACCGTGCCCGAACCCACCACGCGCCACTTGCAAACGATGCGCGACCTGATTTCGCCCCTGGGCACCGGAGGCAATCTCATATCAGATGCTCATCTGGCAGCGCTGGCGATTGAGCACGGCGCCGAACTCTGCACTGCGGACAATGACTTCGGAAGGTTCCGCCGGCTCCGCTGGCGCAATCCCCTGACTGGATGAGCAGGCAGGGCACCTTGAAAGTTCTATTCCTCCTGCGCCGGAACAACCGACGTTGCGAACTATTGCTTATTCCTTCACCCACGCTTTCCGCATGGCCGCGCGATCCAGTTCTTTCCCGTTCAGGTACACTCTGGCGATCCGCCGCGTGTTGTTGATGTTATCCAGCGGATTGGCGTCCAGTACCAGGAAATCCGCCGTCTTGCCCACGGCCACCGTGCCGAGTTGATTCAGCTGCAACAGCTCCGCCGCGGTTTTCGTCGCGGCTGTGATCGCCTGGGCCGGAGTCATGCCCGCCGCCACCATGTCGGTCAGTTCCTGGTGGACCGCCCAACCAATGGTCTCGCTTGAATCCGTGCCCATCGCGATCTTCACACCCGCAGCGTTCAGTTTCGCCAGGTTGCGCGCCTGAATGCCGAATGCCTCGTGCGCTTTGTGAATCTCCTCCGGAGTCCGCTTCGCCAACGCCTCGCGCATCTTCTTTACTTCGGGCGCGGGGATGGTCTCCGCGGCCAGCCGAAAGTCTTCTTCCGTGGTCTCGCGCTCGGGCAGGGTGGTCATCTGGTACACGGTGGGATGCTGCCGGATCAGCGCCATGAATTCATCGTCCACGTCGCGGTCGCGAACCAGGTGCGCCAGGATGTCGATCCCGGAACGCAGCAGTTCCTTTCCATCGGCCAGATAAAAGATGTGCGCGGCCACGCGCAGGTTGTGCTTGTGCGCCTCGTCAATGATGGCACGATAGAGCGGTGGTGTCAGCTTGGGCACCGTGCCATTGCGGTCGTCCACCCAGATCTTTACCAGGTCCACCTTCTTGGCCGCCAGTTCCTGAACGGCTTTACGGGCCTCGGACTCGGTGCTCACGCCATACGCCACCGGTCTCCAATATGCCCTTCCCGGGCCGGCGTTCGGCATGGCCATTCCGCGTCCGGCGATGCGAAACAGGGCGGCATTCGGACC
The DNA here is from genome assembly GCA_035294665.1 of Bryobacteraceae bacterium. GTDB lineage: Bacteria > Acidobacteriota > Terriglobia > Bryobacterales > Bryobacteraceae > PSRJ01. The sequence goes on along the minus strand of DATGKM010000138.1, from coordinate 11,019 downwards.
CGGGTCGGCGCGCGCCTGGTAGGCAATCTCGCCCGGATCGATCCCCATGCTTTGGGCCGCGGCGACGCCGTAATAGGCATAGCGCTGGAGATGCTCGATCAGGTTGGCGCGGGTGTACGTCTGCGCGCCCATCTGCCCGGTCCTGACGATCTGCCAGCCGAGATGCGTGTGTGTGTCGATGAGCGCCGGCATCACCGTTTTGCCGCTGAGATCCACGCGCAGCGCGCCGGCCGGCGCCCGCACCTCGCCTTTCTTCCCGATGCGGGTGAACCGGTTGTTCTCCACCAGAAACGCCGAATTCTCTATCGGCGCGCTGCCATCGCCCACAATCAGCCGGGCGCCTTCGAACAGAGTCGCGTTACCCTGCTGCGCCGCGGCGAGCCCGGTCCACACCAGACCGCCGGCTAATATTTTCAGTATCCGCATAAGTTTTCCATTCATCAGATCGGCCGCGCGATGTACTTCAGTTCCGGTTTCTGGTTTTCCGCCAGCGGCATGCGATCGAGGTTCATGTACATCGAAACAATCTGATAATAACCGGCGGTGATCATCAGATCGACCACGCCGCGCTCGCCCACTACGTTCTTCACGGCTGCGAACGTCTGGTCGCTCGCGCGTCTGGTCTTGAACAGCTCCGTGATGAAGTTGTAGACAGCCTCCTCATCGGCGGACATTCCAGCGGGCCGCCGCCCCTCCGCGATCGCGCGCACCTGCTCTTCGCTCAGCCCGGCCCCGACGCCCGCGCGATGGTGCGCCAGCCATTCGTACTGCGCCGCCCAATAGCGCGCCGTCAATAAAATCGTTAACTCCTTGAGTTTGTCGGGAACCGACATATGGAAGCGGACGCGGTCGCCGAAGGTGAATAGCAGGTCGCCGGCTTCGGGGCTGCGCGCCGCGATGTTGAACATACCCACCGGCCCGCGCCCCGCGAGCGCGCGATCCGTCATTTTCTTCTGCTCGGCATTCATCGCCTCATAAGTGAGTGGCCGGAAGCGGTCGCCGCGCAGCGTGAATTTTTTCCCGTTCACGACCGATTGGGCGCTCGCCGGAGAAGGCGTTCCCGGAATCGGCGTCGCAAAGCCCGCTCCCACTACTGGAAGCGGATTTTCGAGCGGCTTCAGTTCGGGCTCGACACCCGGTCCCAGCGGATACCGGTCCACATCCAGCACCATCGAAACCAGGCCGTACCAACCGCTCAGCCCGGCCATGTCCACCACGCGCTTCTCGCCGTACATTTCCCTGGCGGCTTGAAAAGTCGCGTCGCTCACCTGGTGCGTGGTCAGCAACTCGTCGATGAAATTGTAGGCCACCTCCATGTCCGGCGCCATTCCGCCGGGCCGCTTCCCAACCGCGATGGCCTCGATAATGGCGGGCTTCACGCCGTTCTCGAGCGCCAATTTCTTATGTGCCAGCCATTCATACTGCGCCATCCAGTAGCGGCCGGTCATGAGGATGATCGTTTCCGAAACATCCTTGGGTAAACCTGTGCGGAAGCGCATCACGCCGCCGAATTGCGCGGCCAGGTCCCCGGCTTCGGGGCTGCGCAGCAGCACGTTAAATGGCCCCCGCGCGCCGCCGCGCTCGCCGGCGAACAAATGCTCGAGCATCGTCTTCTGTTCCGGCGTCATTTCGCCGTACTGCAAGGGCCGGAACCGGTCGCCCACCAGCACCACGCTCCGCGGGTCGGGACGGGTCTTCGGAGCCGTTTGCGTGTTGCCGATTCCGCTCAAGCCGATCACCAGGAAACCAAGAATTCGCAGACGCATCGTGAGCCTCCCTCTGCGCTCGTTCGCTATCTGAGCTATGTTACGCCAAATGGAACATGCTTGCGCCGGGTCACCCTCGGGCGCCGGGTTACACTTCTAAAAGTGCCCCAATTCCTCGTAAACACCGTGCCGCGCGCCTACTCCGCTATTGTGGAGCGTGGCGTTCTCGCGCGCGCCGCCGAATTCATCCCCCCCCAAACCGGCAAGATTTTCGTCATCTCGACTGCGGATGTATGGCGCCATCAGGGCCGCGCTCTCGAACGCGCCCTCGCCGGCGTTCCGTATACCCGCCTCGATCTTCCCGGCGGCGAGGAACACAAGCGTCTCGCCCCGCTCGAAGCCGTCGCCGAACAGATGGTGGCCTGCGGCGGCGATCGCTCCAGCCTGATCGTGGCCTTTGGCGGCGGCATCGTCAACGATATGGCCGGCTTTCTGGCCGCCATGTTCATGCGCGGCATCCCGGTGATTCAAATTCCTACTACCCTGCTGGCTCAGGTGGATGCCGCGGTGGGCGGCAAAACCGGAGTGAATCTGAAATCCGGCAAGAACCTGTTAGGCGCGTTTCACCAGCCGCTCGCGGTTCTCATCGATCCCGCTGTGCTCGATACTCTCCCCGAACGCGAGTACCGCGCCGGCTTGTACGAAGTGATCAAGTGCGGCGTAATTCGCGATCGCGGCTTGTTCGATTTTCTTGTGGACCAGCGCCCGGCCGTGTTGGCGCGCGCTCCCGAAGCCATTGAGCGCGTCGTCGCCGATTCAGTGCGGGTGAAGGCGGAGGTGGTCTCGGCCGATGAGCGCGAAGGCAATCTCCGCCGCATTCTGAATTTCGGCCACACCTTCGGCCATGCGCTCGAAGCCGAAACGGCCTATACGCGCTTTCTGCACGGCGAAGCCGTGGCGTTCGGCATGCGCGCCGCGGTTTACCTGGCGCAATCTACCGGATATCTTTCCGCTGAAGAAAGCAAGGATGTGTTCGCGGCGATCGACGGCTACGGCCCAATTCCACCGCTCGCGGGTGTTTCCCCGCAAAACCTGCTGGCCCGGCTCGTACATGACAAAAAAACCGTTCGCGGCGCGGTCCATTTTGTCCTTCCGGTGCGCATTGGCGAGGTGACCATCGTTTCCGGCCTGGACCAACGGCTGGTGCGGCAGGCGATCGAGTCGGCGCTCGCATGAAGGGCGCGCGGCCGTGGGTGGAAGAGCGAGCGGCGCCGGGCGAGCAGGAAGCCGCCTCCTGGATTCGCGCCATGTTCGGCCGGGTGGCGCATCGCTACGATCTCGCCAACCACCTGCTTTCCTTCGGCATCGATTATTATTGGCGCGCGCACGCTGCCCGGCGGCTCCGGCACATTCTGGAAGATCCTCAGGCCCGCGTTCTGGATATCTGCTGCGGCACCGGCGACCTGGTGCTGGCGCTCGAACGCGCGCGGCGCCACCCGGCCAACCCGGTCCTTGGCTCGGACTTCTGCCACCCCATGCTGGTGGCAGCGAAGCACAAAAGCGAACAGCGCGGTTCCCGAGCCGCCCTCTTCGAATCCGACGCCCTTCGCCTGCCCCTCGCCGATAAGAGCCTGGATTTGCTCACCGTCGCTTTCGGATTCCGCAACCTGGCGAATTACCAGGCGGGACTTGCGGAAATGCGCCGCGTGCTACGGCCGGGCGGAACGGCGGCGATTCTGGAGTTTACGCAGCCGCCGAATGCCTGGTTTGCGGCGCTCTACCACTTCTACTCCCGCCGCGTCCTGCCGCTGATCGGCGGCGCCATTTCCGGCGACCGCGGCGCGTATACCTACCTGCCCGAATCCGTGAAACGGTTTCCCGACGCCCGCGAACTCGCCGCGGGCATGCGGCGCGCCGGCTTCGCCCAAGTCAATTATGAGTACCTCACCGGCGGCATTGTAGCGTTGCATATTGCCCAGGGTTGAGTGCCAGGACAGTAAGCCGCACCGCCCTGCCGCAACCGTGCTAAACGGATACGATAGAAGAGAGGAAGGCCAAATGGTACGGACCGAAATCGACTGGACGGCGTGCGAACTGATCGAGCGCGTTCCCGGCAAGGTCTCGGGCCACCCCATCGTACGGGGGACGCGCATCCTTCCCGATGCCATCGTTGATAGCTACGACATGGGCGAGAGCATCGAGGAGCTACGCGACGGCTTCCCCGCCTTGTCCGTCGAACAGATCAAACGCCTGATCGAGTTCGCTCACGCGCAGCGGGGACAGCCCGTCCGGTGAGAGTTTTGCTCGATGAGAACCTTGACCACGCCCTACGCAATCTTCTAGGACCGCACGAAGTTGCGACCGTCACCTACATGGGATGGGCAGGCCTCAAAAACGGCGAACTTTTGCAAGCCGCCGAGGAAGAAGGCTTTGACGTGTTCCTAACCGGCGACCAGACGCTTGCGAGTGAGCAGAACCTTGCTGGACGCCGCCTCGCGGTCGTCGCTCTTTCCGCCATACAGCTGCCGATCATCCGCGAGAACCTTCCGAGGATAATCGCCGTTATTGACAGTGCCGCGCCGGGTACTTTCCAGATGGTCGAATGCGGCACGTTTCGCCGCAGGAAGTCACCCGAGCCTTGAGTGACCCAACTTGCGGCCCAACCAACTGCTTCGCGCCGGGGGAGCACTGGCCGGTTGCAGCGCCCCCGACCCGCGGTTGGGCCCAGGCTAGATATCTACTTCACGAACCCCAACTGCTTCAGCGTCGGCCCCGGTTCCGGATCCTCGAACTTCGTCACCGCGGCTTTCTCTCGGCCATTCACCAGAGTCACGCCAAACGGCGCATCCACGAATGGAAAGATTGTCTTCAGCGGCTGCAGGTCGTTCGAGAGCGCGGCCTTCAGCTTCGTGCGGTCCAGAAATCCCGGCCCGAACTGCGGCTCTTGCGTGGGAATCGCCACTACCCGCGTGTCGCCCCAGTTGTATTGCGCCATGCGCGTGGCTGCGTTCAGGCAGTGCATGCACTCCGGGTTAAAAAAGAAGACGAAAACCTTGCCCTGCGAGAGCGAGTACGGCTGGCCCGCAACCGTGATCGTATCGGGCGCTTTCGTCCCGGTAGCGCGCACCGCATTCACGCCATAAGAGACTCCGGCAAATACGGAAACGGCGGCCAAAATCAGCACTCCCGTGCGGAACCCGCTGGCCGCCTTCGCCCACATCCCCGCCAGCACGGCCATCAGCAGCAGGGCGCCATCCTCGGCGAAAAAGGCCGGACCCACTGCCCGCTTTAGCCAGGGAAAGCAACTGCAATCCTGCCCGCGCAGCGCGCTGTAATTCATGCCGATATAAATAATGAACGCGGTGAGCAGAATGCCTGTCGAAATGGCGCCCCAGCGCCGCAAGCGCGGCACCAGCAGCAGCACCCCGCTCACTGTTTCGGCGATGCCGAACAGCACCGCGGCCGGCACGCTCAGATTTTCCGGGACTCTAGCCTGGTGCATCAGCACCGCGGCCGTTTGCGTATCCGTGATCTTAAAGAGGCCCGCAACCAGAAACACAATTGCCAGCAGCACCGCCGAAATCCAGCTCACGGCGGTCTTCCAACCCGGCATCGCCAAAGGCACAAATTGCGCCCGCGGTTCCGCCATACTTTCGTTCATGGTCTATATTCTAACGGCTCAGGCCGCGGCCTGGAGCCGCCGGGGCGTTTAGCGGTTCTCGGGCTTTATGGCGTAATATCCTTTGCGCGCCTGCACTTTATAATCCTTGTTCGCGACGCGCACTTCCACTTTCCGGTAGGAGCCGTCTTTCACGCTGTTGGTTGGGGTGTAGCCAATGGCGTACTGGCTGCGCATCTCATCCTGAATTTCCTGAAACACCTGGTCGAGAGTATGTTTGCGGTCCACCTTGAAAACCCGGCCGCCCGTTTCGTCCGACATGCGGCGCAATTCCGATTCTCCGCCGCCACCGCCGAACCCGAACGGCCCGTAAGCGCCGGGATCGTAGTAGTCGATGCTGTAGATCACGGCATCGGCCTTCTGCGCCGCCTCCACCGCCTGATCGCGCGAGAGGCGGCTGCCCTCGTCCACGCCGTCGGTAATTAGAATCATCACCTTGCGGCCCACCTCGCTACGCAACTTGTCGTTCGCCGCCAGGTAAACAGCGTCATAGAGTACGGTGCCGCGCGGCTGGCCGACCGTGGGCACCGGCCCCGGACCGATGCCGCCCACGCCCGAACTGACGTGTAACTGATTCAGGCCGTCTTCGAGCAGCCGCGTGCTGCTGGTGTAATCCTGCAGTAACTCGGCCTCCTCGCCAAAACTGATAAGGAACGCCTCGTCCTTTTTGCGCAGCACCTTGGAGAAAAACTGCACGGCCGCGTTGCGCTCGATGCCGATCAGGTTCCGCTGGCTGGCGCTGACGTCGATCAGCAACCCGATGGTCAGGGGCACGTCGGTTTCCCGCGTGAAATATTTGATCTCCTGCTGCTTGCCGTCCTCGAAGACGGAGAAGTCGTTTTTCTCCAGGTTGCCGACGAGGCCGCCCCGCTTGTCGTGGACGGTTGCCAAAATATTGACAACGTCCACATCCACTTTGATGGGAGCCGGCAATTCGTCGGCGGGGGCGCTCGCGGCGGGCGCCGCGCCGGGCGTTTGCGCCAGCAGGATGCCCCCGAGGGTGGCCCCCAGGACGATGGCAGAGAGCGGTTTCAGCATATTCGTCTACTCCGGTTGGTCGGATACAATCAATGATGACGCATCCCGGTGGTGCTGTGTTTCTCATGCCCAAGGGTACCCACGCCATTTCCGGATCGGCCCTGGATCATCTCAGACGGGCCGACCCCGTCCTTTGCGAAATCATTAACCGCGTCGGCGAGTACCGCATCGAATTCCGCGAGCCGAGCTTCGAGAGCCTGGTTCGCTCCATCATTTTTCAGCAGCTTAGCGGGCGCGTGGCGCGCGTCATTTTCGATCGCGTGGCAGCCGCCGCCGGCGGCAGGCTCACCCCGCGGACGATCCTGAAGCTGCGCCCGGCGCGCCTGCGCTCGGCGGGCCTTTCCGCGCGGAAAACCGCCTATATCCGCGACCTGGCGCGGCATACGCGCGACGGCAAGGTGGTCTTTGAGAAGCTGCCGGAGTTGCCGGACACCGAAGTCATCGAGCAGTTGACGATAGTGAAGGGCATCGGCGTGTGGACCGCCCACATGTTCCTGATCTTCGCCCTCCGCCGTCCCGATGTGCTGCCCACCGGCGACCTGGGAATCCGGGCGGCCATCCGCAAGGCTTATGGGCTCGAGGCGTTGCCCAAACCCGCCGAAATCGAAACCCTCGGCCAGTCCTGGCGTCCATACTGCAGCGTGGCGAGCTGGTATCTTTGGCGCAGCCTGGAAACCAACGGCGAAAACGCCGCCCTGTTGTAAAACCCGGCGCCACTCCCGCCCGCCAAAGGAGCGGCTCCGCCCATAAGAGCTAAGCGAATCTGCGATTCTGGATACCGGTCCGCGCTACGGCGTCGTGGCGGTCTTCTCCAACTGCTGCCGCGTCCAGTTTCGCCCGGGATTCAGTTCCAGAGACTTAGAGAACGCCTGCCGGGCATCGGCGTTTTTATTCTGTTTCCGCAAAGCCATTCCCAGCCATAACCAAGCATCGGCGTTTTTGGAATCGAGTTCGAGCGCTTTGCGGAAATCCGCTACCGCCAGATCGAATCCTCCGCCCAGCGCCGAGGGGACGTAATAATTCCCGACACCCCGCGCCATATAGGCCATCGACGATTTGGGATCGAGCGAAACGGCCTTGTCGATGGCGTCGCGCGCCCGCTTGGCGTAGCCCAACCCGGCGAGCACATTGGCGGGCACAATTTGCCCGCATAAAGTGCCCAGAACGCGATAATATTCGGCTTCCCGCGGCTGTAACGCAACCGCCTGCTCGGCGGCCTTGACGCCGCGTTCGGCGGTTTGCTGGGCCAACTTTTTGTCGCCCACTTCGAGCGCCACTTCCGCCAGATAAGAAGACGCCAGAGCCATCTGGTACTGCGTATCCGCGTCCTGCGGAGCTTTGGCGGCCGCGGCGGCCGATTCGTCCACGATGCGCTGCAGCCCGGCGCGGTCCTGGCGGTCGCGCGCCGCCTGGAGAAACGCGGGAGGCGGGGCGGAAAATAGCGAGGGCGATACGGCCGCCGCCAACCACAGGGCGCTGAACCGTATCGAAGCCGGGCGAGCCATTCGTTCCGCTGACTCCTGTCTCCTGACTACTGCTTCAGAGGCTTGCCACCTTCCGCTGCGCCACCAGGAAATAGATCGCCAGCAGCACCAGCAGCAAGCCGTTGGCGGCGAGCACGAAAGGCGCCGTGAAAATAGGGACGAGCCAGCCCGTGAGCAGGTTTCCCATCGGCATGCCGCCGCGAAAGGCCGAGTTGTACACGCTCATCACCCTCCCGCGCATCTCGTTGGGCGTGATCAGTTGCACCACCGAATTCACATTTGCAAATACGGTCATCAACCCGATGCCGGTGAGGAACAGGACCACGCAACTGAGGATCAGGTTCGTCGAAAACGAGAATATCGCAATGCCGGCGCCCAGCCACACCAGCGAGATGAGCGCGATACGGCCCTTATGCGCCACATTGCCCATCCACGCCACCATCAGCGCGCCGATCACGGCGCCCGTTCCCGACGAACACAGAAACAACGTGAAAGTCCAGGGGCCGCCGTGAAAGGTGGTTTTCGCAAACCACGGCAAGAAGGTCATCATGGGAAAGCCGAAGGCCGTCATGGCAAAGGCGAGGAAGATCAGCGCTTCCATGGCGCCCTGGGTGCGGATGAAGCGGAAGCCCTGCTTCATGCTGGTAAGCACCGATTCGCCGGTCTGCAGCGGCAGGTAGCGAGTGCTGAGAATGGTTAGCGAGATTACCGGCGCCAGAAAAGAGAGCCCGTTCAAGCCGAAGCACCACACCGCGCCCAGCCGCTCTAGCGCCATGCCGCCCAATGCAGGCCCCAGCACGCGCGCCAGGTTGAACTGGATCGAATTCAGCGCGATGGCGTTCGGCATATCTTCCTTTTTCACCAGCGTGGGAATCAGGGCGGAATAGGCCGGCCCGCCAAACGACTGCGCCGTGCCGCACAGGAACGACAGGCACAGGATTTCCCAGATCTTCACCACATGGAAGAAAATCAGCAAGGTGAGAATAAAGGCCGAGCTCATCTGCACATATTGGGAAATCAGCAGTACCCGGCGGCGCTCCACGCGATCGGCCACCACGCCGCCGAGAATGGAAAGCAGGAAGACGGGAATCCCCGCGAGGAAGGCGTCGAGACCCAGGTAAAATGCGTCTCCATCCGGCTTCAGCGGCGACCTGGAAATATCCAGCACAACCCATGCCTGCGCCAAATTCTGCATCCAGGTGCCGATGCTCGAAATACAAGCCCCGATGAACATCAGGCGGAAATCGCGGTAATGAAAAGCCTTAAAGACCCTTTCGAAAAAGGTGGGGGTATCGGTGGTGGATGGGTTTGGCGCCATCGAGTGCCGGCCCGGAAGCGATATCAGGATTGTAGCAAGTGGATCGCGTTGGCGCGGTAAATTCGGCCGGGATAGGCCGATCAATCGTCCTGTCCACCGGTGCGATCGCACCGGCGAATCAAACCAGTTTCGTTGAATCTAAAAGGGAAACGCGAAGGCGCACCGGTGCACTTCACCCGTTGAACCACTGGCAGCGGGCACAACCGCCCTGCCTTGCGGAATTGCCCAGGCCGACGGTTCCCCCTCTTTCGGGGACCGGCGTTCCACCCGAACGAACCGACGAAGAGCCGTGCCGGTTCTTGAAAACGGTCGCTCAGATACTCGGGCAATCGTTTCAGGGTTCACGGCGTGGCCGCGTTACTGATCCGAACGGGGCCGCAACCCCCTCAGCGAAAGTCACGCTGACCAACGAAGCCACAAGCGTCACTCGCGCCACGATTACGAGCGAGGAGGGTGAATACGAGTTTTTTCGCCGTCAACCCTGGCGCCTATAGCGTCGCGGTCGAGGCCCCCGGTTTCGAGCGTCTCGAGCAGAAAGGCGTTCTGGTCTCCACTCAGGCCAACGTGACGCTTGATCTCTCAATCATCACCGCGTTCAACCCGAAGATCCCAAGCCCGCTCTCGCAGCCGAATTTCCCGGTTTCTGGTGAGGTCGAGTACGCGGGAGTAAATGGGTCCCCCACACAGACCGGAAGTCCCATGTCCCTAAAGCCCTTGTTACACTCAAGAGAGCAACATGGCGAAACCGAAAGACACCGAGGCGGAAAAGGAAGCCAGGCTGCCGCCGCCACCCATCGGCGTGTGGGCGCCGCCGCTATTGTTGGGCTGGCTGGTGCCGGGGGGCGGACATCTGCTGCTGCGGCGCACCGGGCGCGGACTGCTGCTGCTCGTCTCGATTACCCTGATGTTTCTGTTCGGCCTGATGATGCGCGGCGCGTTCTTCCAACCGCAGACGGGCGATCTGCTGACCACCCTCATCAATACCGGCGGATTCGTGGGTGATCTCTGTTCCGGCCTGCTCTACATGCTGAGTGTCGCCTTCGGCTACAACCAACCGGATATGGCGGGCGCGGTTCACGATTACGGCTCCAAATTCCTGGTCACCGCGGGACTGCTCAACGTGCTGGCGATGGTGGACGCCTACGAAATCGCCGCCGGGAGGAAGAACTGATGCCCAAAATGAATCTAGACCATTTCGAAGCAGCCATGCTGTTTGCGCTGTTCACTTCGGTCGTAATGGGTGTGGTGACGAAACAGAACGACCGCGACCGGCTCCAGTACGGCATCTACGTTTTCTGCTGCTTCATAGTGGCGCTGTTCGGTATCGGCTGGTTAATGTTTCTGGGCCACCGGTAGTACTTTCACCGCGAACTTTCGTCCCCCCTCGTCCCTTCTCTAAAATCCTGGTAGTCACCGTAGGATACAAAGTCCCAGTACGTCTATTTTATGCCGTGAAGTACCAAAGCCTGTTGTAGAACGCGCAATTGCCAGTATACTTTGGCACTTGTCGCGGAAATTTTGCGCATACAGGCTTGGAGGCTCAGTCGTGACTCACACTCGAACCAGTAAGTGGCTCTATCTTTCCGTTCTCGGATTTTGTATCGTGCTACCCTTGCATGCGCAGCAAACTCTGCGAAGTGAAAACCCATCGGTGACCACCGTTCCGCGGCTGGTGCGCGTCAGCAATACCTTCCATCCCGCCAATGGGTTGCCGGCCGCCCCGGTGGAGAGTGTCACCTTGTCGGTCTATAGCGAGGAAACCGGCGGAACTCCTCTCTGGCAAGAAACCCAGAA
>DATGKM010000137.1:0-9354 GCA_035294665.1 Bryobacteraceae bacterium | reverse complement strand
GGCGAACTGGAGAAGGCGATGCTCACATACTTGAAAGAGCGGAATCGCAATTCCAAGCCGTTTGTCTGGACCGCGGATGCCGATTTGATCTTGGGGAAGGTGGAGCGACTTTGTCAACGGATTTCTAACTCAGGACACTAGTGCTACTTCCAACAATGTAGGAGTATTACCGCTTCGGGAGCGGTTTCGATGAGTAGAACTGCATCTCTAAGATTTTGGCGAGAAGCCGTTCCAATAGCCGCCTGCCGGTCTCAGACGGGCGTTTGCTCGCGCTCTATGATGAGGCGAACGCGCTCGGATTCATGTAGGTGCACGCTGCATAAGGGCTTTGGGACACCTCAGTATAGATCGCCTCAGTTACCTGACTAGCCACGCTTCACTCCGATATCGGTATCGTACGACCTCGACCGCTGCAGAGGCCTAGTGGTTTCGCGTCTGCCGGCTCATCTTGCGCCTCGCTCACGTCATCACTTCAGCCTCACATGCGCCGCGTCCTTCTCGTTCTCGTTGCAGATGAATTCGAGGATGTCGGTATTGAGCTGCAGGTCCATTTTCTGCGCGCGAGTCGTCCAAGGCTTGGTGTAGGCTTTCGGATCGTCGATGGTCGCCACGACTTCAAGAGTTCCGAAACTGGGCCGGCGGAAGCGCTCGATGACATGCAGTGCGTCGCTGGCCGGGTGGCCCACAAAGGTATCGAGCCACGTTTTATCGTTGAAGCCCGAAGTTTCCACTGCTAGCGTATCGCCCTCCCACCTTCCGGTCGAATAGCCCAGCCATGTAGGATTTGGGTCCTTCACCAGGCGCCGTCCGTCCAGAAACACCTGGCGGAACAGGTTCAGTTGCTCATAGAGAATCACCACCAGTCCCGGAGTCTGCACGATCTTGAACGGAAACAGCCCGTTGGTATTGATGCGCGGAACGCCATGCGGGAGGCAGTGCGCCAGCGGATCCTCGCTATGCTCTTTGGCCGCGCGCTCCTTCTCGAGCGCGCTCGCCCACGGCTGCATCGCCACGTCATCGGGCTTGAGGCCCGATGCCAGATCGCGGAAGAATTCCTGCCCTTCCGCCTCCCACACGCCCGAAAGGTCCGGCTTGCCGTCCGCGGTTCGGGGAGCGGGAGCGGTCAAATCCGGTTTGCCGTCGGGTCCGCGCGGAATTCCCGCCGTGGGATAGTTCGTCCACTGCCCGCAGAGCGCGGCGGGTATCAATGCGGCAACCCAAAGCGGTTTCATCGGCAGCCTTTTAGCTCAGATGCACAATGCCCCGCTGGATCGCGGCCGTGGCGGCTTGCGTCCGGTCCTGCACGCCCAGCTTGCTAAGAATGTTCTTTACGTGATTTTTTACGGTGTGCTCGGCAATGTTCAGCGAATAAGCGATCTGTTTGTTGGCCAGGCCGCGCACGATCAGCTCCAGCACCTGCACTTCGCGCGCGCTCAGGTCCGGGCGCGGCATCTGCGCGGTCAGCGCGGCGGCCACCGCGGCCGGGAGGTACTTCTGCCCCGCGTGCACCGCGCGGATGGCTTTGAGCAATTCATCGTGCAGCACGTCCTTGGTCAAATAGGCCTGGATGCCGGCGGCCAATGCGCGGCGAATATCCTCATCGCCGCCGTAGGTGGTCAGCGCCACCATCCGCGCATCCGGAAACTCCGCCTTGATGGCCTTGGCCGCTTCCACGCCCGACATAATCGGCATGCGCATATCCAGCAATACCACGTCGGGGCGCAGCTTCCGGTACATCTCTACCGCCTGCTGGCCGTTGGCGGCCTCGCCCACGATTTTCATGTCCGGCTGCATATTGACGATGGCCCCCACGCCCACGCGGGCCACCAGATGATCTTCGGCTACTAAAATCCGAATCGGCGTACTCTGTGCGGTCGGCATATGTGCGCTCATTTGAGCGGTACGGTCACCTCCACTTCCGTTCCTTCACCCGGGTGGCTGGCCAGGTGCAGTTCGCCACCCAGGCGTTCGGCGCGCTCGCGCATCCCCAGCAAACCGAAATGTCCTTCCTGCGGGGAAAACGCGTCCGGATGCTCGAAGCCGTGGCCATTATCCGCCACTCGCAAAAACAGCTTCTTGGCTTCCATATGCAGCTTCAGGCAAATCTTGCTGGCGCCGGCGTGCTTCAGCACGTTGGTTACGGCCTCCTGCGCGATCCGCAGCAGGTGCTGCTCCATATCCGGCGGCAAGCTTTTGCGTTCGCCCGAAACATCCACTTCCACCTCGACGCCCGATCCGGCCGTCCACATCTGCGCGCCGGAATTGAGCGCCGTCGCCAGATCGCGGCCTTCCAATACCGAAGCGCGCAGATCCATCACCGCCCGGCGCGCTTCGGTGAGGCTGTGGCGAGCCATCTTGCGGGCCAGATCCAGATATTGCCGGGCGACCTCCCAAGGCGTGCCCTCCTGGTCGGGCATGGCCATCGCCACCGCGTCCAACTGCGAAGCGATGCCGACAAAGCCCTGTGCCAAAGTATCGTGGATTTCGCGCGCCAGCCGCGCTCGCTCTTCGAGCACCAGCGCGAAGCGGTAGCGCTCCTGCCGAAGTCGTAAATGATACAGGGCCCACCCCAGACCGGCCAGCGCCAGCAGAGCCAGCAGGCGGAACCAGATGGTTTCATAAAACGCCGGCAATACTTCGAAGGCGTAGCTGCGTTCGGCCGCCGCGCCGCCCGGCACCACGGCCCGTATCATAAAGCGGTATTTGCCGTGCTTCAGGCTGTTGAAGTCGCTCACGCGCCGCGCGCCCACCCGCACCCAGTCCGAATCCAGGCCTTCGAGTTTCAGCCAATACTGCACCCGTTCGGGCGCGCTCAAATGGATCGCCGTATAGCGGAACTGCAGCCGCTCCGTTCCCGGCTTCAGCCGGGCGGCGCTCGAAAAATCGATCGGCTCGCCATCGGCCGTGGCCCCGAGCAGGTGAATGGTGGGCGCGATCGGTGGAAACCGCCGCAGGGCCGGATCGATCACCGCCAACCCGCGGCTGGTGGGAAACCAGAGCCGCCCGTCGGAGGTGCGCCGTACACCACCCGGAATCGGATAGCCTGGGGCGCATTGCGCGCTGCGTAACCCATCGTCGATACCATAATTGGTCGGTTCCAGTTTGGAAAGGGCGTGATTCGCGAAGGCCTGTAATTGCTGCTTGGAGATCCGGCAGACGCCGCGAGTGGTGCTCAGCCATAGCGACTGGCCATCGTCGGCCACCCCGGAAATGTTATCGCTGAGCAGGCCGTCCTTGGCTGCAAACGAAAAGAACTTGCCATTGCGGTATTCGTTCAGCCCGCCGCCGAAAGTAGCGATCCACAGCGTCCCGTCGCGATCTTCGCGGATGGAGCGGATATTGTCGCTCGAAAGCCCATCGGCCGTGGTGAACTGGCGCATTTGCCCGTTCTTCACGCGCCACAATCCGCGGCCGAACGTGCCCGCCCACAGCGCCCCATCGCGGGCTTCGAGCAGCGCTACAAAAGCGGTATTCAGCAGCGGCCCGCCCTGGATCACCATCCGCAGCTTGCCGTCCACCAGTTGCCCTAAGCCTTGCGGCAGCCCCAGCCACAGCCGGCCGGAGGAATCTTCGAGCGAGTCATACACGGAGTAGCGCGCCAGCGGATCGGGCGGCCGGAAGTTAGTGAAATGGATCCCCTGCGTCGAGGCCATGCCCCTCGCCAGCCCATCCCGCGTGCCCACCAGCAATTCGCCGCCGCGGGTCTCGCGGATCGAAAACACCTCATCGCTGGGTAGCCCGTCCCGCCGCGTGTACTGCTTGTAGCCGTCCGGGGAGAACAGCACCAGGCCGCTGTCCCGATATCCTATCCAGATTCTTCCGGCGTGGTCCTGCAGCACGGTGCTCGCGTCGTATCCCGGAAGTCCTTCGCCGACCCCATAATCGCTAAAAATATCGTCGCGCATGCGGATCAGCCCATCGTCGTCGCCCACCCACAAGTTGCCTTCACGGTCCTCGAACAGCGATCGCACCTCGTCCAGCGTGAATCGCCCGCCCAGGCCTGCCAGAGTTACGAAGCGATTGTTCTGGAACCGCGCCAGGCCGTTATTGGTTCCGGCCCAGAGATTGCCGTCGCGGTCGAGCCACATGGCGCGGATGAACAGGTCGGGAAGCCCGTCGCGCGTAGTGTAAAGCCGGGTACGTCCGTCCGGATACAGCACAATCATGCCCGAACTGCCGCCGATCCAGAGATTGTCATGGTCGTCCACGGCCAGCCGCGAAATCGCATCGCCCGCTATGATGTTGCTCTCCAGCACCGGCACGAACCGCTCTCCCGACTTCTTCACGATGCCGCCGAAACCGCCCACCCACAGCACATGATGCCGGTCCTCGTAGACCGTGCGCACCGTGTTGAGCGGCAGGTCCTTGCCGGCTGCGAACACCGTAAACTTGTGGCCATCGTATTCGGCCAGATCCGTGCCGGCCACAATCCACAGCGTCCCCGCATGGTCCACAAAGAGCGGGCCGATGCCATCGTCCGGCAGTCCGTCTTTCGTGGTGTAGGTGTGAAATTCCCTGTTTTGATACCGCGTCAGGCCCGCGCCCGTGCCGATCCACAGGCTGCCGTCCAACCCGGCGCACAGCGCCGTGATTGTATTGGAGGGCAGCTTGCTGTTCTCCTTGTTGAACACTGTAAAATCGTATCCGTCGAAGCGCGCCAAGCCCTCGTCCGTCCCCAGCCACAGATATCCATCCGTAGTCTGGCCGATGGCGCGGATGGTATCCTGCGGCAGCCCGTTCTGCTGCGTCCAGAGCTTGCGGGAATATTGCGTCAGCCCCTTATGCGGATCGAGCGGAAAGGCGGAGGGGGCCAGCGCGCAGGCGAGCGCCGCCGCGGCGAACCAACGCACTAGCTCAGACATCCCACATATAGTATAGATACGCCGGAGGAAAGTGGGTGGAGGCTGGCCCGGGGTGCGGGAGTGCCGGCCGGGTTTTCGGCATCCGGCCGCTACCGGTCTTCCGTGGCGCGTTCGGCTTCCGCCGCGGCTTCCGGACCGGCCGCGCGGGCTTCCTCGAGCAGACGTTGCGCTTCCCGTACCTTGCCACGCGGCACCAGGACCTGAAAATACAGCGGGAAAGGACCGCCGCGTTTCAGGAGGGAAGGGATGCCGTTGGAATCGAGGACGCCGCGGATTACATCGCCTTCCAGTTCGGCATCGACAGTCTGCGAGTCGTAGAGCGGCACCATATCGAGCGCGTGGGACGTCAGGATCTCTTCATGATCCTGTTCATCTTCGTCGTGCTCGGGATCTTGCGCCATGCCTTAAGGATATCGCAGAATGTGGAAGGCGCGCTCCCGCACCCGGCTCAATACGCGCGCGCGCAGGAGAGAAACAATGCCCCTACCGGTTCCAAAGAAGATTGCCGACGAACGAATAGAACGGGACAACAACACCTTCGCCTGGTTTGTGGCGGGCGCGGTTTTGGGAGCGGCCATCGCCATTGTGTGCGCCCCAAAGAGCGGCAAGGAGACGCGGCAATACTTGGCCGATCGGGCACAGGAAGGCACGGAGCGCGTAACCGGCGGCGCCCGCGATGCGATCGATCTGGGCCGCGATATGTTCGAGCGGGGGAGAAAGCTGGTGGAAGACGCGGCCGACCTGTTCGACCGTGGGCGCAGGCTGATGCGGGGCGATACTTCAACGGAGTCATGATTCGGCCGCACAGCCGCGCAGGGGCGGAGGAAGGCCTAATCAAACCTCAAAACCCGGAACCGGCAGAGAGCACGGACAAGGTTCTCGTCGGGGATTTTGAAGTCGCTTTGATCCGCCACTCGATTCACTGGTGGGATGGGGGAACGTATTTCGGGGTGGTGCCGAAGGCGTTGTGGGGGCAGCGGATTCAGGCCGACGAAATGAACCGGATTCCGTGCGGGTTTAATTGCTACCTGATTCGCACCGGGGAGCATACGATACTCGTGGAGACCGGGGGTGGAGACAAGCAGGACGAGCGCGCGCGCGAGCGCATGAAACTTTCCCCGGAGGCGCTCGAGCCGCTGCCGGACGCCATGGGGCGCCGGGGCATCGATCCGGAGTCGGTAGACATTGTGATCAACAGCCATCTCCACTGGGACCACTGCGGGTGGAACACCATTTTGCGCGGTGGCGCGGCGAAGGCCGCTTTTCCACGCGCCCGCTACTTTGCGGCGCGCGGTGAATGGGAGCATGCGCATGAGCGGCTGGCGCGCGACGCCGTAAGCTATATTGACGCGAATTACGATCCGCTGGTCGAGAGCGGGCAGATGACGCTGGTGGATGGAGACTGCGAGATCGTGCCCGGCGTATGGATGCGGCGCGCGCCCGGCCACAACCGCGACATGATGGTGATCACGGCGGAGAGCGGCGGCCGGACGTTCTGCTTTTTCTCGGACCTGGTCCCCACCCGGCATCATGTGCAGCCCACCTGGGTGATGGCGTTCGATCTGTATCCGCTCGAAAGCATCGAGAACAAGCACCGCTGGCTGAGCGCGGCCGTGAAGGGCGATTGGGTATGCGGCTTCTCGCACGATAGCGAAGTGGCGTTCGCGCGCATCGCCGCCCATCCGAAGACACAGTTCGCCCCCGTGGTCCTATAAGCGCCTGCATCGGCGCGGCCGGCTGGGCGATCATAAGAATCATGGACAAGCTAGCGGAATTCCGTAACGAGGTGTATACCGATTTCTCGGTGCCGGCGAATCGGCAAGCGATGCAGAAGGCGCTCGACGGGGTGCGCGCGCAGTTCGGTCGCGAGTACCAACTGCGCATTGGCAGGGAATGGATCGCGACGGGCGATCTGCTGCGGTCTCTGAATCCTTCCAACACGCGCGAAGTGGTGGGGATACATCACAAGGCCACCGCGGAACTGGCGCGCCGGGCCGTCGAGTGCGCCTTTTCGTATTTCGCGCAGTGGAGCCGCACGCCGGCCGAAGAGCGCGTGCGGATGCTGCTCGATGCGGCGCGCATACTCCGGCGCCGCAAGATGGAGTTCGACGCCTGGCTGGTGTACGAAGCCGGGAAATCGTGGCCGGAGGCGGAGGCGGATGTCTCCGAGGCGATTGATTTCTGCGAGTATTACGCGCGCGAGATGCTGCGCCTGGCGGGGCCGCAAAAGGTGCTCCAACTGGCGGGGGAACAGGACGAGCTGGTGTATCTGCCGCTCGGGGTGGGCGTCGTGATTCCGCCGTGGAACTTTCCCTTGGCCATTCTGGCGGGGATGACGGTAGCCGCGCTGGTCACGGGAAACACCGTAATCCTCAAGCCTTCTAGCGAAACCCCCACCATTGCGGCGAAGTTCGCCGAGGTTCTGCTGGAGGCCGGATTTCCGGAGGGTGCTTTTACCCTGTTGACCGGCAGCGGCGGCGCGGTCGGCGACGTGCTGGTGGAGCACCCCAAAACGCGCTTTGTCGCCTTTACAGGTTCGCGGGATGTCGGGCTCCGGATCAATGAACTGGCCGCCCAAACGCAGCCCGGGCAGGTGTGGATCAAGCGGGTGATTGCGGAGATGGGCGGCAAGAACGCGATCATTGTAGACGCCAATTGCGACCTCGATAAAGCCGTGGAAGGCGTGCTGGTCTCCGCGTTCGGATATCAGGGCCAGAAGTGCTCGGCCTGCTCGCGAGCCCTTGTGGATGAAAAGGTGTACGAGCCCTTCGTGGCCAAACTCGCCGAAAAGGTCAGGGCCATCCGCGTGGGACCGGCGGACGATCCGGGCAACTACATGGGACCGGTGATCAGCGAGGGCGCGCGCAAATCGATCCTGGAATACATCGAGACCGGCAAAAAGGAGGGGCGCCTGATCGCCGGCGGCGAAGCAGTGGCGGGGGATGGATATTTTCTGGCGCCGACCATCATCGCCGACGTGGACTCTAGGGCGCGCATCTTTCATGAAGAGATTTTCGGGCCTGTTTTGGCTATTACCAAGGCCAAGGGATTTGAACATGCGCTCGCCCTGGCGAACGACTCGCAGTACGGGCTGACCGGCGCAGTGTATTCGAATGACCCGGAGCGTCTGCGGCAGGCGCGCGAGCAGTTTCACGTGGGCAACCTGTACTTCAACCGCAAGTGCACCGGGGCGATGGTAGGCGCGCATCCGTTCGGCGGGTTCAATATGTCCGGCACCGATTCGAAGGCGGGCGGGCCGGATTACCTGTTGCTGTTTTTGCAGGCGAAATCCATCGCGCGCAAGCTGGAGTGAGGTTGGAGGCGCTGGCTAGCTCCGCATTTCACGCTTCGATTCCCAGCGCGCGCGCGTTTTTCACCAGCGTGCTGACCAGGCGGTCCACGTGCTTCTCCGTGTGGGCGGCGGTGCAGGAAATGCGCAGCAGATTTTGGGCGGCGGCGGGCCGCAGGACGGGATTGATGTAGATGCCGTCCTGCAGCAGAGCTTTGCAGAGACGGCAAAGATCCAGCTCGTGCTCAATCACTACGGGCACGATGGCCGTCTCGCCCGGGAGGACCCGGAAACCGCGGGAGCGCAACTCTTCACGCAAGAGATTGGCGATGCGCAAAAGGTGCGTCCGGCGCTCCGGCTCCTTCTTCATAATCTGCAGAGCGGCGGCGACGGCTGCCACGGAAGCGGCCGGGAGACTGGCGGAGAACACGAACGGCCGCGCGGTGTGCTTCAGGTAGTCGACCACGGCGCGGTCGGCTGCGATAAAGCCGCCCACCGACGCCAGTGACTTGCTGAAAGTGCCCATCACGATATCCACTTCATCGAGCACGCCCAGATGCTCAGCCGCGCCCGCGCCGGTTGCGCCGAGCACGCCGATTCCATGGGCTTCATCCACATAGACGCGGGCGCCGTAGGGCTTAGCCAGCTTGAGGATACCGGGGAGATCGGCGATATCGCCTTCCATGCTGAAGACGCCTTCGGAGACGAGCAGGATTTTCTCGTCGGGCGAGCAATTTTCCAGGCAGCGCTCCAGATGATCGAGATCGTTGTGGCGGAAGCGCACCGTGCGCGCCGGGGAACGCAGAGCGCCCTCGACCAGGCTCGCGTGCAGATTGTGGTCGCACACCATCACGTCGCCCTTTTCGGTCAGGGCGGATAGCGATGCGTAGTTAGCCTGGAAACCCGTGCCGAAAATAATGGCTGCCTGTTTATGAGTGAAGGCGGCCAGCTCTTCTTCGAGGCGGATGTGCAAATCGAGAGTGCCGTTCAGCAGGCGGGAGCCGCTGCAGCCGCTGCCGTATTTGCGGACCGCCTGGGCGGCGGCTTCTTTTACTTTCGGGTGGGTGATCAGATCCAGGTAGTCATTCGATCCGAACATCAGGACTTTGCGCTTGCCCAGACGGGCTTCGCCGGCCTCGCAGCCTTCCCGCTCTCCGAACACCTCGAAGTACATGTACAGGCCGGCGGCCTGTAGATCGGCGG
>DATGKM010000136.1:0-6684 GCA_035294665.1 Bryobacteraceae bacterium | reverse complement strand
CAGCTTGCTCCCCTCGTCGGCGATCGTCTTCTCCAACTCGGCGATGCTCTGGTTGAGGCTCCGAATCTGGTCCACGATGACCTTCAGTTCGATCCGGATCATCGGGTCGAACTGCATGCCCACGATCTCCCGCAGTTTCTTTTCGCTCGACAGCGCTTCCTTCTCCAGGTTGATCCCGTGCGCTGACAGGATGTTGTTGATCTTGTTCTTGAGCGCCGTGCGCAGCTTCACCATGGTGTCCCGCGTTTGCGTCAGGCTGGCCAGTTGCGCTTGCGTCTTGTCCTTCATCCTCACCTCCGGCAGCAGATCCTTCTCCAAGTACAGCGCCAGGTTGCGCGCGTCGTTCGGGTCCGTCTTCTTCACCGAGTGGCTGATCACCTTGAAGCGGTCACCATTCTCCTATTCAAGGTCCGGCTTGCCGGCCTTACGGTGGCGCTCCGGTCACAGGTCTGACCAATCTCCTTTACGAGGTCAAACGCCTCAAACAAACATGCAGCCTGTGACCTGTCTACTCCGAACGAGGTTGCCCTCCTTCGAAGCTTATCCCGCCCGAGCCAACTCATTCACACCATCTCCTTTTTAAGCGTCGGGCAGGCGCTTCTGCCTGCCGACTTTCGTTAATCGTTGCGGCCGGCCAGGTAGTAGTGGACGGCCGGAGTCACCACCAGCGACAGGATCATCGAGGCCAGAATCCCGCCGATTACCGCGATGGCGAGCGGCTGCAGCATCTGCGATCCCGCGCCCCATCCGAGCGAGAGCGGAATCATGCCGGCCACGGTGGCGAGCGCCGTCATCATGATGGGGCGGAGGCGGCGCTCGCCGGCGCGCAGCATGCTCTGTTCGGCGTCCACGCCCTGCGCCCGGTAGTTCTGGTCGGCATCGAGCAGCAGGATACCGTTTTTGGCCACGATGCCCACCACCATGATCAATCCCATAAATGACGACAGGTTGAAGGTGGTGCCGGTAATCAGCAGTGCCACAAAAACACCGGAGGTGGAAAGCAGCGCCGAACACAGCACCGCCACGGGGGCCGCGAAATCGCCGAACTCGAACAACAGCACCGTGAACACCAGAATGATGGCCAATGCCAGCACAAACACCAAATCGCGGAAGGACTTCTGCTGCTCCTGGTACTGACCGCCGTATTCGACGCGGATGGAAGGCGGCAAATCGAGCGATGCCACCATGTCTTGCACCTGCTTCATTCCGGCGCCCAGGCTGAGCCCTTCGAAGCGCGCGGTAACCTGCACGTCGCGTTGCAGGTTCTCGCGGCGGATTTCGGTCTGGCCGGGAATTTCGGTTATATTGGCGAGCGCGCCGATGGTGGCGGTTTTGCCCGTTCCGCTTACGAGCGGGGTGTTGCGGATGGAATCGAGCGATTCCCTGACCTGCTTGGGAAAGCGCACGCGGATGGTGTACGGGCGGTCGTTGATCACCACCGGAGTGAGCGCGGGCTCGCCCTGCAGCATGGCGCTGGCATCCACCTCGACCTCCTGCGGTGTAAAGCCGGCGCGCGCCACCACGGCCGGGTCCAAGGTGAAGACACGCGCGGGGCCGCTGATGGTGTTCTCAATACCGTTCTCGATATCCACCACGCGGGGGATTTTCTTGATGGCATCGCCCACGCGCGGCGCCCACTGGTTCAGCACGTTCTGGTCTTCGGAGAACAATTTGATGACGCATTGTTCGGGGGCGCTGGTGAGATCGCCGATCATGTCCGAAAGAAGCTGCGGGAACTCCACATCCAGCACCGGTTCGGCCTTGGTGATTTTGGCGCGCACATCGGCGATCACTTCATCGGCGCTGCGTTTCCGGTTGCGCTTGAGCTTCACCGAGATATCGCCCTGATTGGCTTCCGTTACGGCGGCGAGACCAAGCTGCAGCCCGGTGCGCCGCGCCGTGTTTTCCACCTCCGGCGTGGAGCGCAGAATCCGCTCCACATCACCGATCACGCGATTGGTATCCGCGAGCGACGCGCCGGCGGGCATGTTGTAATCCACGATGAATCCGCCCTCATCCATGGCCGGCAGCAGATCGGAGCCGAGGCGCGTGTAACAGAAATAGGAAGCGCCGATCAAGCCGAGCACAAAGATGCCGAGCAGCAGGCGGTGCTGCAGCACGAAGCGCAGCAGGCGCGCATAGGGTTGGAAGAGCCAGTTGGGCACGCCTGTATGCTCTGCTTCGCCGCCCGAATGCCGGGACCCCGCCGAGGACGCCCCGCTTTTGCGAATTAAATAATGACTCAGGGTGGGTGTCCAGGTAAGCGCCAGCGCCAGAGACGTGAGCAGCGCGGCACCTACCGTAACCGCCAGGGCGCGGAAGAAGACTCCAGTCACACCGGTGATGGAAATGAGCGGGAGGAACACGACGATGGGTGTGAGGGTGGAACCGATCAGAGGCATCCGCACCTCGCGTAATGCGCTGCGAATGGCTTCCGCGCGCGATTGGCCGGAATCGCGGTGCAACACAATATTTTCGACCACGACGATGGCATCATCGATCACTAGCCCCACCGCCGCCGCCAGGCCGCCGAGTGTCATCAGGTTGAAGGTCTGGTTCAACGCTTTGAGCGCGATGAACGTAACGGCAATGGTGGCCGGGATCACGAGGCCGGCCACAAGCGAAGTACCCCAATCGCGCAGGAAGAGCACCATGATGAGCGAAGCCAGAATGAGGCCGATCACGATGGCGTCGCGCACGCTTTTGATGGAATCGGTCACCAGCTCGGATTGATCGTAGAAGGGCTGCAGTTGAATGGTTTTGGGGAGGCCTTTCTGAATTTCCGCAATTTGCTTATGGATGGCATCCGCGACCGTCACCGTGTTGCTGTCCGGCTGCCGAAACACATTCAGCAGCACCGCAGGCCTTCCGTTGGCGGTCACAACCGTATAAACCGGCTCCACGGAGGGCGACACTGTCGCCACATCGCCGACATGCACGATCGATCCGTTGGGCGCGGTTTTCACCACGATATTCGAAATGTCCGCCGGGTTTTGCGCCTGCGCGGTCATGAGACTCAACACCAACTGGTGCTGCATCTCAATCAGGCCGGGAGAATCGATGAGGTTGCCGCGGCCGATGGCATCGAGAATATTGGGGACGGTGGTGGCGGTCTGAATCAGCTTAGAGGGGTCCGGCTGGATTTCAAACTCCGGCACCTGGCCGCCTTGCACCACGATGGAAGAGACGCCGGTCTGGCGGTTCAGCCGCGGCTTCATATCGTAAGTGGCCATTTCCCAGAGCTGAGTTTGCGAGTAGTTCGTGGAAGTGAGACTGTAGCCCATGATCGGGAAGGCCGCGAAGGTGAGCCGGTTGGTGGTGACTTTGGCGGTCGAGGGCAGGGTGGGCTGAATGCGCGCGATGGCCGCGTTGACCAGTTCGAGCGTGCGGTACATGTCCACTTTCCACGAAAAGAACAGGTCGATTTCGGCGGTGCCGCGGCTGGTGATGGACCACAGCGAGTCGAGGCCGGGAACGCTGTTCAGCGCTTCTTCGACAGGGCGGGTGATAGTGACTTCCATCTGGTTGATGGGCATCACGCCGTTATCGACGGCCACCACGATGCGCGGAAAATTGGTATCGGGAAAGACGGCGATGGGCAGTGTGGCCGCAAGATAGATGCCCACGGCCACCATAGTCAGAATGACGAAGATGATGGGCTTGCCGTGGCGCGCCGTCCAGTGGCGCTCTTCGGCCTGGGCGGGGAGGGGCGGATGGGTGGAGAGCAGGCTCATTTGGCGTCGTCCTCGTCGTCATCCTCCTGCGCTTCGGAGGCGCCGACGATCTTCACCTTGGCTTTGTCATCCACGCCGAGCCCGCCTGCGACGACCACTTCTTCGCCCGGCCGCACGCCGTTGAGGATTTGCACCTTGTCGCCGTAATGGATGCCCACATCCACCGGACGCAAATGCGCGACCGAATCCGCGCCCACGACCAGCACGGCTTGGCCGCCCTCTTCACCGGGAAGAATGGCGGCGGACGGCACGAGCGCGGCGTTCTTGATCGTGGCGGTGAGGATGGAGGCATGCACCGGCGCGCCCGGCTTGAACTTCTCACCGGGATTGGGGGCGGTGATCCAGACTTGCACGGTGGTGGTGTTCGGGTCGGTTGCGGGACTGACTACGGAAACCTTGCCTTCGAGCTTTTCGCTACTGCCGGTGACGGTGAGCGTGGCGGTCTGGCCCAATTTCACGTCGATGGCCTGGCTTTGCGGCACGTTTACGCGCGCGACGATGCTCGAAATATCCATCACATTGAGCAGCGGCGTCCCGGCGGTAGCCATTTCCCCAGCGTAGAGGGGGCGATCGGCAACGACGCCCGATATGGGGCTGCGCACTTCCGAATAGGTCACCTGCGCTTCGGCCGATTGCAACTGTCCGCGCGCCGTTTCCACCTGGGCCTCGGCGGCTTTCACCTGCTCCTCCTGGCCGGCCCCCTGCAGAGTGCGCAGGTGTTCCTGGGCGGCCCGCAATTGGCTTTGCGCTTGCACGTTCGCCACCTGCGCATCGTCGACGAGCTTGCGCGCCAGCGCGCCTTCCTTAAACAGGTTCTGGCGGTTTTCGAGCAGCACGCGCGCGGCATCGGCGGCTTCCTTTGCCGCTTCGACATCCGTCTGCGCCTTGGTCACCTGGTCGGGAACGGCGGCATCCTCGGTGGAGCGCAGATTGGCTTCGGCCTGCGCCAGTTGGCCCTTGGCGGCCACCACGGCCGCGGTGAGATCGCGATTTTCGAGAGTGGCGAGGAGCTGGTTGGCCTTGACATGATCGCCCCGGCTGACATAGAACTTTTGCACGGGCGCGCTGATTTTGGGCATCACATTGGCCTGATCGCGCGGGAACAGCACGCCATCGGCATCGATGACGCGAGGAATGGAATCTTGTGTTACGGCGGTGACTTGCACGGGGGCCGGGGACGAGGCGGCTTCGGCCTCTTTTTGCTTGGAGCAGCCGGTGAGGGCAAGCAGGCATGCAACCGCCAGGCACGCGCCAATAAAAGCCTTCGTGGACATTTCAAAAACTTCCTGTCAAGGTTTGCAGGTTCGCCAAGGCCAGCCGGTAGCGCACCTGGCTATCGTCATAGGCATTGCGCGCCTGTGTGAGCGTGTTCTGCGCATCCACCAGTTCCAGTATGGTGGCTTCGCCGGCTTCGTAGCGTAGCGTGTTCAAGCGCAGATTTTCGGCTGCGAGATCGGCGCCCGATTTCAGCAGTTCCATTTCTTCGCGCGCGGCCCGCGCCTCGTCGTAAAAGCTATTCAGGTTGCGGGCGAGTTCGCGTTGGGTAACTTCCACATCGAGCCTGGCCTGGTCGCGCTTAATTTCCGCCTGCCGCAACTTGCTGCGCCGTGTACCCCAATCCCAAACCGGGAACGTGAGCGCGGCGGTGAGAAAGTAGCCGACCGAGGGCACGGCGCCTTTGCGCGGATCGGCGGCGACGACGGTGTTCCAACCGATCTGGTTGGCTTCGAGGCCATAAACCACGTCCACGCTCAAGGTGGGCAGGTATGCCTGGTGCGCGATGGTCACATCAAGATTCGCGCCCCGCAAAGTTTGCTGGGCGGCCCGCAGATCCGGGTTCTCGCGGCGCGCGAGCGTTTCCACTTCGTCTAAAGAGGGCAGCGGCGAAGCTGAGTTGAGATCGTCGATTACCTGAAAATTCTGCTCGAAATTGGGGAACAGCAGGACCGCCAGATCGAGCCGGCCGTTGTTCATCGCAAGCTGAGCCTCGCGCATGGCCACTTGCTGGGCATTGTACTGAATCTGCGCCTTCACCACATCGCTGTGGGGCGTTTCGCCGCCGCGCTCCAGGTTGCGGCTGATGGTGACGTAGCGTTCCGCGTCTGCGAGCGCGTTCTGGGCAGTGGCATACTTCCGCTGGGCATTCACCAGGGCGTAATAAGCGCGGGTGACCGTGACGGTGAGGCCGCGCCGCGCGACCTCCTGTTTGGCGCGGGCCACGGCTTCGGCGGCCGTTGCCCGCTCGACCGCCGTTCCCGAGAGGGTGCCCGGCGAAAGATCCTGGTGGAAGACGGCCCACTCGCGGTAGACGTGGACGCCATCATTGGTCACGAACCGCCCCGAAGGGAACACGCCGTTGCCCTGGGTGTTGAGGTATTGGGAACTCAAACCGGCGGACGGCTTCTGCGCCGCCCGCGCCTGGAGAGTATCCTGCTTTGCCAATTCGGTGGCATCGACGGCGCCCAGGAATTGCGGCTCATACATCTGCGCGCGCGCCAGCGCATCCTGCAAGGTGAGCGTGAGCGGAGCGGCGGACTGGGCAGGCTGCGCGAGCCGCACCTGCGGGCTTTCGGCCCCGGCGCCCGGTCCCGGAACTTGCCCTGTAACAAACGGCCGGCTTTGGGCGAATGCGCAGAGAGCCGCCGCAAGCCAAATGGCTAGTGTGCCTGGTTTCAGAGTACCCTCCCGTGATGTGGGGGCGGCTTCCGCCGCCCAACCGGAAACTCATTATAGGGAGTTGGAGATGAATGGACGGTGAATGGGAGGGGATCGGAGATAGGGGCGGTATTACTCGGGCTTGCATCCCGGCGCGTGACCCAAAGCGCGTAACCCAAAAACGCCACCATCACATGGGCCTTGACGCGCGGCTCCAACTGGTGAAACAAGGGGCGAATGGAAAGCTCGCTTTTCAATGCCCGGAACGCTGCTTCCGCCTCCGTTAACTGCATAT
>DATGKM010000135.1:0-42340 GCA_035294665.1 Bryobacteraceae bacterium | reverse complement strand
ACGCCGATGAAAGCGATCGCGCTGCTCTCCACGCTGCAAAGCGCAGACATCGTTCTACCGACCACCGATGGCCGCGAGATCCGCTTGCGCCGCATTACCGAGCCAACTGCCGAGCAGAAATCCCTACTCCGTCAACTTGGCGAGGTTTCGCCGGTTTGGTGACGAACTTGGGTTAAGAGGGCTCGCTTCCATACGAAACATTTCGATCAAGCAGTTCGAAGTCATCCAAGACGCTACAACATTGACCCGCGGCCCCTTCGAAATGCACGACGTGTGGACGCACGGCGAAGCGCTAGACGGGTTGGGCTGACCCTTCACGCGGTCCATACCGATGTCCTGTAGTCCGGGGCTGGTTCGCGGCCCCTTCCGTCAGCCTTTCTGAATCATCACCTCGGTCGATTTGACCACAACCTTGACCGCATCGCCCTTCTTCAAGGCGAGTTCCTCCGCGCTGTTGCGAGTAATGATGCTTTCGACGAGATTGTCGCCGATTTTCACCACGACATGCGCCATGATGTCTCCGATCTGAACGTCTTCGACCGTACCGGGAAGTTGATTTCTGGCTGAGAGCGCCATATTTCCTCCAATGGAAATCGTCAGTGTCTACCAGGGGTTTGCGAACCTGGAATCGTGAAGCACCGCGTCGTCCGTGAGCGACTGCAGAAACGCGATCAAATCCGCCCGCTCCGCGGCGGAAAGTTGGAAGCCGCCAATCAATGGGTCTTTGTTGGGATTGTCGTGCCCGTTCCCGGCATTCACGCCGGAAGCGATCGTCCTGCCCCCGGCGGCATAGTGGTCGAGAACGTCTTCGAGCGTCGGAATGCTCCCGTCGTGCATGTACGGCGCCGTTACTGCGATATTGCGCAGCGTCGGCGCCTTGAACTTCCCAACGTCCGCCGCCGATTTTGTGAATTCGTAAATCCCCAGATTGGGCGCTGGATACGAATACGGTCCCTTGAGATTGTAAAGTCCCGTGTTGTGAAACTCGACCTCGCGCCCCGGGTTGCGTTCGGATACCGTCGCGTCGCTAAAGTTGAAACCGCCATGACAGCGGAAGCACGCAATCTGCTGGCTAAAGAAGAGGATTTCGCCGCGCTTGGCGGACTCGGAAACGGCTGAGTCGTCCCCGCCGTAGTGATAGCGATCGTAGGGAGATCGCGCGGAAATGATGCTCCGCTCGAAGCACGCTATTGCCTTCGCCACGTTGGAAATCGTAAAAGGGTCCTCTTCGTCCGGAAATGCCGCTGCGAATAGCCGGCGGTATCGCGGCTCGGAACGCAGCATCGGAATGAAACCATCACCCTCGCGCAGTCCGAGTTCTACCGGATGGTCGCCGAACATCGGCACGAGCGCCTGCGCTTCCAGCAACTTCATTTGAGGATTGCTCCAGGTGAGCGCGGCGCTATAAGCCACATTCACCAGGCTCATGGCGCTCCGCGTGTGCGCTTCGCCCGTCGCGCCGATCCCCACGGCTCGGCCGTCCGTGAATGCAAGCTCCTGTTTGTGGCAACTGGCGCAGGATGCTTTTCCGTTCACCGACATGCGAGTGTCATAGAACAGGTGTCGCCCCAGTTCCACCTTGGCCGCCGTCATGGGATTGTCGGCCGGAACGTAAGGTTTCGGGAAACCCTTTGGCAAATTCCATGGGTACGCCTGCCCGCCATCGGCGGCCGGAAGAGCATTCCACGCGGCAACGGCGGCTACCGATAGCGCCAGAAGAGCTTTGCGCATAAAGAGTCTGTCTATTTCCTCAGCCGGACGATCTCCAGCCTCTCCAGCATCCGCACGGATCGCGCTCCCGCTTTATCGTTGGCGCACACCAGCCGGAACGGTCCCTGATATCCGAATAACGGCTTGCCATCGCGCTTGTCGGCCACAATAATCGGCTCATTCGCAAAGCTCGCGTCCACTTCGGCCAGCCCAAACACGACTTGATACCCGTCATGCGCTTTGGCCAACACGTAAGATGCCAGGGCCTTGCCACGCAGTTGCTTGCCGAGGGGAGCGCCGGCCCGCGCCAGAATCTCGCGAAGCGGCACGCCCTCGTATTGGACTTTCGTTCCGTCCTCCTCCTGCACCGAAACGGTCTCGCGGGGCATCTTCGCCAGGTCCTCGGACTTTATCTCTAACGGCGTGGGAATGTCCCCGGACACCGTCAGTAGCGGCGGCGCCGATTCTGATTGGGCCGCTGCCGCACCGGCGAGGAGTCCCAAACCCGTGAGCACAATAACGACATTACGACGATTCATGTCCGCCTCCTAAAACCGGTAACGTAAATTCAAAAACCAGTTGCGCCCTATTTCAGGGTACCCTGCTGTGTAGAAGTAGTACCTGTCGAACAGATTTTTAATGCCCGCCTGCACGCTGATTCCTCCCCGCACCGGCGCGATCGCGCCAATGTCCGTGGTCGCGTATGACTCCGCATGCGGCAGAAACAGAGGAGAGGTCGTCGCGTATGTCGTATCCTGCACCACAAGCCCGCTCTCGTACCGTTCATTGACGATCGCGAGGATTTGCAGCGGGAGCCGCACCGTGGCTGTGCCGATTGCCTTGTTCCGGGGCGACACCGGCAACACACTGATGCTGGTGTTGACGGCGCTGACATTTGGAAGCGCACCGAAGTCATAGGCAATCGTACGGTTCAAAAAACTGTAGCTGGCGTTTACGGTCAGGCGCGCGAGCGGTGTGCTGCGAACTTCGAACTCGACGCCCTCATGCACCTCCCTCCCGATGTTCGCCATCTCGCTGCAAAACCCGATAACCCGGTTGTTGGGGCACATCGCCGAGGAAGGGCTCGTTCCGCCGGGGTCCGTTACGAACACGGATTCGATGGCATCCCGCAAGTCGCTTCGGAAAAGCGTCACCCGCGCCAGTGTCCGCGCGCCGAGCACCTGCGAATATCCGGCGTTCCAGTTGCGGCTGTGCTCCGGCTGAAGGTTGGGGTTCGGTAGTCCCGCGCCCAGGCTCGCCGAGTAAATGTCTTTGAGCATGGGAAACCGTCCGCGATCCGCGAATGTTGCGAAAAAAGTGCCGCTCTCGCCAACCCGATACGAGACAGCTACCTGCGGATTTAAATTCCAGACGTGCGCGGTGCACCCGGAAAAGGATGTGTTTTTCGGGGACTCGAGGCAAGTGAACGGCAGCAGCCCTGTCATGGCGGCATTATATTGCTGGCCTTCGAGGCCATCGAAGTGATCCGCGCTGAATCCGCCCGTTAAAGAGAGCCGGGACGAGAACCGGACCACGTCCTGAAGTCCAATGGTCGTTTGGATATCGCTGTCGCGAAGCTCCGGCTCGATGAGCGGGAACGGCGAAATTGCCGGAAAAATTCCCCGTTCGGTGTGGATGTCGTCTTTGAGGAAAAAGGACGCGCTGATGACATTCCTCGATACCGCGCGGGTGGTGAACTCGCTCGAGAACCCGTCATTATGCTCGTTATACATGCTATGTTCCGCATTGCTCGTGTTCATAACGGAATATGTATCGGTCGAATACATGTCGATGTCGTTGCGAAATTGCGTGTAGAACGCGCGGAATTTGATCGCGCTGCTCTCGCCGAGTTCCGTGTTGGAATGGAAGTAATAGTTGGCCATGTCCCAATACGGCCATGTCCAGAAGAACCGGTACGCCGCCGCCGTGTTTGGCCCTTGATACAGCGGGACGCCCTTTTGCCCCTTCAAATTGATATAGCTTAAAACATACTCGTCCTGCCCGCGCGGCGTCCAGCCTGCGCGGCCGGTGAACCTCTCGTCGCGGGACCACGAATTGTTCAGGTGATCGGTCATTACGATATCGGGAAGGTTCCGGTATTGCAGAACCGGGAACTTCCCGGACAACGGGATGAAATCGGCTTGCAGCCAATCGAGCGCGCCCTGGAAGAAAAAGCGGCGCCATCGGGAACCGAGGCGGAGCGCGGAAAGTAGCGTGTTGCCTGAGCCGGTGCCGATCAGCGCGTCAACGTCGATCTTCTTCACCGGTTCTTGCGTGACCAGATTGATAGTGCCGCCCAGCGCATTCGGGCCTAGTAACGGAGAGGAATAGCCCTTCGCCACTTGCACTTCCGCGATATCGCTCGTCAGGAATCGATTGAAATCGACGTAGCCGTCGTAGGGCACCGAAATCGGAATTCCGTCAATATAGAGCGGCACCTGCCCGCGTGTGCTGAACCCGCGAACCATAATGCCCGCCTCGTTCCGGTTTTGAGAAAGGTGCTGGATCGAAACACCGGGAAGATAATCGAGGGCCTTTGCGGCGTTGACCAGATCGAGGTTCCGAATCTCGGTTTGGTCGGTGCTATCGGAAACCGGCGAAGGCGCCGGAGCGGTCGCGGACACGGTCACCGCAACCGTGCCGAGATGGAACGGCGAACCGGGGCTTTGCCGGATCGCCTGGTCGACTGCGCTGCTCAGCGCTGCAAACTGCTGCTGCAACTGAGCGTGCGACGGCTCGGGCGGCAGCGGCTCGGGAAGCTGGATCTTAGGCGCCGGATAGGAGTCCGCGGCGGACGCGAGCGAGGATCGCAAACTTTCCGCATCGGCGCGCCACGCGTCCACTGCCGGTCCCGCCGCCGGCAGTCCGGGTAAGCGCCGCTCCAGGTCCGTTAAGCTCGCCTTCCATTCGATAGTCATATCCTGCGCGGCGGCTGCCGGGGCGCCAAAAATCAGCATGATGCCGATGAATCGCAGCGCGGCGCGCGGCGGTTTCGCGTAGTTCACTCCCCCTCCATGGAAACGGTTAGTTGTCTTGTATCGAAGACAATGTATATGATACTGGACAAGGGGCCCGCGAGGAAACAAAATTCAACCGTAGGGGTGCGTCAGACGGAGCTGCGGCCGTCGGGGCCGAATCCGCGGCCCAACTCAGGCGGCTCTTCAGTACCTCTCCTGCTCAATCCGCACCCGATGTTCCATAAGCCTGTCCATCAGGTCGCGAGCCGAGCCGGCGTCCTCCCCTCGCACGGCGCTCACCTGCGACTTCAAACGCCGCAGCGCCTCCACCTCCTGGGCACTCAGGCGTTTTCCGCCGCGAAGCGTCTCGCTCTCAATCCAGGCGGCCGTCGTGCGAAAGAGAGCGACTGGCCTCGCCAGCCGGGAGCGCAGGAACCACCAGATGCGCGGCCCCCCACGTCCGCGTCGCCCCAATGGCGAAATTCCGCGGCGGGAGCGCGCTCGCTCAAAGCCGCGAACGCGCGGACATCAGGGCGGGAGTGGGAAACCCCGCCGTATACACCGCGAACTCCTTGCGGAGCCCAGGCCGGACGGGCCGCCACTCCGCCTCCTTGTCTTCGCCCTCCAGCCGCTTATAGTGCGCGAGATTGGATTGCAGCGCCGCTGTGTCGACCGGCCGCGCATCCAGCAGGTACTCGAATCCTGCTGAGAAGCGCCGGAAGCGCCGTGTCGGCGCCTCCAGTCCCGTGGCGAAGCGCCGCGCCGGCCCGGCCCCCCGGTTTTCCTTCCCACTGCACCGGCCGCCTCCCGGCGTCATAAACTAATCAGATCATGAGCAGGCTGAGTTTCGCGGCGGTGCTGGCGGCGGCTTCGGTTTTCGGAGCGTCCGATTCGCGTGTGTTCTCCACTCGCGAGTTCTTCTATGTGGGCGGGAAGTACACGGGCGCGCCGGGGCAAGAGGTGATGAGCGGGCAAATGTATGTGGAGGAGCTGCGGCCCGCGAGGGTAACACACAAGTATCCGCTGCTGTTTCTCCACGGCCTCTCGCAAACTGCCACTAACTGGCTCGGCACGCCGGATGGGCGCATGGGATGGGCGGACTATTTTCTGTCGCAAGGATACGTGGTTTATCTTATCGACCAGCCGGCGCGCGGGCGGTCCGCATGGCACCCCTCCGATGGAGCGCTGCAGATCCTTTCGGCTTCGGAGATCGAGCGGCGGTTTACGGCCAGCGAGGTAGGCGGCTGGTGGCCGCAAGCGAAGAAGCACACGCAGTGGCCGGGCGAGGGCGCAAAGAAAGGCCAGCGCGGCGATCCCATTTTCGACCAATTCTATGCATCGCAGGTAGAGAGCCTGGCGAGCGCGGAAGAGACGCAGCGGCGGATCAAGGAAGATGGCTCGCTGCTGTTGGACAAGATCGGCGAAGCGATCGTGGTGACGCATTCGCAGGCGGGACCGTTCGGCTGGTTGTTGGCGGATAGCCGGCCCAAGGCGGTGAAGGCGATTGTGGCGGTAGAGCCGAGCGGGCCGCCATTCTATAACGCAGTGGTGAACGAGAATCCGAGCCGCGCCTGGGGCATTACCGATATTCCCATTACCTATGACCCTCCGGCCGCATCCGCCGGCGAGCTGGCGAAAGTGCGCGAGGCGCAACCGGACGCGCCGGGCCTCACCGCCTGCTGGCAGCAAGCCGATCCGCCCCGGCAATTGCCGCATCTCAAGGGGATTCCGGTCCTGATTGTGACCACCGAGTCTTCCTATCACGCCGTCTACGATCACTGCACCGCGAAGTACCTGAAGCAGGCCGGTGTGGAGAACACGCATATGCGCCTTGAAAACGAGGGCATTCACGGCAACGGGCACATGGTGATGCTGGAGAAGAATAACCTGCAGGTGGCGGCGGCGATCGAAAAATGGATCGTGGGCCACGTGCGGTAAGGAGGCCTATGCGAAATCGATACGCGCTTCTGGCGCTATTCACGACGGTGGCGTACGCGCAAACCACCCAACAGGCTGAAGCCGGGCGCGCGGCCTACCAGGCCGAATGCGCGGGCTGCCACGCCGTAGATCTCGGCGGCAACGAAGGGCCGCAGCTTGCCGGATCGAACTTTGTGGCTGCCTGGGGGACCCGCACGGCGCGGGAGTTGGTCAGTTACATCCAGACCAGCATGCCGCCGGGCGCTCCGGGCTCGCTCGGTGAAGAGGCCGCGGTAAATCTCGCGGCCTTCATTCTGGCCGCCAATGGCGCGTCCAGCGCTCAGCCGCTCACCGCCTCGGCGGCGTTTCCGATCCGCTCGGTAGCCACGGGCCGGCCGGCGATTGCGTTTCAGGCCGGCGGCCAGGTTGCAGCCGCGCCGGCGGGGCCGAAGGGACTGACGGTCAAGGGCGAGGTGAAGAATT
This sequence comes from Bryobacteraceae bacterium, assembly GCA_035294665.1. Lineage (GTDB taxonomy): Bacteria > Acidobacteriota > Terriglobia > Bryobacterales > Bryobacteraceae > PSRJ01. The sequence goes on along the minus strand of DATGKM010000135.1, from coordinate 35,273 downwards.
ACGTGCCGGTCACCGATGCCATGCTGCGCAATCCAGATCCGGGCGACTGGCTGATGATCCGCCGCAACTACCAGGCCTGGAGCTACAGCCCGCTCGCGGAGATCAACACGGGCAACGTGAAACAGCTTCAGCTCGTCTGGGAGTGGGCGATGAACGAGGGCGGGGCCAATGAGCCGACGCCGATCGTCCACAACGGTGTGATGTTCCTCGCCAATACCTTCAACATCGTGCAGGCGCTCGATGCGCGCACCGGCGAACTGATCTGGGAGAACCGCATCGGGCCGGAGCTTTCGAACGGGCTGGGCGCGATTCGCAGCCTCGCGGTCTACCAAGACAAGGTTTACCTGGCGACCACCGATGTGCGCCTGCTGGCGCTGGACGCGCGCACGGGCAAGGTGGTTTGGGAAACGCGCATTGCCGATCCGGCGAAAGGTTACGGCAACACCAGCGGGCCGCTGATCATCGATGGCAAGGTGATCCAGGGAATGGGCGGGTGCGACCGCTATAAGGAGACGGGCTGCTTCATCAGCGCCTACGACGCCGAGACCGGCAAGCAGCTCTGGAAGTTTGAAACGGTCGCGCGGGAAGGCACGCCCGGCGGCGATACCTGGGGCAAGCTTTCCAACCTTTTGCGGGCGGGCGGCGACACCTGGATCACAGGCAGCTATGATCCCACGTTGGGTTTGACCTATTGGGGCGTGGCGCAGGCCAAGCCGTGGATGCGCGCCATTCGGGGCACGAGCGCCGCCGCTCTCTACACCGCATCTACGCTGGCGCTGCGGCCGGCCGACGGCTCGCTCGCCTGGTATTACCAGCATGTGCCCGGCGAATCGCTCGATCTCGACACGGTTTACGAACGCGTGCTGGTAGATTCGGGCGGGCGCAACCTGCTGTTCACCATCGGTAAAGATGGCATTCTGTGGAAGCTTGACCGCAAGACCGGAAAGTTTCTCGACTACAAGGAAACCGTCTACCAGAACGTTTTCGACAGCATCGACAAGAAGACCGGGGCCGTGCATTACCGCAACGACATTGTGGAGCAGGAGCCGGAAAAATGGGTGGACGCCTGCCCTTCCACCGAAGGCGGGCACAACTGGCAGGCGATGAGCTATCACCAACCCACCAACCAGCTCATCATTCCACTCAGCCAGACCTGCATGCAGATGTACGGCCGCAAAACCGATTTCAAGGAAGGCTCGGGCGGCACCTCGGCGAACCGCCGGTTTTTCGAAATGCCGGGCACAAATGGCAACATCGGCAAGCTGGCGGCGTATGACGTGGACAGCATGAAAGAGCTTTGGAAGATCGAGCAGCGCGCGCCCTTTCTGACGGCGGTGCTTTCGACGGCCGGCGGCGTGGCGTTCGTGGGCGATCTCGACCGTGTATTCCGGGCGGTGGACGTGAAGACGGGCGCGGTGCTCTGGAAGACGCGCCTGGCGACTTCGGTGCAAGGTTTCCCGGTGACCTTCCGCGTGGGCGGACGGCAGTACGTAGCGGTCACCAGCGGATTGGGCGGCGGCAGCCCCCGGCAGGTGCCGGCCGCGGTGGCGCCGGAGATTCATCATCCGGCGAACGGCAACGTGCTGTACGTGTTTGCGCTTCCGGAAAAGTAAACGATTCCGGGCGCTTTACCCCGGCCAATGCCAGTCTTTTACCTCGGGCAGGTCATCGCCGCGGCTGTCTACATAGAGGCGGTGCTCGATGAGTTTGTCGCGCAAGGCTTGCCGCTGGTGCGCGGCTACGGCGGCGAGGCCGGGCACGCGGTCGATCACATCCATAGCCAGGTGGAAGCGGTCGAGATCGTTCAGCACGGCCATATCGAAAGGCGTGGTGGTGGTGCCTTCCTCTTTGTATCCGCGGACGTGAATATTGTGGTGGTTCGCGCGGCGGTAGGTGAGGCGGTGAATCAGCCAGGGATAGCCGTGATAGGCGAAGACCACCGGCTTATCGGTGGTGAAGATGGAATCGAACTCGCGGTCCGAAAGGCCGTGCGGGTGCTCCGAGGCGGGCTGGAGCGTCATCAGGTCCACCACGTTTACCACCCGGATCTTTAGATGCGGCACGTTGCCGCGCAGGAAATCCACGGCGGCCAAAGCCTCCATGGTGGGCACATCTCCGGCGCAGGCCATCACCACATCCGGCTCTCCACCCTGGTCGTTGCTCGCCCAGGGCCAAATGCCGATTCCGGCCGTGCAGTGTTTCACCGCCGCATCCATATCGAGCCACTGCAACGCCGGCTGCTTGCCGGCCACGATCACGTTGATATAGTTTTTGCTGCGCAGGCAATGGTTGGCAACCGAGAGCAGGGTATTGGCATCGGGGGGCAGGTAGACCCTGACAACATCCGCCTTCTTGTTCATGACGAAGTCGATGAAGCCAGGGTCCTGATGGCTGAAACCGTTATGGTCCTGTCGCCAGACGTGCGAAGTGAGAAGCAGATTAAGAGAGGCAATCGGCCGCCGCCAGTCGATACGCCGCGTGCTTTCGAGCCACTTGGCGTGCTGGTTGAACATGGCGTCCACAATGTGGATGAAGGCTTCGTAGCAGGAAAACAAGCCGTGCCGGCCGGTGAGCAAGTAGCCTTCGAGCCAGCCCTGGCACATGTGCTCGCTGAGCACTTCCATGACGCGGCCATCCGGAGAGACGTGGTCGTCGTTGGGCTGGATCTCGCCGGTAAAGGCGCGGCCGGTGGCTTCGAATACCGCGTTTAAGCGGTTCGAGGCGGTCTCGTCGGGGCTGAATATGCGGAAGTCGCGGCGGTCCTGGTTTTGGCGCAGCACGTCGCGCAGCATTCCTCCGAGCACGCGAGTGGCTTCGGCGTGGCCTGTGCCCGGCCGCGGCACTTCCACCGCATAGGCGCGAAAGTTGGGCATACGCAGCGGCTTGAGCAGGAGGCCGCCGTTGGCATTGGGATTCGCTCCCATGCGGCGGTCCCCTTCCGGCGCCAGTTGCCGAATCAAAGGCACGGGAGATCCATTCTCATCGAACAACTCTTCGGGGTGGTAGCTCTTCATCCACTCTTCGAGGATGTGGAGATGCTCGGGGTGGCCGGCGAAATGATCGACCGGCACCTGGTGCGCGCGGAAGGTGCCTTCCACCTGGAGGCCATCCACGGTTTTGGGTCCGGTCCACCCTTTGGGAGAAACCAGAACGATCATCGGCCACACGGGGCGTTGCGAAAATCCGTGCGAGCGCGCCGCCACTTGAATCGCCTGGATCTCTTCCACCGCGGTATCCATGGTCGAAGCCATGGCTTCGTGCATCAGCTTCGGGTCGGAGCCTTCGACATAGTACGGATGGTATCCGTAGCCTTCGAGCAGGGATGTCAGTTCGTGCCGCGGAATGCGCGCCAGCACGGTTGGGTTGGCGATCTTATAGCCGTTGAGGTGAAGGACCGGCAGCACCGCGCCATCGTGGGCCGGGTTGAGAAACTTGTTGGAATGCCAGCTTGTGGCCAGCGGCCCGGTTTCGGCTTCGCCATCGCCCACCACGCAGCAGACCGTCAGCGTGGGATTGTCGAACACCGCTCCGTAGGCGTGCAGCAGCGCATACCCTAACTCGCCGCCTTCGTGGATGGAGCCGGGCGTTTCCGGCGCGGCATGGCTGGGCACTCCGCCGGGAAAGGAAAACTGCGTGAACAGCCGCCGCATGCCTTCCTCGTTCTGGGGGATGTTGGGATAAAGTTCGCTGTAGGTTCCTTCGAGCCACGTGTTGGCGACCATGCCCGGGCCGCCGTGTCCGGGGCCGCAAACGTAGATCATGTTGAGGCCATATTTGCGGATGACGCGGTTGCAGTGGACGTAGATGAAGTTGAGTCCGGGCGTGGTGCCCCAATGCCCGAGCAGGCGGGGCTTGATGTGCTCGAGGCGCAGCGGTTCGCGCAGCAGGGGATTGGCGTACAAGTAAATCTGGCCGGCAGAGAGGTAGTTGGCTGCGCGCCACCAGGCATCGATGGCACGGAATTCTTCGGGGGAAAGGGCCGGCTGGCGGCCGGCCAGGGGAGCAACGGTTTGCGCCATGAGTCCTCCCAAAACAGAAAGTGCTTGCACACCAGTTTCCCATGAGCAGGTTTGGGGAATTTGACAAAGCATCTCGGGTTTGGACTAATCCGTTCGCTCAACCACCACTGCGCGGCGGGCCTTTACGTTGAAACCGGAGATAGCGATTTGTGGCCGCTGCCCGCGCGTGTCGCGGTCCGCAACTTCAACGCGGATGACGCGCCGCTCGCCGGGCATCAGGGCTATGTAGTTATCGCTGTAGAGCGCGGGCAGAAAGCGGTCGCCGCTGGTTTCGCGCACGGCTTTGAGGCGCACCATCAGGGCGGGCGTGGCCGCGGGGTTGGCGAGAGTTGTGGCGAGCAACTCCCGTTCATCCGCGTTTTGGTTTAGAGCCAATCCTGGCCGCAAAGCGCTAAACTCCGGGGTCTGGGGCGGAGCCCCAGAAGCTCCAGGCTGGGCGACTCTCTCGCTAGATTGGCTACCTCCTTTCGCCTCGTCCAGTTGCTCTTCCATCGATGCTTTTACGTCCACTTGCTGGACGAAGACTCAACGGCCGCATGCGGCTGCCGATACTGTTCCCGCTTGCGGAGAATCCACCAACTCGATTCCGCCAAATGCCTGGCCACCGCCACGGCCGCTTTGCCGTGGCACTTTTTCGCTTTCACCCGATCGTAAAGCCGCAAGGCATGCTGGCCTGCGTAGCGCTGGCGATGCATCGGAATACCAGAATTTCTCCTGCTGAAGAACCGGATTCATGCGGCGTTGAAGCGTTATGGAAGCTTGGATGGGGAGCCGGCCAGCGATCTGCTCGGGAAAAAGCAGCGGTTGCGCCTATGCCTAGCCATGGCCAGACTACCAGACCGATCAGCCGCGGAGTTGCTGCAGCGCTCTGAGACCGTTTGCCGGTAATCCGGCGGCGGTTTGCGTGCTCCCGGCCAGCCCGCCGGAAAACTGGATGCAGCAGGTGGCGCGCGAAATGAATTTGTCGGAAACCGCATTTCTCACGCCCGCGGACCAGGGATTTCACCTCCGCTGGTTCACGCCGTCGGTCGAAGTGGCCTTATGCGGTCACGCCACGCTTGCCAGCGCTCATGTGCTGTGGGAAGAGGGCCATTTGGCGGCGGGCGTTGCGGCGCGCAGGCTCGCTTTGTCGGAAAGAACCAATTCGATTACCTGGTGGACATAAATTGGAAAAACTGCTGCGGGGTCTCAGCCCGGATTTCAGCATGTTGCGCAAACTCCCGGTGCGCGGCGTGATGGTTACGGCGCGTTCGAAAAGCCCGGAATTCGATTTCGTCTCGCGCTTTTTTGCCCCCGGGTTCCGGGATCGACGAAGACCACGTGACGGGCTCCGCGCACTGCGCCCTGGGCCCGTATTAAGCAGCGCAACTCGGAAAGACGCAGTTCACGGCATATCAGGCTTCCTCGCGCGGCGGTCTTCTGAGGGTGGCTGTTCAACGGCAATCGGGTGATGCTGGGCGGGCAGGCGGTGACGGTTCTCTGCGGAGAACTGGCAACCGAATTGTAATCGCCGCTTCGCTTCCGCGGCGCGACAATAGCGACAATAGAAGGTAGCCATGAGCAATCCCACCTATACTTCGCGTCCTTCGGAAACTGAGGCCGATGGCCTCGTGGAATTGGCCCTGAACCTTCGCTGGACCTGGAATCACGCCGCCGACGAACTCTGGAACCGGCTCGATCCCGAACTCTGGCAGCGCACTCTGAATCCGTGGCTCGTGCTGCAAACGGTATCGCAGGAAAAACTCCGGGCGGTACGCAGCGACCCGGCTTTCGCCCGCCTCCTGGATGAGGCGCTGGAGGAAAAGCGCGGGGCCCCCAGCGCGGTTACCTGGTTCCAGCAGAATCATTCCGAATCGCCGCTCGGCCTGGTGGCATACTTCAGCATGGAATACCTGCTGGCCGAAGCCTTGCCCATCTACTCCGGCGGTTTGGGCAATGTGGCCGGCGATCAACTCAAGGCTGCGAGCGATCTGGGCGTTCCCGTGGTCGGCATTGGCCTGCTCTATTCGCAAGGCTATTTCCGCCAGGAATTCGATACCAACGGGAACCAGGTAGCCCTTTATCCATTCAATGATCCCGGTATGCTTCCGATAAAACCCCTGCGCGAAGCCAATGGGGAATGGGTGCGCATCCGGATTGCGCTGCCGGGTTTGCACATGTGGGCGCGCGCGTGGCAGGTGGAAGTGGGGCGGCTCAAGCTCTATCTGCTCGATTCCAACGACCCGGCAAATCCTCCCAATCTGCGCAGTGTCACCAGCGAACTCTATGGCGGCGGGCCGGAAACGCGCATCCGCCAGGAGATTCTGCTCGGTATCGGAGGCTGGCGTCTTTTGCGAGCTCTCGGCCTCAATCCCCAGGTGATGCATTTGAATGAGGGCCACGCCGGTTTTGCCGTGCTCGAACGCGCGCACTCCTGGATGGCGGAGCAGCATCAACCGTTCGATATCGCCCTTATTGCGACCCGAGCGGGAAACGTTTTTACCACGCACACGGCCGTGGATGCGGGCTTCGACCGCTTCGCGCCCGAACTGGTGGCGAAATATTTCAGCGACTACGCGGAAAACCAACTTGGTATCGGCATTCAGGATTTGCTGGCCCTGGGCCGGCGGGATGGGTCGCCCAGCGAGCCTTTTAACATGGCGTACCTCGCGATGCGCGGCAGCGGCGCGGTGAATGGGGTCAGCCGCCTGCATGGCCAGGTGAGCCGCCGGCTTTTCCAGCCGCTGTTTCCGCGCTGGCCGGAAGCCGATGTTCCCGTCGGGCACGTGACGAACGGCGTACACGTGGCCACTTGGGAATCCGCCGAAGCCGATGCCTTCTGGAGGGCCGCCTGTGGCAGCGACCGCTGGTTGGGCGAAACAGAGCACCTGGAACCAGCCTTGCGCCGCATCAGCGATCTGCAGCTCTGGCAGCTTCGGGCGCAAACCACTCACGGCCTGGTGGACTTCGCCCGCCAGCGCCTGGCACAGCAACTGGAGAGCCAGGGCGCGCCGCAAGACCAGGTGGAAGCGGCCAGCCGCATCTTCGATCCCGATATCCTCACGATGGGCTTCGCCCGCCGCTTCGCCACCTACAAACGTCCCAACTTGTTATTGCACGATCCGGATCGCCTGCTGCGCATCCTCGCCAACCGCGAGCGGCCGGCGCAGTTGATCATCGCCGGCAAAGCCCATCCGCAGGATTCTCCCGGCCAGGCGCTGATCCGCCAGTGGAACGATTTCATTCGCTACCGGCCCGAAGCGCGCGCGCACGTGGTCTTTCTCAGCGACTACGATAAAGTTCTCACGCAAAACCTGGTGCGCGGCGTCGACCTGTGGATCAACACACCCCGCCGCCCCTGGGAAGCCAGCGGTACCAGCGGCATGAAGGTTCTGGTGAACGGCGGTCTGAATCTTTCCGAGCTGGATGGCTGGTGGGCCGAAGCGTACGTGCCCGAAGTGGGCTGGGCGATCGGCGATGGCCGCGAGCATGGCGACGATCCCGGCTGGGACGCGGCCGAGGCAGACCAACTCTATTCCGTGCTGGAGCACGACGTGATTCCCGCATTTTACGAACGCGATGAGCAGGGCGTCCCGCGCCGCTGGGTCGCCAAAATGCGCGAGAGCCTCGCCCGGCTCACGCCGCAATTTTCCGCCAATCGCACCGTCCGCCAATACACGGAGCAGCATTACCTGCCCGCCGCTTCGGCTTATTGCAGCCGGGCGGCGAGTTCCGGCAAACAGGCCGGCGCCATTCGCGAATGGCAGCGGCAACTGGCGTTTCATTGGAACAGGCTGCGGTTTGGAGACGTGCATATCGAGAGCGATCCGCGGCGGCATGTTTTCCATGTCCCGGTGTATTTGGATGAACTCGCCCCTGATAGCGTCGCTGTGGAGATCTACGCGGATAATTCTGACGGCGAGCCGATCCGCATCCCGATGAGCCGGCAGCAGGCGCTGGCCGGTTCGGTGGGCGGTTATCTCTACACCGCCGAAGCACCGGCCAATCGCCCCGCGCAAGACTATACACCGCGCATCGTTCCGCGCTTCCCCGGCGTGAACGTGCCGCTCGAAGCCGGCCAGATCCTTTGGCAAAAGTGACCATTCAAGTGCACGGCCATCGCGGGGCCAAAGCCCGCATGCCCGAAAACACTTTGCCTGGGTTTGCGTACGCCATCCGCGGCGGCGCGGATGCGATAGAGTTCGATGTAGTCGTCACGGGCGATGGCCAGTTGGTTGTCTCGCACGATCCCATCTCCGAACGCGGGCAAGCACCCACTCTCGATGAAGTCCTGGATCTCGCCGGCGCCTTCGATCTCGAAATCAAAACCTGGACCGGCGCACCTCACTGCCCCGCCCCACGGGAATTCGCCGCGCGCGTGCTCGCGCGCATCCGGGCTCACCATGCCGAAAACCGCGTGGCTGTAATGTGCTTCGACTTTCGCGTGCTCCGAGCCATGCGCGCGCTCGCGCCCGAAATCCGCCTGGCCGCGCTCACCGAAACGGATCCCCGCGCCTTTTCGGAAATTGCCCGCGAAGGCAGCGCGGCTGAAATCGTGGCGCCGCATTTTTCTTTGGTCACTCCGGAAAAAGTTGCGGCCGCGCATGCCTCTGGAATTCAGATTTTGCCCTGGACCGTGAACCATCCCGCCGATTGGGACCGTATGATCGCCGCGCAGGTAGATGGCATCATCGCCGACGATCCCGAAGCGCTGATCGCCCATCTCGTCTCACGCGGTCTGCGCGCCTCGCGGAGTCAGGCAACCGGGGAATGCTAAGATCGTCGCCATGCGGGTACTGTCTCTCTGCGCGCTGCTGGCGGCCTCCGCGGCCTCGCTTTACGCCGCGAAAAATCTGGAAATTTATTTCATCGATGTGGAGGGCGGCCAATCCACACTTTTCGTCGCGCCTTCGGGCGAAACTTTATTGATGGATACCGGTTACGGCGGCTTCAATCACCGCGACCCCGAGCGCATCGCCGCCGCGGCCAAAGCCGCCGGCGTGAAAAAAATCGACTTCCTGTTGATCAGCCATTATCATGCCGATCACGTGGGCGGCCTCTACGATGTCGCCCAGAAGTTCCCGATCCGCGCCTTCATCGATCACGGTCCCAACACCGAAATGGATAAAGATTCAAAGGTGCGCTTCAATATGTACACCTCGTTTGCAGAAAAAGGCACGCGCATCGTTGCCAAGCCCGGCGACACCATTCCCATCAAAAGCCTGGATGTGAAGGTGCTCGCAGGCGCCGGCCAAACCCTTGCGGCGCCCCTTCCCGGAGCGGGCCAGCCCAACCCCGATTGCGCCACCTACCGCCCCGATCCCGATGAAGAAACCAGCGAAAACCAGCAATCGCTGGGCATTCTGATTACCTACAGCAATTTTCGCATTCTCGACCTGGGCGATCTCACCAGCAGCCATGAGCACGACCTGGTCTGCCCGCTGAATAAAATCGGCACGGTGAACGTGTTTGTCGCTTCCCATCACATGGGCGCCGCGGCCAACACGCCGCAACTCGTGCACGCGATTCACCCCAAGGTAGCGATCGCCGATAACGGCCCGCGCAAAGGCGGCAAACCGCAAGCCTGGCAGACCGTCCACGATACACCTGGCTTGGAAGACATCTGGCAGCTTCACTACGCCATCGGCGCTGGCAAGGACCACAACTCCGCCGACCCCTTCATCGCCAATATCGAGGAACAATGCGAAGGCAAATGGCTGCGGCTCACGGCGGAGAAGGACGGGACGTTCAAGGTCTACAATAGCCGCAACAAGTACGAGAAATCGTATTAGATGACGCCGCATAATGCGGCAACCTGCCATCGAGTGGGCCGGAGCAATAATTCGGAAGTATTCCCTGGGGTTGAACCAAAGGCGCTATAGCGGCTACGTGCCGGAGTTTGCCCTACTTCTTCGGCGCCTCGGTCCCCTTATCGTCGGGCAGCGGCGCCGGCGTGTCGGTCACGTCGAACTGAACCGCCGATTCGGCCGAGTATTTGTGATACAGGTGATACTCGTTATCGTTGCGGGTGAGGAACTGCGCTCCGTTTATGATTACTTTATTTTTAAGCGGCAGCAAAAATTGCTGGCCGCCCACATCCTGGTAATCGTAATCCAGCGTGTCGCTGGCCTGCTTCACCGGAAAGGTGGGGGGCAGATCCACGGCTTCCAGGCTGATGCGCAGCACCTGCTTGGTCTCCTGGTCCACATAAATCAGGCCTTTGTAGGCCGCAATGGTATCTTCCTGGTCGGATGTGACGTGCCACTGAGAACGCTCCTGCGCCACGTGGTAGGCAAACACGTACGTGTGCCGCCCGCGCAGCAGGCCCCAGTGGTCCCACTCGAAATGCGCCTCCGTGGCCGGCTCGAAAACTTCCCGCAGCATAGTGCCAAAATCGCCTGTCGAGCGGCTCCCGCCTACTTTGTTGTAGTCCATTTGCGTGGGCGAGTTATTGATCAGGATCAGTTTGTAATCTTCCTTCTGATCGTAGTAACTCAGCCTCACGGTCAGGGTATTTGCCAGTTGCCAGGAAGGATCGTCGCCGCGCCGGCCGCCGTACTTTCCGCCGGGATAGGGCGCTACGTAACGGCGCACCACCAGCGTGCAAATGTAATCCGGCAGAGTCTTGCTGTAATTGAGCGCGTACTCTCGCACCTCGCCGATAATCTGCGCCTGCTCCTCGGAAGAGGGTGGCGGTTTGGGCACAACCTTGACTTCCACGACAGGCGCCGCTTCCGCCAGGCTCTGCGATTCCTCGCTGAGGCGGCGCACTGCCGCCAAGGTTTTTGGCCCGATGCCGAGCGCCTGCAACTCTTCTACAGTGCGGCCGTCGAGCTTTTCGCTCATCTTCGCCTTGGAGAGATAACTCGCGACTTCCTTGTCGCTCTGCTTCATCTGCACCGAGGACTGAATAAAACTAAACAACTGTTTGACTGTGAGGCTCTGCGCCTGGGCCGCGAGGGCGGCCACAAAAGCCGTGGCCACGAGGCGATACCACATATGCCCTATTCTCGCATGGCGGCTTACGCACCGATTGGCCGGTTTGCCTGAATCCCCGAACAACATGGCGTGCCATAATTGTGCACACGGAGGGCCTATGCTTTCCTACGCGCGTTTCGCGCTTCCGGCTGCCATGGCGGCTATGCCGTGGCTTGCCCAGACCTTTGTCCAGGGCTGGTTTGTCGAACCCGCATTTGCGCAGCGCGGCGGCGCTTCCCTACCCGGAGTTCCGCCGGCCAGCCAGCCAGGCAATGGAGCGCCTTCGGGCCGAACCGGACAGACGCCGGCCGAAACCAACCAGGGTGCGCAACCCGGGCCGCTCACTCCCGTGTTTCTTACAGGGCAGGTTGCCCTCGAAGACGGCTCAGTTCCGCAGGGGCAGGTGGAGATTGTCCTGACCTGTAACGGCAGGCGGCGCGTGCTCGGTTACGCCGATCCGAAAGGATACTTCAATGTTCAGCTAGGATCCCCTTCGCCGGATGTTCTGGATGACGCCAGCCTTCCCGGCCGCGGCATCGGCGATCTCCCTCCCACGGCCGGCGGCTCTCTGCCCGGCAGAAACCCCGCCGATTCCGAACTGGTCGGCTGCGAGCTGCGCGGCCAACTGCCAGGGTACGATTCTCAGGATCTCGAACTGGGAGTGCGCCAGCGCATGGATAATCCGAATGTGGGCACGATCCTGATGCGGCGGCTCGGACCGGACCAGGGTACGCTGGTCAGCTCCACCACTTTATCCGCCCCCAAAGAGGCGCGGAAAGCTTATGAGAAGGGCCTCGAAGCCGAAAAGAAGAAGAAGCTGCCCGAGGCCGAGGCCCAGTTGCAAAAGGCGGTTACCGCGGATCCCAAATACGCGATCGCCTGGGCGGAACTGGGCAAGGTGCAAGCCGCCGAAGGGCAGGCGGACACAGCGCGCGATTCGCTAAAGCAATCGATCGCGGCCGATCCGAAATTCGTGCCGCCTTACGTCGAAATGTCGCAGTTGGAATTCCGCGCGCAGCACTGGCAGCAAGTCGCGGAAGCCACCGACAAGGCGGTCGCGCTCGATCCCTTTCACTATCCGATGATGTTCTTTCTAAATGGCGCGGCCAATTACAACCTGCACAATCTCGATCGCGCCGAACAGAGCGTGCGCCGCGCCCAGAAGCTGGATCCGAATCACCAGATTCCGCAGACGTCCTATCTTCTCGGCCTGATTCTGGCCGACCGGAAGAATTACGCAGCCGCCGCCGAGCAGATGACCGAGTATCTGCGGCTTGCACCGAAGGCCTCGAATGCGGCCGAGGCCCGCGAGCAGTTAGCGCATTTCGAGGAGCAGGCGAAAGCCGCCCCGGAGGCACAGCGGCAATAACCGCCCCCCGCGCGATGCAGGCAGCCAAGAAGCTTTCGCCCCATTCTGCCCATTCGAAACACCTGGCGATTGTAGTCGCGGTTACCGTCTATGCCTCCCTGCTGGGCTGGGACCGCGTGCGCACGAATTTCGCCGCGGACGACATGATGAACATGGGCCAGTATTTCCTGCTTGGCCCCGCAAAAGCGCTGGCAGCGCAGTTGCTGTTTTGGAAGGGCTATTACCGCCCGATGGGAGCGGCGTTTTATCTGCCGCTGTACCATTGGTTCGGCCTCAATCCCGCTCCGTTCCAGGCGGCCATCCTGGCGCTGCTGGCCATCAACGCGATAGTGCTTTACTGGTTGGCCATTACTCTCGGCGCGGGTGAAGTAGCAGCCGGCGTGGCGGCGCTGGTGGCGGCGTATCCCGCCGGCCTGACCAATCTGGTCTACAAGACAGACATGATTTATGACGTCCTCTGCTTCCTGTTTTTCACCGGCGCGGCGCTGGCGTATGCGGCCGTGCGCGAACGGGGGCGGCGGCTGGATCGGAAACAAACGGCGCTGTTTCTGTTCCTGTATCTGTGTGCTCTCAATTCGAAAGAAATGGCGCTCACCATGCCGCTGGTGCTGGCAGCTTACGAATTCTTTTATCAGCGACGGCGGGCGCGCCGCTGGACGCTCCCCGCGATCACCGCGGCCATGGCGGCGCTCAGTTTCTATGGCAAAATCTTCGGCGTCCAGGCGCTCGTCGCCAACTCCTCCTATCGGCCGGAGTTTTCCCTCTACCGTTTCCTCAAATTTCAAAAAGGCGCGCTGCACGATCTGCTGGCGCAGTTGGCCACTCCAGGCTGGCGGGGAGTGCTGTTCCTCTGGGCGCTGGTCGGTTTTCTCGCGTGGCGGCGCAACCACCCGCTGCTGCGGTTCACCTGGGCCTGGATGCTGGTGACGCCGCTGCCCATCGCGTTTCTTCCCGATCGCTTTCAGGGATGCCTATATCTGCCGCTCGCGGGTTGGGCGATTTTCGCCGCCGCGATCGCGGTCGCTTTGGCGAAAGCCCTCGCGAACGTGCTGGTGAACGAGCCGATTTTCCGCCGCCTCGGGCGCAGCGGAGTGTTCGCTCTGCTGATTGCCTGCGCGGTGCTGCTGTGGACAAACCGCATGCGCTATCTAAAAACGGAAGTGGTCCGGCCCGCCGCGGCCAGCCAGGGCGCGCTGACGGCGCGAGTCATCGGCCAGCTTCGGGCGCTGAATCCGCGCGTGCCGCCAGGCAGCCAGGTCGTCTTTCGGAACGATCCCTTCCCGGGTTGGGATATGACGTTTATCGGCGCGCTATGGTTCGGTGATCGCAGCATCCATGTTTACAATCAGCGGCAGGAGCGCCTTTCGCCCGGCGAGATGCAGCGCATGGATCATATCTTCGATTTTGAGAACGGCCGGCTGGTGCAGGTGAAGTAGAATCAGCGGATCACGGCCAGGTGGAAATTCTTTTTTCCGGTGCGCAACAGAATGGCGCCTTCCCATTTCAGATCGGCGGAGGCGAGCGTGCGCTGTGGCGAGTTCTGCCGCTCGTTGTACACGTAAACGCCGCCGCCTTCGATCAACCGGCGGGCGGCGGCCTTGCTTTCGGCCAGGCCGGTACGCATCACCAGATCCACCAGGCCAATGCCGGTTTCGATGTCCGCGGCCGGGACCTCAGTGGTGGGAACCTCCCGCGCCAGCGTGGCAATGGTCTGGGGCGTGGCCGCTTCCACCGATTCGCCGAACAGGATCCTGCTGGCGGCTTCCGCCGCGCGGGCCGCATCGACGCCGTGTACGATGGCGGTGCACTCGAAGGCCAGCACCCGCTGCGCTTCCCGCTTCTCCGGATGCGCCGCAACGTCGCGTTCCAGCGCCGCAATCCGCGCGCTGTCCAAAAAGGTGAACAGCTTCAGATAGGCCACCACGTCCGCATCGGCGGTTTGCAGCCAATATTGATACATCTGGTAGGGGCTGGTGCGCTGCGGGTCGAGCCACACCGCGCCTTCTTCGGTCTTGCCGAACTTTTTGCCGGTGGAGGTCATCAACAGCGGCGTGGTAATCCCAAAAGCCGGTTGGCCGGTAACCCGCCGAATTAACTCAATTCCGGAAACGATGTTGCCCCACTGATCGCGCCCGCCCATCTGGATGGTGCAATTGAGGTGCCGCGAAACGTGCAGGAAGTCGTAAGCCTGCAGCAGCATGTAGGTGAACTCGGTGTAGGAGATGCCGTGCTCGCGCTCCTCCAGGCGGGTGCGCACGCTATCGCGCTTCATCATCTCGTTCACCGAAAAATGCTTGCCGATGTCGCGCAGGAATTCCACCAGGCGCAGCGGCAGCAGCCAATCGGCGTTATTCACCAGCAGCCCCCGTTCGGGCGTGGAGAGGTCGAAGAATTTGCCGAGTTGCCTGCCGATGGCCGAGGCGTTCCGCTCCGTATCTTCCCGGCTCAGCAGCATCCGTTCCGCCGATTTGCCGCTGGGATCGCCAATCAGCCCCGTGCCGCCTCCCACGATGGCCAGCGGCCTATGCCCGCGCCGCTGCGCGTGCGCGAGCGCCATTACCGGGACCAGGCTGCCTAGATGAAGGCTGTCGGCGGTCGGATCGAAACCGACGTAGATGGTGCGCCGCGCCGCCGAAAGATGCGCGTCCAATTCCTCGCTGGTGGTAGCCTCCAGAAACCCGCGCCAGCGCAACTCGGCCAGAAGAGAATTTTCAGAATGGGTTGGCAACTTTCAATCTTGCCACACGGCGTTCGCCCAATCTCGCCTTTAAGCGATCTGGCTCATGTATACCGCAATCAAAATGGCCGCGAGGCCCGAAAGTCCCGCTCCCGTAAGCAGGCGGACCCGCCGCGGATTGCCCGGGCGCGTAGCGGCCAGCGTCGCCGCGAAAATATGCAAAACGAGCAGAAGTTTGATCCCCAGTAGGATGTGATAGCGCAGAGAATGCGCGCCGGTATGGACGTAATTGTAAATGCCGGTGGCTACGAGCAGCAGGATCGTGACGAAAACCTGACCGCGATACCGCGCGGCGGCCGCATCGCCGAATTTATCGGCGCTTTCCCGCGTCATTACAGTAGCGGCGGTACGCAACGCCAGCCGGCCGTAGAGCGCTCCGCCAATCAAAAACACCACCGATGAAATATGAAGCCAGAGCGAAATCCCTTTGGGAATATCGATCATATACGGTTGAGTATACTCTGCTTATGATTCACGAGATCCTGCCGGTGGGAGTGCTGGCGTGCAACTGCTCGATTTTTGGCGATGAAGCGAGCCGCGAAGGCCTGGTGGTCGATCCCGGCGACGATATCGGAAACGTGCTCGATGTCATCCGCAAGCACGGCCTCACCGTGAAAGCCATCGTGATCACGCACGCGCACATCGATCACATCGGCGGGGCTCGGAAACTCAAGCAGGCCACCGGCGCGCCGGTGTACATGAACCTCAATGACGCCGAGTTGCAGAAGATGCTCGATATTCAGGCGGCGTGGCTCGGCATGCCGCAACCCGAGCAGGTAGCCATCGACGTGCCGGCCAAGGAGGGAGACAGGCTGGTGATCGGCGCCGCGGAGTTCCACGTTCTACACACGCCAGGCCACACCCAAGGGAGCATCAGTTTGTGGATTCCATCCGAAGGAAAGCTGGTGGCGGGCGACACCTTGTTCCGCGATAGCATCGGCCGCACCGACCTGCCGGGCGGCGATGGCCGGCAGATCCTGTACTCGATTCACGAAAAGCTGCTGCCGCTACCGCCGGAAACGGTGGTGATCCCCGGCCATGGCCCGGAGACGACAATCGGACGAGAAAGCGAATTGAACCCGTTTTTGCGGGAGCTGTAGATCCACACCGGTTTCGGCTGTCCGTAGCCTTGCAGCACCTTGCATTCCGCGCTCGCCGCCTAATTCCGGTTACCCGGCGCGGGCCCTCCCGCCGTCCCCGTCACCTGCTCCGGCGCTTGTTCTCCCGGCGGCCGGTTCGGCGGTGGCGGCGGAGCGGCTTCCGGCATTTCTGCCTTTCCGTCTACCTCGAATACGAACAGCAGCGGCGGATGTTCCACCTTCGCATCGGTCGGCCCAAACGTTGGAGCCGGCCGCCCCATCCCACCTACAAACGCCACGTACTGCTTGCCATCCGACTCGTACGTAATCGGGGGCCCCATGCCCGTCCGCCCGGTCTGCAATTCAAACAGCTTCTCGCCCTTGTCCGCGCTGTATACCCGAAAATAACCGTCGTTCGCCGTATGGAACACCAGGTTCCCGGCCGTCGTCACCGTCCCGCCGCCAATGCCGCCACCGCCGTCCGCCCGCCACGCCAGTTTCCGCTTTACCGGGTCCCACGCTTGTAAGCCGCCGCGTACACCCTCCGGAGCGTCCGGCCCCATGGTGGGCGAAAGCTCCCGCAGCTTCCCCGAAGGCCGCGTGTATCCCGTCGTCCCCGGCTTCAGCTCCGTCTGCGCCTTGTAGGGGAACGGCATGTAGGAAGCCGGAATGTACACCAGCCCCGTGTTCGGGTTGTAGGACATCGGCGCCCAGTTGTGCGCTCCGCCGCCGGTCGGAAAAATCGATACGCCAACTTCGTCGTTATCGTAATAAGCTTCCGGGTTCACCATCGGCCGGCCGATTTCGTCGAACCCCTTTGCCCAGCTCACTTTCACGAAGGGCGATGCCGAAAGAAACTCGCCCGTCTTCCGGTCCAGCACGTAGAAGAAGCCATCCTTCGCCGCCTGTACGATCACCTTGCGATCGCGCCCGTTGATGTTCAGCGTCAGCAGCATCAACTGCTGCACGCTGTCGAAATCCCAGTTGTCGTTCGGCACCGTCTGGTAGTGCCACTTGAGTTGGCCGGTCGTCAGGTCCACTGCCAGAATGGAGCAGGTATAGAGGTTATCCACGTTCTGCGCGCCGCGGAATTTCTGCACCCACGGTTCGGCGTTGCCCGTGCCTACGTAAACCAGGTTCGTTTCGGGGTCGTATGCCACGCCGTCCCAAACCGCGCCGCCGCCGCCCTTGGTGTAAAAATCGCCACCCCAGGTCTTCGCCGCCGCGCGCATTGCCTCGTTCTCAAATGGCTTGGAGGGGTCGCCCGGCACCGTATAGAAGCGCCACTCGCGTTTGCCTGTCATCGCATCGTAGGCATCGAAGAAGCCGCGCGTCGGTTTATCGCCGCCCGAAATCCCTACGATCACCTTCCCGTTAGCGATCCGCGGCGCCATCGTGATCGTATAAAGGTCCTGCGGATACGCCACGCGCGCCTCCCAAACCGGCTTGCCCGTGAGAGCATCGAGCGCAAACAGCCGCCCGTCGTTTGCGGGCGCGATGATCATGCCGCGGTAAAGCGCTATCCCTCGGTTCACAATCCCGCAGCACAGCCGCGGCCGCACCGCCTGCTGGTTCACCTCGGGATCCCAGCGCCAGACCTCTTTGCCCGTGCGCGTATCCACCGCGAACACCACGCTCCAATTTGTGATCTCGTACAGTGTGTTGTTCCAAACCAGCGGCGTGCCTTCCTGGTTCCCGCCGCCCGCGCCCAGCACATACGTCCACGCCAGACCCAGGCGGCCCGCGTTCGACGTATCGATCTGCTTCAGCGGGCTGTAGCGCCACTCGCCTTGCGAGCGCCCGTAGCTGAGCCATGAACCGGGCAGCGGATCGGCGGGCGTTCCCGCTTTCTTCAGCACGTCGTTGTCTACGAGTAGCGGCTGCGCCCCCAAAGCGTTCGCTGCGGCAGCCAGAATGAGGATCGTCGCGAGCTTCAGCATGGGGCTATTCTATACGCTCACCCCGCGGACTGCCAGCACCCGGACGACTGCGACGACAGCGCAGGCTGGGAGATCGGGGATGTCGGATCAGGGCCGCGCCGCAGGGTTTAGGTTCGGGTGTGAGGCTGAAGCCATAAGCACCACTTAATGGTTGTTGTCATGGCGCTCCAAAGGGTATATTTTGAAATCAGAGGGAGGATACCATGCTGCAAACTGCCACAGAACCGGGATTGACCACGGGAAGCGCCCCGTTTGTGGAGGAAGCCCGCCATCGCGGCGAGCTGTACATCACGCAGCCGTATGAGCTGTACTCGGAAGATAATCACGAGTCCTGGCGACGCCTGTACGCGCGGATGCAGCCCCGCTGGGAGCGCTACGCCAACGGCCATTTTCTGCGCGGCATCGACGCTCTCCAACTCCCTAAAGATCGCATACCGCGCCTTGCCGATATCAATCGCCGCCTGGAACCCCTTACCGGCTTTCAAACCAAGCCTGTCAGTGGGTATGTGCCGGCGTTTCTGTTCTTCGATTGCCTCCACCGCCGCGAGTTCCCCACCACCGTCACGATCCGTCCTCCGGACCGCATGGACTACTTGCCGGAACCCGATATCTTCCACGACGTAGCCGGCCACGTTCCGATGCACACCGACCGTGACTTCGCGGACATCCTCGTCCGCTTCGGCGATTGCGCTCACACCGCCGCCGGCCTTACCCGCGAGACCCGCGATCCGCACGAGCGCGACCGCCGCCTCGTCAGCGTGGTCAAAGCCATGTCGCGTTTCTTCTGGTTCACGGTGGAATTCGGCCTCATGCGCGGCCGCGGTGGCATCTACGCCTACGGCAGCGGTCTGCTCAGCTCTTACGGGGAGTTGCAGCACGCCATCGAATCCCCCGAAGTGCAGCGCCATCCGCTGCAACTCGAATGGGTGATCAACCAGGGCGCCGAAATCGACCACTACCAGCCATTACTTTTCATCGTCGACTCCTTCGACCACCTGTTCGATGAGGTTGCCCGCCTGGAACAATGGATGCGCGAGGGCAAACTGAATAACGTCGCCCCCGGCCTGCCCGAAATCAGCGAATCGGACGCGCAAAGCTTTATCGACGCCATGGCGGACTAGTAATCCACGTCGCGGCGCGGCCCTCCGCTTATTGCCCGGCTTTCTTCAGCGTGGTCACGGGAGACGGCAAGCGGGACCCCACGGGCCCGGTGAATTCTTCTTTTGAGCCGTCGTCGTAGTACTGCACGAATTTCCAAACCAGGCTGGATCCCTCTTTCGGATTGATCCCCAGCATGCCGAATTCGACGAATTCATAGGGCGCCATCCGGCCGGTCCAGACCGCTCCGGTAATTTTGCCCTTCTCGTCCTTCTTAAATTCGATCTTCCATCCCGGCTTGAACTCGAAGTCGTAAATGGTTACTTCCGGGGAAACTCACCCTCGATTCGGACGCACTCCACCTGCTTCTCATTAGGCACCCGCATGGTATATTTCTCGCGCGCGCCCAGATTGGATTCGGTCGGGTAAATGCGGATATGTCCAAAACTCAAGGGAGCGAGCGATAACGCCAACGCCGCGCCCGCCAGTCCAAAACGGCAAATTCCACGAACAGCCATCGAAACCCTCCTGTGATCAGTTGAGAGTAACGCAAGCGTAAACCGGAAACAACAGCAATCGGCTATTCGTCATTCAACTCCGCTGCCCCGAAGCGCCGCCCAGTGCAGACCGCCTCTTTCGCCCGGCGCGCCAGCCGTTCGAACGCCTCCACCAGTTCCGCGGGCTGCCGCACCACAATCGGGCAGCCCAGCGTCAACAGCATCGCCGCGAACGGCTCCAGGTTTTCGCGCGCGCAGCGCAGAGTGGCGCCGCCGTTTTCGGCCTCGGTGGTCACCCG
This sequence comes from Bryobacteraceae bacterium, assembly GCA_035294665.1. Classification (GTDB taxonomy): domain Bacteria; phylum Acidobacteriota; class Terriglobia; order Bryobacterales; family Bryobacteraceae; genus PSRJ01. The sequence continues at coordinate 15,278 of DATGKM010000135.1, read as the reverse complement.
GTGCAGTGCAAAATGCGATCGTGCCTTTTCAATCGGCAGATCGAGCCAGACCTCGATGGCAAAGCCGGCCTGCACGAACGCCATCGAACGCTCCAGATACGCCCGCGCGTCGAAACCCTCCGGCCGTTCGAAGGATTCCGCTCCGATTTCCAGGTCCATGACGCGATCGAGCCGGAACGTGCGCAGGGCTTCCCGCAACAGGCATCGCCCCGCCAGGTACCAGCGCCCGTCCATGTGCACGATCCCGTATGGCTCTACTTCCCGCTGCGAACGGCTGCGGTCGTGCGATTGGTACTGGAAGGCCACGCGCCGCCGCGTGCGAATCGCGGTGCAAACCCGGATCAGGGACTCCGCCGAAGTGGAGATCACCCAGGGCCCCGGCTCAATGGCCACCACTTCTTCCACGCTGCTGGCGCTGTCCCGCAGCGAATCCGGCAGCACCCGCCCGAGCTTCGCTGCCGCGCCCTCCGCCGCCGGAGCGAACGCGACGAGCCCCAGGTACCGCAGCGCCCGCAAGCCCATCGTCAGCGCGAAGGCTTCTTCGTCGGTGAACATCATGGGCGGCAGCCGGAAGCCCGGCTTCAGGCGGTACGCCCCGCCCACGCCGCGCGTCGATTCCACCGGAATGCGCAAATCCTGCAAACGTGCGATGTAGCGCTGCACGGTCCGCTGATTCACTTCGAGCCGCTTCGCCAGTTCCGCGCCGCTCACTTGTCCCCGCGCCTGCAGGATCTCCAGCACCGTGAGCACCCGCATGATCGGGTCGTACATAAATTTTATGGTGGCACGAATTCCCGACACGATCTGTCGCCAATGGCTTTTAGACTGGCCTCATGACACCAGCCCAAACCCAATCCGTGATCGATTCCCGCGCTCTGCTGGAACATTGGCAGGGCCACCGCCGCCTCACCCGGCGGGTGATCGAGGCTTTCCCCGAAGATAAGCTCTTCAGCTTCACTATCGGGTCCATGCGGCCCTTTGCCGAAATGGTGAAGGAATTTCTGAAAATGACGGAGCCGATCGCCCATGGCGTAGCCACCGGCGAATGGACGGATTACGGCGCCGATCTCAGTTCCGTGCGTACCAAAGCCGAACTGCTGCGTCTGTGGGACAAAACCACCGAAGAACTCAACACCATCTGGCCGGCGATTCCCGCTCACCGCTTCGCCGAGGTGGACAAGGCGTTCGGCCAGTGGGAAAACCCTGGTTTCCTCACAATCCTCTACGGCATCGATAACGAGATTCACCATCGCGGCCAGGGCTACGTTTATTTGCGCGCCTTGGGCATCGAGCCGCCGCGCTTCTGGGAGCGCTGACCCAAAACCGTGGGCCGGCAGTCCTCCTCGCCGGCCCGCGCTCGCAACCCGCTCCCCGCTCCCCTCGTCTAGCCCGATAATGGTTTCCATGGCCAGCGAGGATGTGTGTCCCAAGTGCGGTGGCACCGGTTTTGTGATTATCGAGCGTGCCCAGGTCTCCGGCGCCCAGCCCTGCGATTGCCGTTTTCAGAATATGGCGGCCCGCCGCCAGAGCGGCGCGCACATCCCGCCGCTTTACCGCAACGCTTCTTTTGAGAACTTCACTTTCGCCGCCGAAAACCCGCTCGCCCAGCGCGACCTCCGCACCACCATGATGGGGGTCAAACGTTTCGCCGACGATTTTCCCAATGAAAGCCGTCCCGGTCTGCTGCTCATCGGCGAGCCCGGAACCGGCAAAACTCACCTTGCGGTGGCCGCTCTGCGCCGCATCCTGGAAAAAGGATTCGAGTGTCTGTTTTGCGACTACCAGAACCTGCTGGACCGCATCCGCGCGAGCTACGATGCCAACTCCAATTCCGCCGATCGCGAAGCCTACCGCGACGCGCTCGAAGCCGAAGTCCTGCTGCTCGACGATCTGGGCGCTCACCGCGTCACCGAGTGGGTAGAAGACACCATTACTTCGATCATCACGTCTCGCTGCAACAACCGGAAACCTCTTATCGCCACCACCAATCTTCCGGATGCCGATGCCGGCAGCGCCACTTATGAAAAGACCGCGCTCGGCACGCAATACCGCACCACGCTGCGCGACCGCATCGGCGACCGCGCTCGCTCCCGCCTGTTCGAAATGTGCACCGTAATCCGCATGCCGCTGGTAGAGGATTACCGCGTGCGGAAACAGCGGGTCTTCTGATGCGTCCGGCCGCTTTCTTTCTTTGTCTTGCCAGTTGGCTTGCCGCCGCGCAAACGAGCCAATCCCCAGCCCCGAATCCGCAATTCGTCCATGCCGTCGAGTTCCCGTACTATCTCTACCCCCGCACCCACTGGGAGCGCGAACTGGTCTGGCTCAAAAGCATCGGCATCCGCACGGTGGAGTTCTCCATTCCCTGGAACTGGCATGAGCTTAAGCCGGGCGATTTCGATTTCACGGGCCGCACCAGCCCGCGCCGTGATCTGGTTTCGCTGCTGCGCACCCTACGCAAACTCGATCTGCGCGCCTGGGTGCGCCCGCTGCCTCCGGTGAACGATTGGGAAAACAACGGGTGGCCGGGAGGCGCGGAACGCCCCGATGCCGCCGCGCAATCCGCATGGCTCGAGCAACTTGACAATCTGCTCGGCGCGCAGACCAGCGCGCACGGCGGCCCCATTGCCTTCGTGGAGGGCCGCGAACTTGCGATTGGCGCTCCTTCTCCGCCTGGCCCGATCACCATCATTTCCGCGACCGGCTCAACGGCATTGGCGCGCAGCCGCGCCGCCATGGCCTCCGGCGCCGGCACGCTGCTCTGGACCAACGTCGAAGATGCGCTCTACCCGGCAGGCTATGAACCGCTACGCAACGGCACTCCGGTGTCGCTCCTCCGTCCGGGCGCCGTGGATTTGAGCGGCGGCGAACGCCCCGCCACAGCGGCTCTCCGCCGGGATGCCGCTCTCCTCGCAAAATGGGAACCGCTCGTCGCCACCCTCAAACGCATCCCCTTGCCGCCGCCCGCCAGCGGCGAATTTCCGCGCGGCGTTACCGCCATTGAGTTGGCATCCAACCCCGTTTCCGCCCTCAGCGTGACCAACCGCGGCCAGGCGCTCTTCCGCGACGTGCTGCATGTCCCCGAACCGGCGACGAAGCACATAATGGATGTCCCTATTTCCGTCCCCGCGGGCCAATCCCTCTGGCTCCCCTTGAATCTTACGCTGAGCGGCAACGGTCTCTGCCACGAATGTTCCGAATTCTCCGAAGCCGAACACGTGGTTTACGCCACCGCCGAACTGCTGAACGTGGAATTTGAGAATGGCATTCTCGCCATGGAGTTCGCGTCACCCGGCCCCGATCCCGCCGAAGTGGTCTTGCAACTGGCGCACCAGCCGGTCGGCCCCTATATCGCCGGCGGAAAGCCCACGGATTTCGACTGGGACGATAAGACCCTGCGCGCCCGTTTGACAATCCCGGTGGGCAAAGGCCTGGACAATCACGTCCGCGTGGGACTGGCGATTGAGGAACCGGAAACCTCCGCCTTTTTCGGTGAGGCCAAGCGGCTGGTCATTGGCCGGAAAAATCCCATTTCCACGGTGTACTCCTCCGAGGATGTGGCAAACCGGTCACGGCTGCGCGTGCCCCAGGGCTTCACCGCAACGCCGCAAAAGAAATCCCCCAACGAGATCGATTACACAGTCGAAGTGCCCGCCGGCGCGCTGCACGGCGATTGGGCGCCGCTCACTCTCGAAGCCGATGGCGTGCCCCTCGGCCGCGCCCGCCTTCAACTCTTCCGCCCCGTTTCGGTCCGCCTGGCGCAGGCACTCGATCTCCCATTCGGCCCCCGAGCCGCGCTGGATGTAGCCCCGGACACCGTTTCAGCGGATGCCCGCGCCGGCGGCAGCATCGAAGTGGTGCTCCGTAATAATTCCCCCGAAATTCAGAATTACCGGATTGAGGCCTCAGGCGATGGCTTGGAGTTCTCTCCACGGCGCACCGAAATCGCCATTGCCGGAACCCAGCAGCGCTCCATTTCTCTGCGCGTGTTTCCCGAAGAGGGCCTGACCGGCCTGCGCGACTGGCGCCTGCGCCTCTCCGGCGGAGCGGGCCCTGTGCGTGCGTCGGACGCCGTCGATCTGCCGTTCCGCCTGGTTCTCATTCCGCGCGACACCGCCGCCACCTGGTCCGCCGATCTCGATTCCGATGGTTCCCCCGAGTGGGTGATCGAATCCGCAAAAGTGCGCGCCGTGTTCTCCTCGGCCGATGGCGGCCGTTGGATGGCACTGGTCTGGAAGGATACCGACACCAATTTCCTGCCGCCCGAAGGGGCCTTCGCCCGCCCCGGGCCGGTCGAAGTGCATGCCGGCAATGGCGTGCTCACCTTCACCGGCAAGGGCTGGACGCGAACCGTCTCGCTTTCCGGAGACACGCTCACTATAGACCAGAGCGTTCCCTTCCCCGCCGATTCACTGCCGCCGGCCCGGCCCACGGCGCCCGGCAATCTCGCGCTTTCTCTCGACCGCCAGGCGCCCGGCCGCGCAGTTTACCGTATTCAGCCAAACCATTGAACCCGAGATCTCCTTTACGCCACGACGATTTTTAGCAGTAAGTGATGGCCGTGTGCTCGCGGCAAGTAGCCTGGGGAAGGCTACTCATTTCTCCGGTGGTGCTGCCAAAGCACGCACAGCGCTGTATTATACAGGGCCAGCGCCGTCGTGATCTGTCCCAGGTGGTTGTCGGAGGCGGAGATGTAACCGGCATCTTCGGCAACGTCCGGGTGCAGATTGCCGTCCGTGGAGCAATCGATCACCACCGCGCCCTTCTTCACATGCCGGACCAGGTCGTCTTCCGAATTCGCCGGAAACGCGGTTACCACGATATCCGCCGCGGCGAGTAAGTGGTCCCGGTCTTCGCGCCGGGTCTGCACGTGGCACATGGAAGTCGTGGCGCCTACGCGCATCAACATGCCCTGCAGGGGAATTCCGATGCGCGCCGAACTGTTCAGAATTACCACCATGGGGCCAGGCTGGCTCAGGTCCTTGGGAAACATCGCCTTGATCGGCGGGTGGGCGTGCAGCAAGGCGAGCACGGCGCGTGCCGTACACGGCACCACTCCTTCGTATTTCTGCTCCTCATCGAAGGTCTTCATATTGAGCGCCATGCGCCCGGTGTTCTCGATCGTGAGCCCTTCGATATCCTTTTCCGGCTTTACGCGACGCAGGAAATAATCTTCGGTGCGATCGAACGGCGTTGGAAAAAAGATAAACGTCCCGTGGATTTTGTCGTTGGCCTGCGCGCCCATAATCAGCAGTTCCAGCGCGTCGGCGCTCAGCGCCTCCTCCACGCGGAAATCCAGGCCGTGCTCGCGGAACATTTTGCCCATGAAACTGGCGTAGCGCCGGGCGCCGCGGTCGAGTTCCTGGTTGGGCAGGCGCGGCATAAAGGCTGCCACCCGGACGCGTTCGCGGTCGACGCCTTTGCGGTCGATTTCGCGCAGCTTCTGCTCGGCCTGCTGAAACACCTGTTGCGCCACCGCAACGCAATTGAGCACCTTACTTTGAGGAATGTTCCTCGTCCAACTGATGTCCGGAACATACGCGGTCCGGGGTGGAAGTAAGCCGGTCATAAGTTTGGGAGTGATTGTCCTTCTACGATAAAATGGTAACAGCCTCCCCGTAGCGCTTTCCTCTCCAATGAAACTTTCTTCGTTTTTGCAGGCGGATTTCAATATCGGCAGCCGTTCGCGCGGGGTCGAATACTACCAGTCTGGCGCGGTGAAAATCCTTAAGGGCGGCCAGCTCTCGGTCGAAGCTAAAGTGCGGGGGCAAAGCGGCACTTACGAGACAGAAATCGAGGTCGAACCCGACGGAGAACTATTCATCTGGTGCGATTGCCCCTACTTCGAATCCAACAATTCCTGCAAGCACCTTTGGGCGACGCTGCTGGCGGCGGAAAGCAGGGGTCTGCTGGGCGGGGTATTGGACGCCATGCACGTGGCCACGGAATTCGATCTGTTCGGCGATCCGGTTCTCTCTTCGGCCATGCCCCAGCTCATACCGAAGGTAACGGCGCCGCCGCGCCCACCCGCCTGGGTCAAGCAGCTCAATGAAGTCGCGGCGCAATCCAAAACTACTGCGGTTGAGTGGCCGCGGGAGCGGCAGATCCTGTATGTGGTCGACGTGCCCAACAGCGCGATGACGGGCACGCTGGTGCTGAAACTCATGACGCGCGAGCCGAAGAAAGCCGGTGGTTGGAAAAAGCCCGCCACGCCGCGCCTCAGTTTCCAGCAGCTCGCTGCCTTGCCCGATCCAGCCGACCGCCACATCCTCGGCATGCTGACCGGAGCCAGCGCGCACAGTTGGATGTACCCCGGCTCGCACTCGGAAATCTCCTCTGAATTCCGGCTGCGGCACCCGCTCTCCGCCACGCTTGTTCCGGAGATGACCGGTTCGGGAAGGTTCATGCTGCAACTCGATATCACGGGAACCGAACTGCTCCCGCTCGCCTGGGATGCGGCCGGCCCCTGGACTTTCCATCTGCGCCTTGACAAGGAGGAATTGGGCAATTGGGCCATAATGGGCTCGCTGCGGCGCGGGTCCGAGGAAATGGACCTCAAAACGCCGCTGCTGATCACCGATGGCGGATTGGTGTTCACGCGCGAGCGCGTGGCGCCGCTGGCGGATGGCGCGCCTTTCGAGTGGATTGCGTACCTGCGCAAATCGGGCCCGATCGCCGCCGGCAGGAATGAGGCGGACGCGCTGTTAGCGGCGCTGCTCGAGCACCCGCTGGGTGGGCCGCTGGAAGTTCCCGAGGAGTTGCGCTTCGAGCAAGTGCGCGTCCCGATGCGTCCCAGTCTCACCATCCGCACGCCGCAACGCCGCGAATCCTGGAATCCCCACCGGCTGCGCGCCCAGCTCTCATTCGACTACCAGGGCCGGCGAATCACCGAAGCATCTCCGGCGCGCGGTGTCTACGATCCCGCGGCGCGCACTTTTCTGGTGCGCGACCTGGAGGCGGAAAGCGCCGCCCGCGATCTACTGCGCAAATTGGGCGCCACCGGGCCCGCCACCTATTTCGGAAAGCCGGAACCGCAATGGGAGCTGGCCTCGAAAAAATTGCCCGTGCTGGTGCGCGAGTGTGTGCAGGCCGGATGGCATATCGACGCGGAAGGCAAAGTCTTCCGCCGCCCAGGCGCCATGCGCATGGAAGTCTCCTCGGGAATCGATTGGTTCGAGCTGCATGGAGAGGTGGAATACGGGGAGGCGAAGGCGAAGCTGCCGCAATTGCTGGCCGCGTTGCGGCGCGGGGAAACCATGGTGCAACTCGATGATGGCACCTATGGCCTGCTTCCGGATGAGTGGCTGGCGCGCTTCGGCGCGGTCGCGGGACTGGGGCAGGCCGAAGGCGGGCATCTCCGGTTCCAGCGCAGCCAGGCCGGACTTCTGGATGCCTTGCTGGCGGCCCAACCGGAAGCCCGCTGCGACGAAACCTTCGCCCGCGTGCGCGATCAGATCCGCCGGTTTGAAGGCATTCGCGCGGCCGAACAGCCGGTCGGCTTTGCCGGGCAGTTGCGCGATTATCAGAAGGAAGGCGTAGGCTGGATGGAATTTTTGCGCACCTTCGGTTTCGGCGGATGCCTGGCGGACGACATGGGCGTGGGGAAAACCGCGCAAGTGCTGGCGCTGCTCGAAAGCCGCCGGATACTGCGGGAGAAACCGCGAAGCGGCGAAATGGCGGTGAACGGAAATGGGGATGCCGCGCCCGCGGCGCCGTCGCTGGTAGTGGTTCCGAAATCGCTGGTCTTCAACTGGAAGCAGGAAGCCGCGCGCTTCACGCCGCGGCTGCGGGTTCTGGACCACACTGGCGGAGGCCGCAGCGTGGAAGCATTTTCCACCTGCGATATCGTCCTCACCACCTATGGCACGCTGCGCCGCGACGCTCTGGAATTCAAAGATATCGAGTTCGATTACATTGTGCTCGATGAAGCGCAGGCCATTAAAAACGCCGATACCGAATCGGCCAAAGCGGTGCGGCTGTTGCGCGGCCGCCATCGCCTGGCTTTGAGCGGCACGCCGGTAGAAAACCACCTGGGCGAACTGTGGAGCCTGTTCGAGTTTCTCAATCCCGGAATGCTGGGCTCGGCCAGCGTGTTCAAACTCGCCGGCGCCGCTGGCCGCAACCCCACCGAAGAAACTCGCAAGCTCCTGGGCCATGCGCTACGGCCGTTCATTCTCCGCCGCACCAAGGAGCAGGTGGCGCGCGAGCTACCCGCCAAATCCGAGCAGACCATCTACTGCGAACTGGAAGGGCCGCAGCGCAAACTCTACAACGAACTGCGCGACCACTACCGCAACAGCCTCCTGCATGCGGTGGAGCGCCAGGGTCTGGCCAAGAGCCAGATGCAAGTCTTGGAAGCGCTGCTGCGCTTGCGCCAGGCTGCCTGCCACACCGGACTGCTCGATTCCAAGCGGCTCAACGACCCCAGCGCCAAGCTCGATCTGTTGATGACCCAGCTCGAAGAGGTCATCGATGAGGGCCATAAGGCGCTGGTCTTTTCACAGTTCACCAGCCTGTTGAGCATCGTGCGGCAGCGTCTCAAGGATTCCGGGATCGCTTATGAGTATCTGGACGGCGCCACCCGCGACCGCGAGCAGCGCGTCACCCGGTTCCAGACCGATCCTGCCTGCCCGGTCTTTCTCATCAGCCTCAAAGCCGGCGGCCTGGGCCTGAACCTCACGGCCGCCGAATACGTCTTTCTGCTCGACCCCTGGTGGAACCCCGCCGTGGAAGCGCAGGCGGTGGATCGCGCCCATCGCATTGGCCAAAGCCGGCAGGTGTTCGCATACCGCCTGATCGCCCGCGACACGGTGGAAGAAAAGGTCTTGCAACTGCAAAGCACGAAACGAGATCTGGCCGCGGCCATTATCAGCGAGGACAACAGCCCGCTGCGCAACCTCAAGCGCGAAGATCTCGAATTGCTGCTCTCATGAGATGCCGCTGCCATATCTCCGCGCTATTCTAATGGCTTGACGCCGCAATCCAATCAGCCGCAACCGCCTGCCCCCCCGCGGGTTTCCGCGGTGGTCGTGTCGCGCAACCGCATCGAACTGTTGCGCCTGTGTCTGGAGTCTCTCGAAAAATCGGACGGGCGCGAAACGCTGCAAATCATCGTAGTGGATAACGGCTCGACCGCCCTTCAAAACCCCGAGCTCAGCGCGCAGCTCGAAACGGATTTCCCCAACGTCCGCTTTTTCCGCCTGCCGAAAAACTTCGGCTTGACCAAAGCCATGAACATCGGCTGGCGGGCCGCCCAAGCCGATTATGTGCTGTTTCTGCACGACGACACGGAAGTGGAGCCGGCCGCCATCGAGCGCCTGGCCGCCGTGCTCGACGAGCGTTCCGACGCCGCCGCCGTCTGCCCGCTGTTGACGGACGGCGAAGGCCGGCCCGCTCCCCAACTGGGCGAATTGCCGCCCGATGGAAACTATCGCCCGGCGGAAGTCGCTGGCTCCGAGCCGGTCGAGGTAATGTATCCGCGCGGCGCCGCGCTGATGCTCCGAGGCTTCGTGATCAAATCCATCCGCCAGATTGACGAGCGCTATGGCCAGTTCGGCAGCGACGCCGATCTGGCCGCCCACATCCGCACCGGCGCCCGCAAGATTCTGCTGGTTCCCGATGCGCGCGTCAAGCACGCCGGCGGGGCGTCACTCGAGACATGGGACTCGCTGCGCCGCGCCGATTTCCTGCTGGCCCGCGCCCGCTTCGTAAGCAAGTATCAGGGTTACGCGGCCGGCCTGATGACGCAGCTTGCGGCCATTTTCGGTTCGTTGCTTTCGTTCCGGTGGGGCGAGCTGCGCTATCTGCTGAGCGGCCAGAAGATTGACGGCAGCCAGCTTTGAGAGTAGCTTGGCTGGACCCGCCGTCGCCGGCCATTCCTCTACCATCGGCGGCCCCGTGCAACCGCGCCCCGGTTGTGCCGAACCGCTCCGTTACGGCCGCGGCTCCGATACGGGTCGGGGCCTGAAGGAGCGGTTTCTGGAATCGCACCGGGTTAGAACAACAACTTCAAACTGAACTGCGTCTGCCGCGCGACGTTGCTCAGTCCGCCGCTTCCCACCAGCGAGGTAATTTGCCCCGCCGTAGCGTTCGGGGTCGCCAGATAGTTCGTGGCCGCCGATCCTGCGCTGAACACGGAAGTGACCGGGTAATTGAAATTGGGGTGATTGAAAAGGTTGAACAGCTCGGCGCGGAACTGAATGCTCACCCGCTCCGTGATCTTGGTATCCTTCATCACACCCAGATCGGTTTCCACGTAGCCTGGCCCGATCAGCGCGTTCCTTCCCAGATCGCCCAGCGTGCCGTACGGAGAAGCGGTGAAGCACGCCGGGTTGTACCACTGGTGAACGTTCTGATTGGCGTAAATGTCGCAGCCCGCGATTACGTCCGGCCGCGGGGTGTCGAAGTTGTTGTTCAAATAGGGCTGCGTGCCTTCTCCCAACGAGAAAGGAACGCCCGTGTGCCACGCCTGTATCCCCGTGATTTGCCAGCCTTCCACCAGCCGGTTGCCTTTGAAGGGCAGCAGGTAGACAACGTTCCCGGCGATGTTGTGGCGAAGGTCGAAACTGCAGGTTCCTTTGTCGGTGCTCCATAGGTACGGGTTGGTGTTGGCCGACGTCACGTTATTACCGCCCAGGCCCGCATACGCATAGGAGCCATCGATGCAATGCGACCAGGTGTAGGAGAACTGAAACACCAGATTCGAAGACATCCGGTGCTGCACACCGAGTTGCAGAGCGTTATAAGCCGAATAGCTGCTGGTGTCCAGCATATCCAGCGATCCGAAATTGGGATCGGGCGCCGGATTCGCATCCAAGATTTTAGGGTTGGCCGCGTCCGGGTGGACGAAACTGTAGACCCCATTCGTAACCGTCGGTATGGGCGCGTTGAAATCATGGAAGGCGAGCAGATGCACGCCGCGCGTGCCCTGATAACCCACCGTGAGCAGCGTATTGGCCGGAAGCTGCTGCTGGATGCTCAGCGTGTACTGCAGGCTATAGGGCGTGGTGTGGATTCCGTAGTAAGTCCCGTTGGTGTTGCTGAGCAGAGGCGTTCCGCCGCCCACGAACGGCGTGGGCCAGTTGGGATCGCCATTGGTGAATACCTGGTTCTCCGTCAGGTAAGGAGGATTGGTTAGATACGCCGAGGAGAAGGTGTACGTCTGGTACGTGTCATGAAAAATGCCGAAGCCGGCCCGAACCGCGGTCTTATGGTTCCCGAACACGTCCCAGGCCAGCCCGACACGTGGATCGAAGTTCCGGTTTGAGGGGTTCCTCACAAAGGCGTGCGGCACATTCTGGAATTGCGTGCCAAAGGGCGGCCCCACGGCGTTGTAAAAATTGTTGTGAATCTCGATCGGGTTCGATTCCCAGTCGTAGCGCAAGCCCAAATTCAGCGTCAGCCGGTTGGTGATTTTCCAGTCGTCTTGGATGTAGGGAGTAAAGCGCAGATCGCGCTCGGCTCGGTAGGTATTGGTCCCGCCGTTAGGCGCGCCCGTAAACGATGCCGGATTCCCGGAAAAAAAGTTCGGCATGCTGGTGAACAGATAAAATCCGTTCCAATATGTGTAAGCGTAGGGATTGAGTTGCTCGCGGCGGAAAGTCAGGCCGGCCATGATGGTATGCGCGCCGTGAATCCAGGTCAGATCGTCTCTCTCCGTGAATTTATTCTGAATGTACTGAAAGGGATTGATGAACGCGGCGCCGAGCGGCGACAGACCGATAGGCATGGAAATATAGGCATCTTCCCTGGCCGGGGTGAAGATTTGCAGCGCCTGATGCTCGGTGGGCTGAGTCTCGCCCGTCACTGGGCGGGAGTAGGACGAGTAGAAACTGTTGATCAGTGTCGGCGAGAAGACGTGGTGCTCGCCAATCGTCAAAAACTGATTGTGCGTGACGTCGTCAGTCGGCCAAAGCCCCATGCCGCCATAAGTCGTTCGGGTTCCGAAATCGGCCTGATACCTGCCGAACAGAGAGTCTTTTGCGGAGATGTTGTAGTCGATGCGAATCACTCCGAAATCCTCCGGCGTGATCTGCGGTCCCACGAACTGGTAAATACCGACGTTGGCGTTATAGGGCGCATTCGGTTGCGGATAAAGTAACAGCATGGCCGACGACGCCGGATTCACCGTGTACTGTGTGCCGTTATAAATGCCTTGCCGTAGCGTCGCGCTGGGCACGTAGTTGATGTAGGTCGTATCCAGCACTTGGCGGATCCCCTCGTAATTTGCAAAGAAGAATACCTTGTTCTTTTGGATCGGGCCGCCCAGTGTGCCGCCGAATTGGTTCCTGCGGAAGGGCGGCGGCGAACCGGCATCGAAAAAGCCGCGCGAATCGAGATCGCTGTTGCGCAGAAATTCGTAAGCCGAGCCGTGAAAATCGTTGGTGCCCGACTTGGTGACCGCGGTAATGGCCGCGCCATTGCCGCCGTACTGCGCGCCGAAGGTGCCGGTGAGAGTCTGGAATTCGGCGATACTGTCGATGCCCAACGAAGTGCCGGTGACATCGCCGCCCGCATTGCGCTGCCACCAGTTGAGCATGTCTTCCCCATCCAAAGTATTGGAATAGCCTTCCGGACGCGCCCCGGCGATCGAGTAGGCATTCGCCACTGAAGTGAGTGCCGAGCTGCCGCCGGCCGGATACGTGGACACGCCCGGAGCCAGCAGAATTAATTGTTCGAAATTACGCCCGTTCAGCGGCAACTCGCGCATCTGCGTCGAGTTCACCAGCGAAGAAACCGACGCGTTGGTAGTCTCTACCAGCGACGCTTCCGCCGAAACCGTCACGGTTTGGGACGCCTGCCCCACCGCCAGTTGCAAATCGATTACCGGCGCGCTGCCCACGGTCAACGTGATGCCGGTACGAACCGAAGTCTGAAAACCGGTTTTCGAGACCTGAATTTCGTAAGAGCCGATGCCCAGGTCGGGCACCGTGTAACGTCCCTCGCCATCGGTGACGGTCGTCGAGGAAACAGAGGTGCCCGTATTTTTGACGGTCACCGTGGCAGCCGGGATGGCTGCGCCCGAGGTGTCCGTGACCCGCCCCGAAACGGACGCCGTCCCGGCCTGCCCGAACAGATGGGCAGAGCCTGCTAGACCAACAGCGACAACAGCGATCGACCACAAAACCCCACGACTCGAGCAAAACATGATTTGCACCCCTGATTGGATTAGCCCCGAAGCTGATCCCGCAAGAACCCGCCCTGACGGATTGGGTAGCAGTTTATCAGAGACGCGCGCCGGCGTCCATGCGTCTGGATTGATCTCTCGTATCAAAAAAACTGATACACCGGCAGGTGCGAACCGGGCGCCGCGCGCGGCGCTCGCGGCCGAGTGTTTTTCAGCCCAATTTCCCGCTAAGATAATCGGCATGGACCGGAACTACCGAATTCGAACGATCGCAATCGCGGCGGCTTTGGCTGCCGGCTCCGCCACCGCGTTCGCCGCCGGCGACGCGGCCAAAGGCAAGGAGGTTTTCGATCAGTGCAGCGTGTGCCACAATGCCGACAGCACCGATCGCAAAATCGGCCCCGGCCTGAAGGGCTTATTCAAAAAGGGGAAGCTCGAGAGTAATGGAAAGCCTGTGACCGACGCCAACGTGCGCGAAAAAATCAACGAAGGCGGTAACGGAATGCCCGCCTATAAAGACATTCTCAGCGATCAGGAAAAAGATAACGTAATTGCGTATTTGAAAACGCTGTAAAAGCGGAGCGGGGGAAGCTGGAAGCTAAGGAGCGAGAAGCTGATCGGCAGCGGTCCCGCTACTCTGGCTTCTAAACTTCTAGCTTCTATCCCTACGCCTTCCCGCCCAGAATGTCCAGCGCCTTTTTCACCATGGGGTCGTCTTCAAGCTTCTGCTGCTGGGTTTGGGGTGTTTCCACGTCCGGCAGCGGCTCGCCGTTTTCGTCGGTCTCAACCTGTGGCTCCGCCTGCAGCACCTGGTTCTTCGGCGTTACGCGATTGTCCTGAATGGCTTTCCCGTCGGGCGCGTAATATTTCGCAACCGAGAGAATAATGGCTGAGCCATCGTCCATGGTGATCGCCTTGCGCATGGAAGCCTCGCCGTAGGTCGGTTCGCCTACCAGTTGCGCGCGATTATCGTCCGCCAGCGCCGCCGCCGCCACTTCCGCCGCATCCGCCGTGCCGCGATTGATCAGCACTACCATGGGCAGCGCGGTAATGGCCTTCGCAGGGTCCGCATTAAAGTTCTGCCGGGGCACGCGCTGCCCTTGCAAATACGTAATCAGACCCTGCTTCAAAAACAGGTTCGCGAAAGCAATGCCGTCTTCCGGATCGCCCACCGCGGTATTGCGCAGATCGATAATCAGCTTCTGCGCGCCCTGTTTCTGCGCCTGTTCAATCGCCGCGGCGGTTTCCTTCACCCGGCTCGCCGAAAGGGTCTCCGGCTTGATGTACGCCACCTGGCCCGCCATCATTTTCTCGTCCACCGGCGGGATCGTGAAGTCGGCGCGCGTCAGCTTCACCGTGGCCGGTTCGGGTTTCGACACCCGCACCACGCTCAACTCCACTTCGGTTCCAGGGTCGCCGCGCAGCAGCAGGTCGGCATAGGCCAAAGGCATGTCGCGCGTGGCGATATCTTTAATGCTTTCAATCATGTCGCCGGTAGTGAAACCCGCCTTGGCGGCCGGCGAGCCGGGCACCACGCCCACCACGCCCACGTATCCGAACTTCTTGCTCAGCAGCAGGCCCACGTCCGCCCGCTTCACATCCTTGTTTTTCAGGTAGTCCTTATACTGATCGGCGTTCAAATAGCTGGCAAACGGGTCGATCGCCTCCAGCATTCCATTGAGCGCCCCCAGCGTGACGCTCTTCATATCCGGCTCTTCCACGTACTCGGTCTTGATGCGCGAAACCACATCCGTGAATACGCCGATATGTTTGTAAGTTTCGTCTTGCGACGCAGCGCCCTGCCCAAGCACGCTGCCAACCAGCAGCAGTAGCGTCAGCACGGTGGAACCGGTAACAACAAGGTATTTCAAGCGGCTATACATAGGTGGTGAAACTCCGGAGGCCCTTTATAGAAGTATACCCCCACGCGCCCCGTCCATCCGGACACGGCCCTGGTATTTCGACGCGCGCCCGGCCGCTTTGGTGACACAGGAATGCCAATCGGGAAATTCGCGCCCGCCCGTCCCTGCGGACACTACACCGGCAGCGGCGCGGAAGATGCTTGCGAAACCGCCGGCCGATGCCGCTCAAATGCGTTTTTCCAGCGCAGGAAGGGTCGCTCCACAATCCAATAAGACGCGCTCGCCGCCGCCAC
>DATGKM010000134.1:0-13070 GCA_035294665.1 Bryobacteraceae bacterium | reverse complement strand
TGAATGGTTCGGCGGACGCACCATCACTCTGCAAGGAGCGGCTATTTGCAGCGCCGCCGATAAGCTCCGCAAAGACCTGCTCCAGCGCGCGGCGGCCACGCTCAAGACCGATGCCACGCAACTCCACATTCGCGATGGCGTGATCTCCTCCTCCTCGGATCCCAAGCATTCCACCACCTTCGCCGCGCTGGTGAAGGCCAATCGCGGCCCCATCCGCGCCACCGGCCGGGGCGTTTCCGGAGGCGAGCGCGGCGCTTCGAACAAAGGCGTCGGTTCCTGTTTCGTGGAAGTGGAAGTCGATACCTGGACCGGCAACTGGCGTTTCCTGCGCGCCGTCTACGTCCACGATACGGGCCTCGTCATCAATCCGCTGGTGGCCGAAGCCGATATGGTTGGCTCCCTGGTCGAAAGCATGCAGCTCACCACCGACGCCATTCCCTGGGACCGCGAATTCCCCGGCACCCGCCACTACAGCGTCGGTTACCTCTCTTACCGCCTGCCCACCATCATGGATGTCCCCAGGCAGACGCAAGTCTACATCGATAGCCTCGAACCCCGCTGGTTCTACGGCGTGAAGAGCTTCAGCGAAACCAGCATCGGCGCGGTTCCCGGCGCGATCTCCAATGCCATTTATAACGCCTGCGGCGTGCGCATCCGCGAGCATCCCATTACTCGCGACAAAATCATGGCCGGCCTGAAGCTACAGGGGAGGCGCGCATGAAGAAAATCTCCGTCTACCGCCCAAGCACCCTCGAGGAAGCCATCCAAATTCTCTCTGCTCACGGTCCGGAAGCCGGTGTCTACGCCGGCGGCACCGATCTTCTCGTCCGGCTGAAGAACCGCCTTCAGCAGGCGCCCACGTATTTGGTCGATATCAAGCGCATCCAGAATCTCCGCTACATCCGGGACGATGGCCAGGGCGGCGTGCGCATTGGCGCCGCCACCAAACTTGCCGAACTCGCCGATTCCGTCCTGCTACGGCAGCGCTACCCCATGCTGGTCGAGGCCGTCAACATGATCTCCTCGCCCGAACTGCGCAACGCCTCGACTCTCGGCGGCGACCTCTTACAGGAAGTCTGGTGCCAGTATCTCCGCGGCGGCTATTCCTGCTGGCGCAACGGCGGCTACATGTGCTATGGCGCCATCGGCGATAACAGCTATTACCATTCCGCCATGGGCGGCCGTCTGTGTTACGCCGTCTATCCCGGCGATGCCGCCACCGCGCTCATCCCGTTCGATGCGCGCGTCAAACTCGCCACTGCCGCGGGCGAAAAGGAATTGACGCTCGAACAACTCGTCCCTGGCGACCTGCTGGTCGATGGCCGCATTCAGTCGCACGTCGTCCGGCATAACGAGATCCTCACCGAAGTTCTGCTGCCCGCACCCAAGCCGGGCCTCCGCGCGTCGTTTGAAAAGCTCCGCCCGCGCGGCGTTTGGGATTTCGCCATGGCCTCGCTTGGCATGAGCCTCGAACTGCGCGGCAACACCATTCAGGATGCGCGCGTGGTCTTCGGCGGCATCGCCGGCAAGCCCCTGCGCGAACGCGCGGTCGAGAGCTTCCTTCGCGGCAAAGAACTCACTGACGGCCTTCGCGACGGGGCCATGGCAGCCGCTCTCGCTGGCGCCGCCCCGCTCAAATACAATGCGATGAAGATCGAAATGGCCAAAGGCCTGCTCGCCTCCGGCATCGCGAAGCTTTCCGAAACCCATGCAGCCGATCCAAGCCATCCTGTTTGAACCCATTGGCTGCCTCGCCGAATTCCCGTCCGGGCCATTTCACGAAATCGCCGCCCTCCTCTCCGGCGCGGTGAAAAAGAAGCCCAGCCCTTCGGGCAGCCGCGGGTACTGGCACCTGCTGAACCTGATGGAAGCCACGGGCCTGCCCGGCCGCGGCTCACTGGAACTCGCAGCCGTGCGCGCCGCCAGTCTCTACGAAGATGCCGTTCCCGCGCTCGCGGAACTGAAGCAAATGGGTGTCCCTCTGCGCATCGCCTCCTCGCTGGGACACGCGGCTCTCACGCGCTTCGTCGACGACCACAAGCTCGGCCCATTCTTCGATGAGGTCTGGAGCAGAGACAACGCCGGCGGCATCAAATCGATCCCCATTCGCCAGGCCGCCGCCGGTCTCTCCGGAGCCATCTTTCTCACCGACACGCTCGCCGGATTGCAGTCCGCGCAAGCCGCCGGTGTGAACGCGATCCTGATGATGAACAATCCCGACGAAGCCCGCCGCCTGGCAGGCTACGGCCCCGCCGGCGGCATCGTGTCGCTGCACGAGCTCCCCGATTTCGTCCGCCTTCTGGTGAGCCGGGGTAAACGGGCGGTAGTATAGTAATCCATCATGTCCACCCCGAGACTTGCCGCCTTAGCCGGCTTGGCCGCGCTGCTCTCCGTCGCGCCGCTTTCCGCCCAGCACAAACCGCAGCCCCCCAAAACGCTCCGCCTGTACGTGCTCGATGGCGGCACGCTCGATATTCCCGATACTTCCCCTTATGGTTTCAAAAAGCAAGAGCTGGCCAACTACAAAATGTCCGTCGCCAGTTTCCTGATCGTTCACCCGCGGGGCACCCTGATGTGGGACACCGGCGCGGTCCCGGATAGCGCCTTCCAGTCCGGCGGCCCGGGTAAGCTTCGTTATGCCACCGCCACCAAAACCCTCACCGCCCAGCTCGCCGAAATCGGCTACAAGCCTTCCGATATAAACTATCTCGCCCTTTCCCACTTCCATTGGGACCACGTCGGCAACTCCAACCTCTTCGCCGGCGCCACCTGGCTCGTGCCCAAATCCGAACGCGACACCATGTTCGCCAATCCGCCGTCGCCCCGCACCGAGCCGGAGAATTTCAACGCGCTAAGGAACGCCAAAACCGTCTATCTGGATCAGCCGGAATACGACGTCTTCGGCGATGGATCGGTCATCATCAAGGCCGCGCCCGGCCATTCCCCCGGTCACCAGGTGCTGTTTCTCAAGCTGGCCAAAACCGGGCCGGTAGTCCTGAGTGGCGATCTTTACCATTACCCCGAGGAACGTAGATTCCACAAAATTCCCACCACCGAGTTCAACCGCGATCAGACCGCGGCCTCCCGCGCCGATGTCGAAGCTTTCCTCAAAAAGACGGGCGCGCAGCTTTGGATTCAGCACGATATCACCAACAACGCGAAGTTGCAAAAGGCCCCGGAATATTATGAATAAACCGGGCTGATACAGCCCATCAAAACTATCGAAACCGGCTACTCTTGCGCCTTTCCGCCACCTGGCTTATCCTGGATTTAACTGCACTACGTTAGTAGCAGCGTTCGCTCCCGTCCAGCGTCAGAGCTTCGTAAGCCGATCCCAGTCTTTTAAAAGCAACAGCATTTCCAGGAGGGAATTCGTGTATGGCGAAGCTCTCCAGATTCGCACTCGTGTATGCTTCAGATCTCTCCGATCTCCATCCCGGCGGCAGCGGCGCTTTCCGCGACGCATTGCCCGTACTGCTCGCTGCAGTGCGGCATGCACCTGGAGTCCGCGCCTGGCGATCTCTGGAAGATCACGGAGCGCGATTTTCCCACCAACCGCGGCGGGCTTTGTCAAAAAGGCTGGAACGCCGCGGAGCTTCTGAACCACCCCGGTCGCCTGCGCCAGCCGCTCGCGCGGGATCGCCGGACCGATCCGCTGCGCCCCGTCACCTGGGAAGAGGCGCTCGATCGCGTCGCGCACGCCCTCCGCCAGGCGCAGGCGGCTTACGGACACGATGCCATCGGCGTTTTCGGCGGCGGCGGCCTTACCAACGAAAAAGCCTACTTGCTCGGCAAATTCGCCCGGGTTGCGCTGAAGACTTCGCAAATCGATTACAACGGCCGCTTCTGCATGGCGTCCGGCGCGGCGGCTTCCATCAAGGCTTTCGGCATCGATCGCGGCCTGCCGTTCCCGCTCGCGGATATTCCACACGCCAGCGCGATTCTGCTGGTGGGCAGCAATCTGGCCGAGACCATGCCACCGGTGATGCAGTATTTTCAGGAGCAAAAGAAGCGGGGCGGATCGCTCATCGCCGTCGATCCGCGCGCCACTCCCACGGCCGCCGCCGCTACGCTCCACCTGCAAATCACACCCGGCACCGATGCCGCGCTCGCCAACGGCCTGCTGCACCTCGCCATCAAAGAGGGCTACATCGACGAGCCTTTCATCGCCGCGCGAACCAATGGCTTCGAGATGGCGCGCCGCGCCGTTTCCTCCTATTGGCCGGCCCGCGTGGAACGGATCACCGGCATTAGAGAACAACAGCTACACCACGCCGCGCGCCTGCTGGGGGCCGCCAGCACCGCCATGATCCTTACCGCGCGCGGGCCGGAGCAGCAAAGCCAGGGAGTGAATAACGCGCTGGCCTTCATCAATCTGGCTCTCGCCTTGGGCAAGGCCGGCAAGCCGTACTGCGGATACGGCTGCCTCACAGGGCAGGGCAATGGCCAAGGCGGCCGCGAGCACGGGCAGAAGGCCGATCAACTCCCTGGCTACCGCCGCCTGGATAACCCGGCGCATCGCGCGCACATCGCGCGGATCTGGGGCATCGGCGAATCCGAACTGCCCGCGCCGGGCCGCTCCGCCTACGAAATGCTCGATAGCTTAGGGGTTGAAGGCGGTGTCCGCGCGCTGCTGGTGTTCGGCTCCAACCTCGCCATTTCCGCGCCGCGCGCCGGCCACATCGAGCAGCGGCTCGGCCAACTCGATTTCCTCATGGTGTCCGATTTCTTCCTTTCCGAAACGGCCGAACTCGCCGACGTGGTTCTGCCCTCGGCGCAGTGGGCCGAAGAGGAAGGCACCATGACCAATCTCGAAGGCCGCGTGATTTTGCGGCAGAGAGCCATGCCTCCGCCGGAAGGCGTGCGCACCGATCTCGAAATCCTGGCCGCCCTCGCAAAAAAGTTGGATTGCGAAAAATCGTTCCCTTCGGCAGCCGCGGAGGTGTTTGAAGAATTGCGGCACGCTTCCGCCGGCGGCACGGCCGACTACTCCGGAATCACCTACGGGCGCATCGCCCGCGAGAACGGCGTCTTCTGGCCCTGTCCCGGCGAAACCCACCCCGGCACGCCGCGCCTGTTCCTGGATCGCTTCGCCACCGCCGACGGGCGCGCGCAGTTCCATCCCGTGGAATATCATCCGGCCGCCGAAGAGCCGGACCACGAATTTCCGCTATACCTCACCACCGGCCGCGTTCTCGCGCAATACCAGTCGGGGACGCAGACGCGGCGCGTCGCGGCTCTCGAAGCCGCCTGCCCGCGGCCGTTCGTCGAGATTCATCCGTCCATGGCACGCACCTACGGCATCCGGGATGGCGATGAGGTCCGCTTAACCACCCGCCGCGGCACCGCCTTGTTGGCCGCGCAGCTTACGCCTTCGATTCGCATGGATACGCTCTTCGTGCCGTTCCATTTCCCAGGGTCCGGCCGCGCAAACCTGTTAACCAACCCCGCGCTCGATCCGGTTTCCCGCATGCCCGAATTCAAAGTATGCGCCGTGCGCATCGAGAAAGGAATGGCATGAACGAAAGGCCGGCTTTCATTCAGGGCATGTATTCGCGTAAGGGCGCCGGGCTTGCGCGCCCCGTTCCTTTCGAGCCTCCCGGGGCGCACACAGTTCCGGCCGGCGCGCAGGCTGCGATTCAGGTACCGCTCGCGGTGGTGGAAGACCTCCAACCCGGCAGCCGGATCGAGATTCTGTTGGCCGCTCCCAATTCCGGGGAGACTCGTGTGGTTTTAAATATCGGATTTCTGGAGATTGCCCGATGACCCAAAAGCAAAAGCTGGTAGTGATTGGAAATGGGATGGCCGGCGCCCGCACGGTGGAAGAGATTCTGGCCCGCGGCGGCGGCGAACAATTTGAAATCGCCATGTTTGGCGATGAACCCACGGGAAATTACAACCGCATTCTGCTTTCGAGCGTCCTCAACGGCTCCTACAAGGAAGACGAGATTTATCTGAACCCGCTTCCCTGGTACGAAGAAAACGGCATCCGGCTGCTGGCCGGCAAACGGGCCGCGGGTCTGCTGCGCCGCGCCAAACTGGCTTTCGACGAAGAGGGCAATGCCGAACCGTACGACAAGCTGATCATCGCCACCGGCAGCCGCCCCTTCATTCCCCAGATGGAAGGCACCACCATGCCGGATGGCAAATTCAAGCCGGGCGTGTTCGTGTTCCGCACGCTCGAAGACTGCCGCTCCATTGCCGCATATGCCCAGGGCAAAGGCAGCGCGGTGGTGATCGGCGGAGGCCTGCTGGGTCTCGAAGCCGCGCGCGGCTTGCAGAATTTCCACCTGGAAGTAACGGTGGTCGATATCATGGGGCACCTGATGGCGCAGCAGCTCGACGCCGCCGCGGGGGCCATCCTGAAAACCAAAATGGAAGAGCTGGGCGTTAAGGTCCTGCTCAAGAAGACCACCGCCGCCATCCTCGGCAAGGACCGCGTGCTCGGCCTGCGCTTCTCCGATGGCAGCACCCACGAATGCGACCTGGTGGTGATCTCGGCCGGTATCAAGCCGAATTGGGAAATCGCCGCCGGCTGCGGCCTTACCGTCGAGCGCGGCATCGTGGTGGACGACCAGATGCGCTCGGTCGACGATCGCGACATCTACGCGGTCGGGGAGTGCGCGCAGCATCGCGGCCGCTGCTATGGCCTGGTCGCGCCGATCTGGGAACAGGCCAAAGTCCTGGCCGATCACATTACGGGGCGCAATCCGCAGGCCGCGTATCACGGCTCGAAAATCGCCACCAAATTGAAGGTCATGGGCGTGGAGGTGGCGTCGATGGGAATCGTCGATCCGCGCGACGAAGACGATGAAGTCGTCCAATTCTCCGAACCCAAACGCGGCACCTATAAGAAACTGATCATCCGCGAGGGCCGCCTAGTTGGAGGCATTCTGCTGGGCGATCTCAGCAAAGCCGCTTACCTCACGCAGGCTTTCGATCGCAACACGCCGCTTCCCGAAGAGCGCCTCGAGCTTCTGTTCGATTTGGGCGACCCGCCGAAGAAGGTCACGTTCGAGGAGATGAGCGCCGCCACGCAGATCTGCAATTGCAACGGCGTGAGCAAAGGCGCCATTGTGGCCTGCGTCAAAGCCGGGAAACGCAATGCCAAGGCCGTAATGGAGGCCACGCGGGCGGGCACCGGCTGCGGCTCCTGTAAAGGGATGGTGACGGAAATTGTGGAGTGGGCCTGCGGCGGCGAAACCGAAGAAGACCCTTCGGTCCACTATTACGTGCCGGGCGTGCCGCTCACCAAGCCCGAGCTGATTCGCGCCATCCGCCAACACAATTTGCGCTCCGTCTCCGCCGTTTTCGACCGCCTCGCGGGCGGCAAAGAAGACGCCGGCAGCAAGCCGGGCCTGGCGTCGCTGCTCAAAACCATCTGGAAAGCCGATTACGAAGACCAGCGCGACGCGCGTTTCATCAACGAACGCATCCACGCCAATATCCAGAAGAACGGCACCTTCTCGGTGGTGCCGCAAATACCGGGCGGCATCACCAGCCCCGCGCAGTTGCGGCGCATCGCAGACGTGGCGGAGCGGTACCACGTGCCGCTGGTGAAGTTGACCGGCGGGCAGCGAATCGACCTCCTCGGCCTTCGCAAAGACGACTTGCCGAACGTCTGGCGCGATCTCGAAATGCCCTCCGGCTATGCCTACGGCAAGACCTATCGCACCTGCAAGAGCTGCGTCGGATCGGATTTCTGCCGCTTCGGCCTGGGCGACAGCATCGCGCTCGCGCTGAAAATTGAAGCCGAATTCCAGGGCTTCGATAGCCCGCACAAAATGAAACTCGGCACTGCCGGTTGCCCCCGCAATTGTTCCGAAGCCATGGTGAAGGACCTTGGCGCGGTGGCGGTGGAGGGAGGCAAGTGGGAAATCTACATTGGTGGCGCGGCCGGATCGCACGTGCGCAAGGGCGACATTCTTTGCGTGGCCGATAGCCACGAAGAGGTTCTGAAATACATGGGCCGCTTCATTCAGTACTACCGGGAGAACGCCAAGTATCTGGAGCGGAGTTACGGTTTCGTCGAGAGGGTGGGAATCGAGAAGATCCGCGCGGTAGTGGTGGAAGACAGCGAGGGCATCGCGGAGCGGCTCGATCGCGAAATCGCCGAATCCAAAGCGGCGTACAAAGATCCGTGGCGCGAGGCGTACACGGCCCCGGCCGCCGATCGGTTCACCTCGCTGTTGCCGGCGCTTTCATGACACAGACCATGACCGGCGCGAAAAAAGTAAAACTCGGACCGGCCGCTGTTATTCCGCCGGGAGAAGGCCGCGCCTTCGCGGCGGGCGGCGAGAAAATCGCGGTGTTCCGTACACGCGACAGCGCCATTTTCGCAGTGCAGGCAGAGTGCCCCCACCGCGGCGGCCCGCTGGCCGATGGACTGGTGGGCGGCACGGTGGTTATCTGCCCGCTGCATTCCTGGAAGTTCGATCTGCCGACCGGCGCGGCGCTGTTCGGCGATTGCGGCATCAAAACGTATCCTGTCCGGGTGGATGAAGCGGGCGATATCGTTCTGACAATCGGGTAACGCATGAACGTTCGCAACAAAGCCATCGCGATTGATCTGTTCGACTTTCACACCATTCCCATGCGGGCCTTCCACATGACTTGGCTCGCATTCTTTCTGTGCTTCTTCGGATGGTTCGGTCTGGCGCCGCTTTTGCCGGTGATCCGCGACGAGCTGCATCTTACGAAAGAGCAGATCGGCAACTCGGCTATTGCCGCCGTCGCCATCACGGTTCTGGCGCGCATGCTGATCGGCTGGCTCTGCGACCGCATCGGTCCGCGCCGTGCCTACACCTGGCTGCTGATCCTCGGCTCGCTGCCGGTGATGGGCGTCGGCCTGTCGCACAACTTCACAACCTTTCTCGTCTTCCGCCTGGCGATCGGAGCCATCGGCGCATCGTTCGTGATCACGCAGTTCCACACATCGACGATGTTCGCGCCGGACATTGTGGGGACCGCCAATGCGACGGCCGCGGGGTGGGGTAATCTCGGCGGCGGTGTCACCCAGATGGCGATGCCGCTGTTGTTCGGCGCATTTCTCAGCGCGGGCCTGAGCGCCTGGTGGAGCTGGCGGCTCGCCATGGCGGTGGCCGGGCTCGCGCTGCTCGTTACCGGCATCGCTTACTACTTTCTCACCGAGGACACGCCCGAGGGCGACTTCCGTAAGACCGAAGCGAAAAGCCATGTCTCGGGGGCGTTCGCCGAAGCCGCCCGCGACCCGCGCGTATGGGCGCTCGCTCTACTGTACGGCGCCTCTTTCGGGATGGAGCTGACTATCGATAATTTCGCCGCTCTCTATTACACCGACTACTTTCACCTTTCGCTCAAACTGGCGGGTGTCGTTGCCAGCACGTTCGGCATGATGAACCTGTTCGCGCGCGCCTTGGGCGGCATCGTCAGCGACCGCGCGAACCGGCGGTGGGGCCTGCGCGGCCGCGTGCTGCTGCTCGGCTGCACCATTCTCTGCGAAGGCCTGGCCATGATGCTGTTTTCCCAGATGCGCTGGCTGCCGCTGGCGATCGGCAGCATGATGTTCACCGGCCTGTTCGTGAAAATGTCGAACGGCGCCAACTACGCCATCGTGCCGTTCGTCAATCAGCGCGCGCTCGGCGCGGTGGCGGGAATCGTCGGCGCGGGCGGCAATGCGGGCGCCGTGCTCGCCGGTTTTCTGTTCAAAACGCCCCGCCTGAGCTATCCGCAGGCGTTTCTCATTTTAGGCGTCCTGATCGCCGCCTGTTCCGTAGCCGCGTTGGCCGTGCGTTTTTCGGAGCAGGAAGAACCGGAAGGCGTTCTGGCCCGCGAGTTTGTCACAGGAGACTAACATCAAACCGCTAACACTGCTTTTATTGCCTCTTACTCTCTGGGCCCAATCGAACTCCGGCGCCGATTCATCTACTGGCGGCATCACCCTCAGCGGGTCGCTGCGTTCGCGCGTCTATTTCTGGAACTGGTTTCAAGGCGGGAGCGGCGAAAATCAGTACGAATACTCGGGCAACATCCTGCGCGTCAGGATTGCGCAGAAGCTTTCCGGCTGGGACTGGAACCTCGAACTGGCCGCGCCGTTTCTGCTTGGCATGCCCGGCAACGCCACCGATCCGGCGCCCCAGGGCGCGCTCGGCCTCGGCTCCAATTATTACACCGCCAATCACAACGACCGCAACAGCGCGATGATCTTCCCCAAGCAGCTTTTCGCGCGCTTCCATCCGTTCGGCAAATCGCAAACGCTCGAGATCGGCCGGTTCACTTTTCTCGATGGCTCAGAGGCCGCGCCCCGCAACACCACGCTCGCCGCGCTCAAGCGGGACCGCATCGCGCAGCGTCTGATCGGCGATTTCGGCTGGTCCGACGTGGGCCGCAGTTTCGATGGCCTCCACTACTCCGCGGATACGGAAGCGGGCAACTTCAGCCTGGTCGCGGCCACACCCACGCGCGGCGTCTTTCAAACCGATGGCTGGGGATGGAATCGCGTGGGCTTCGCGTATGGCAGCTTCACCCACGATTGGGGCCGCGGCCGGCACTCGGCCGATACCAGAGCGTTCGTCGTTGAGTACGACGATTTCCGGCACATTCTCAAGACCGACAACCGCCGGCTCGCCGTGCGCCAAGCCGACACGGAAAACATCCTCCTTACCACGTTCGGCGCGCACAGCGTGCATGCGATCACTACGCAGCCGGGCACAATCGACTTGCTCGGCTGGGGCGCCGTGCAGACCGGCCGCTGGGGCGTCGAGCAGCAGCGCGCCTTTGCATTCGATTTCGAGGGCGGCTTCCAGCCCGCGATTTTGCCCAAGTTGAAGCCGTGGGTGCGCGGCGGTTTCACGCTGGGCTCCGGAGACGGCAACCCCAACGACAACCGCCACGGAACCTTCTTCCAACTTCTGCCCACGCCAAGGCCGTACGCCCGCTTCCCCTTCTTCAACATGATGAACACCGAGGACGCCTTCGGCAGCTTGATCCAGCGGCCACATTCCAAGGTAACGATCACCAGCGAATTCCACTCGCTGC
Organism: Bryobacteraceae bacterium; assembly: GCA_035294665.1. Classification (GTDB taxonomy): domain Bacteria; phylum Acidobacteriota; class Terriglobia; order Bryobacterales; family Bryobacteraceae; genus PSRJ01. The sequence goes on along the minus strand of DATGKM010000134.1, from coordinate 2,054 downwards.
GCCTGACTAACGCGAACGACCTGTGGTACGGCGGCGGCGGAGTGTTCCAGCCCTGGACCTTTGGTTACACCGGCCGCGCCACTTCCGGCCGCCGCTCGCTTGCCAACCTGTACGACACCAGCGTCGAATACCGCCAATCACCGCACTTCACCCTGACCGCGTACCTCGGCTACGCGCAAGGGCTTGCGGCGATGAAATTCATCTACCCACAGGGCAAGAACGGCGAATTGGGATATCTGGAGGGGTTGCTCCGGTTTTAAAACGTGCATCGCGCCACTAAGGTCCGCTGGAGGGGCGGCGAATGTCACGCCATTGTCGACCTGCGCGCATTACTTCGGCGCTTCCGGCAATTCGTTGCGGATCACCACCCCACCTTTCATGACGAACTTCACGCGCTGGAGTTCGGTGATATCGGCTAGCGGATCGCCGGAAACGGCGATGATGTCGGCGTACTTGCCTTTCTGAATCGCGCCGATCTCGTTCTGCCAGCCCAGCGCTTCGGCGTTGACAATAGTGCCCGCCTGAATCGCCCGGAGCGGCGTGAGGCCGGCGAGTTTCACCAGGGCTTCGAATTCCAGCGCCTGCGTGCCATGCGGGAACGTGGAGCCATCGACGCCGCTGCCGGCCATGATTTTGATGCCTTCGGTCGAGGCCGCCAGGCGCGTGGCGCGCGTGAAGATGGGAATGATGCGATATTTGCCGCCGGTATTGCGCGCGTCGTTGTCGTCCATCTGCGGCTCGGTGTAACGCACGATGGTCGGATCGTAGTAGAGCTTCTTCGCGACCATGGTTTTCAGCATCTCCTGGTTCAGGCCGAAACCGTGCTCGATGGTGTCGCAACCGGCGGTAATCGCATTTTGCAGGCCTTCTCCGCCATATACGTGGCAGCCCGCTTTTTTACCGAGCTTGTGCGTCTCGTTCACCAGCGCCTCGAGCACCGGCAGCGGGTAAGTCACTTGATATCGATCCTTGCCATCTGGAGTGAACGAATAGGCGCCCGCGGGAAACAGCTTGATCCAGTCGGCTCCGTGGGCGATCTGCTCGCGCACGGCGGCGCGCGCGTCCTCGATCGAACGCACCACGGCGCTGGCCAGCGGGTTATCGGGATGCCGCGGGTCCGCGGGCTTCGCGCTCCAGACAATTCCCAATGTGGAGACCTGGTAGCGCGGCCCCTCGATGCGTCCATCGCGAATGGCGTTGCGGATGGCGATATCTCCATAGCCGTTGCCGTGGGAGCTCATATCGCGCGCGGCCGTGAAGCCGGCGCGCAGATCGGCTTGTACATTCGCTACGGCGATAACCATGGCTTCTTCGGTGGTGACTCCGGCGTGCCGCGTGTCGAACATGTGGGTGTGGGCATCGATCAACCCGGGCAGAACCGTGGCGCGGCTGAGGTCGATCACGCGCGCGCCGGCTGGAATCTTCACCGCGCCTGCCGCGCCGGTTTCGGCGATGCGGTCACCGGAGATCACGATCACCTGATTTGCCAGCATGCGGCCCGATTGGGGATCGAGGAGGCGGCCTGCGCGAATGGCCTCGACGCGCCGCGCCGGAGGACATTTGTAAACGCCGCCATCCGAGCCGATACACGGGGTTGCGCCCGCGCCCCGCCAGTTCCGCGCCGGCTTCGGCGCCTGTGACGAAGAGGGTCCTTGCGCCCATGCAATCGCAGTGAGCGCGATCCCGATTATGAGCTTGGCTTGCATCGGGACAAGAATATCACCGGCCCGATTGCGGCGCTTCGTTGGCCTCCGGCCGCAACAGCGAACGGAGGCGGTCGCCGGCGTGACCGAGCGAGCGCGCCAGGTTCAGCTTCGCCAGATTGTGCGCGAAGATGGCATTGATCAAATCGAGCCGCGCGTTGGCCTGAGTCTGCTGGGCCTGCACTACTTCGACTGTATTGACGACGCCGGCTTCCATGCGGGCGCGAGTCATCTCCAGGGCTTCGCCGGCGACATCGAGATTCTTGCGCGCGACTTCCACCTGTCCGGCGGCGGCTTCCAGATCGAGATACGCCTGGCGCACTTCGGCCTCGATCTGGCCGCGCGTATCTT
>DATGKM010000133.1:0-51852 GCA_035294665.1 Bryobacteraceae bacterium | reverse complement strand
CGGGCTCACCTGGTACTTGCCAGCGATTTCGCCGTTGGTCGCTCCCGCATCCAACGCGCGCATGGCGGCGATCTTCAAATCCCGGCTGTACACGTTTCGGGACACATCCATTTTCCTTCTCCATTCAATGTATGCGTCCCTTAACTCCGTGTCTCAGTTTTGGGGTTCAGTTCAGTTAGCAACCTGCCCCACATTGGTTTTAGCTGGTGCGGAGGTCGAATCGGTCGAGGTTCATCACCTTGGCCCAAGCTGCCGCGAAGTCGTTTACGAACTTCTGGCCCGCGTCCTGGCAGGCGTAGACTTCGGCGATCGCCCGGAGTTGGGAATTCGAGCCGAAGATCAGATCGACACGGGTTGCGGTCCACTTGACTTCGCCCGTTTTGCGGTCGCGCCCTTCGTAGATTCCATCGGTCGCGGAGGGCTGCCACTTGGTGTTCATGTCAAGCAGGTTGACGAAGAAATCGTTCGTCAGCGTTCCGGGGCGGCTGGTGAAGACGCCGTGTTTGGACTGGCCGTAGTTGGCGGCGAGCGCGCGCATGCCCCCGATGAGAACGGTCATTTCGGGAGCGGTGAGATTCAGCAACTGCGCCTTATCGACCAAAAGCTCCTCGGCCGGAATGCCGTTTACCTTGCCGATGTAATTGCGGAACCCGTCGGCTTTGGGCTCGAGTACGGCGAACGAAGCGGCGTCGGTCTGCTCCTGGGAAGCATCCGTGCGGCCGGGCGAGAACGGAACCTTGATATCGTGCCCGGCTTTTTTGGCCGCTTCTTCGATGGCCGCGCAGCCGCCGAGGACGATCAGGTCGGCAAGCGAAACCCTTTTTTTACCTTTTTGGGAGCCGTTGAACTCCTTTTGAATGGTTTCGAGCTTGGAGAGCACCTGGGCCAGCAGGGCTGGCTGGTTCACCTGCCAATCCTTTTGGGGCGCGAGGCGAATGCGCGCGCCATTGGCTCCGCCGCGCTTATCGGAACCGCGGAAGGATGCGGCCGAGGCCCAGGCCGTGGTGACCAGTTCGTAAGTAGAAAGGCCGGATGCCAGAATCTTGGTTTTCAGAGCGGCAATGTCGCGCGGGCCGATCAGGTCATGATCGACGGCGGGGACAGGGTCCTGCCAGATCAAAGTCTCTTTAGGAACGAGCGGGCCGAGGTAGCGCGCGATGGGGCCCATGTCGCGGTGAGTGAGTTTGTACCACGCCTTGGCGAAAGCATCGGCGAACTCCTGCGGGTGATCGAGGAAGCGCTTGGAGATGGGGCCGTAGATGGGGTCCATTCGCAGGGCAAGGTCCGTGGTAAGCATGCCGGGGGCGTGGCGCTTGGACGGATCGTGGGCATTGGGAACGGCATTGGCGGCGGCGCCGTTCTTGGGAGTCCACTGCCAGGCGCCGGCCGGGCTCTTCACAAGCTCCCATTCGTACTTATAAAGATTTTCGAGGAAGTTGTTGCTCCATTTAGTGGGGGTGGTGGTCCAAGTAACTTCTAGGCCGCTGCCGACGGTATCGTCGCCGCAGCCGGTGCCGTAGCTGCATCTCCAGCCGAGGCCCTGCTCCTCGATGGGAGCGGCTTCGGGCTCGGGACCGACGTACTTGGCGGCATCGGCGGCGCCGTGGGTTTTACCGAAGGTGTGCCCGCCGGCAATGAGCGCGACGGTTTCCTCGTCATTCATAGCCATACGGGCGAACGTCTCCCGAATATCGCGTGCCGCGGCCAGTGGATCGGGCTTTCCATTCGGCCCTTCGGGATTGACGTAAATCAGCCCCATCTGAACCGCGGCGAGAGGATCGGCCAGGTCGCGATCGCCGCTGTAGCGTTCGTCGGCCAGCCACTTGCCCTCAGGCCCCCAGTAGACATCTTCCGGCGCCTCCCAGACGTCCTCGCGGCCGCCACCGAAGCCGAAAGTTTTGAAGCCCATGGATTCCAGGGCGACGTTGCCGGCGAGAATCATCAGATCGGCCCAAGAGATTTTGCGGCCGTATTTCTGCTTGATGGGCCAGAGCAGACGACGCGCTTTATCGAGATTGACATTGTCCGGCCAGCTATTGAGCGGCGCAAAGCGCTGGGCGCCGGAGCCGGCGCCGCCACGGCCATCGCCGATGCGGTAGGTGCCGGCGCTGTGCCAAGCCATGCGAATGAAGAGCGGCCCATAATGGCCAAAATCGGCGGGCCACCAGGGTTGCGAATCGGTCATCAAGGCATGGAGGTCTTTAATGACGGCATTGAGGTCGAGTGTTTTGAATTCTTCGGCGTAATTGAAGTCCTTGCCCATGGGATCGGACAAGGGCGAGTGCTGGTGCAGGATTTTGAGGTTCAGTTGTTCCGGCCACCAGTCCGCATTCGTGCGGACGCCGGCAGAGGTGTGTACAGGACACCTGGCCGCGGGGCGCACGGCTTCCTTTTGGGTTTCGGGGACAGCAGCCCCCTGTGTGGTTTGACTATCCATAAGTTCGTCCTCCTTTAAATTTCATGCGGTATACACAAATGGCGGCTCAAGCGGTATCTCCGCCGGAACCGCGAGACGGGCGCCGCGGAGCGCACCTGGCGCAGAGCCCGCGGAAAATGAGCTCGCACTCGCGCAGAACCCTTCTGCCTAGGGAGTTTGGAGCCGGCTTGGGCACATCGTACCACTCGATATCTTCCACATTGCCGCAGCGGTCGCAGATAAAGTGGTGATGCGGCATGCCCCGCGCGTCGAACCGGGCGGCGCGGCCCTCGACAGCGACCTCTCGCACGAGGCCGGCCTCGACCAGATCCGAGAGGTTATTGTAAATCGTGGCCCTGGAAGAACGCGGATCGATGCGATTGACGGCTGCGAAGATCTCGGCCGCGGTGGGATGCCTGGGGTGTTTCATGAGGAACGCCATGACGGCGTAGCGCTGGGGAGTGCAGCGGAGGCCGCTTTCCTCCAGGGAGCGCCGGATGGCTTCGGGGTCCAAGTTTTTAGAATGAATCTAATTTGATAATTTGTCAAGCGTGGGGGGCTGGAGCAGAGCCCTTGCGGGGCGGCATGCCGCTTTTTTCACCCAGCCAAGAGTTTGCGGTACAGTTTCACGTACTCGGCGGCCGAGCGGTCCCAGGAGTAATCGGCGGCCATGGCGGATTTGACGAGCCGGACCCACTCGTCTTTGCGGCGGAACAGCGCCAGGGCGCGGCGGATTGCGTCCAACAGGGCGGCGGTTTCGTATGATTCAAATACGAAGCCGTTGCCAACGCCCGAAGCCGGATCGAACTCGCGCACACTGTCTTTTAAGCCGCCGGTGGCGCGCACCACTGGAATGGTTCCGTACCGCAGACTGTAGAGCTGGTTTAAGCCGCCCGGCTCGTAACGCGAGGGCATGAGGAACAGATCGCAGCCGGCTTCGATCTGGTGCGCCAGTTTCTCGTCGAATCCGATGCGGACACCAACTCTGGTTGGATACCGTCTGGCCGCCTGGCGGAAGAAGTCCTGGTATTGCGGCTCGCCTGTGCCCAGCAAAACGAACTGTACGCCGCGCTCCATCAGGCCTTCGAATGCGGACGCTACCAGATCGATTCCTTTTTGCGAGACCAGCCGGGCGACCATGCCGGCCAGCGGCACGTCCGGAGAGCGTTCCAGGCCGAAGGCTTCCTGCAATTGTGCCTTGCATACGGCTTTTCCGCCGAGGTCTTCAGGGCCGTAATTGCGCGCGATCCAGCGGTCGGTTTGGGGGCTCCAGGTGCGGTAATCGGCGCCGTTCAGAATGCCGCTCAGGTTTGCCGCGCGCGCGCGGAAAAAACCGTCCAGGCCAAATCCGTAATCCGGGGTTTGGATTTCGCGGCTGTAGGTAGGGCTGACGGTGGAAATGGCATCCGCAAAGGCCAGGCCGCCCTTGAGGAAGTTGATCTGGCCATAAAACTCCAGGTGGCGCGGGGTGAAAAGCCCTTCATCCAGGCCCAGCAGGCTCCAATCGCGGGGCGGAAACAGACCCTGGTAGCCGAGGTTATGCACGGTCACGACGGTGCGGGCCGGCGCCAGCGCGGGGTACAACTCAGGCTGGGCCTTGAGAAACGCCACCGCCAGCGCGCTCTGCCAGTCGTGCGCGTGCAGAATGCGAGGGGCGTCGCGGCGAGCGGCGGTTGCCAGCCGGGATAGGGCTTCGAGCGCGGCGCGGGCAAAAAAGGCAAAGCGCTCCGCATTATCCGGATAATCCCCTTCCGGCGTGCCATAGAAAAAAGGGCGGTCGAAATATGGGTCGCAGCGGATGAAGTGCACGGGAACGCCATCAGCCAGGGCCGCCCAGAGAATGGCCGCTTCCCGCTCGCGGCCGCCAATAAGCGCGCGGACGCGCAGGCCGGTATCGCGGGCCACTCCCTGTTCGAGAATGGAGCGGTAAGCCGGCATGACGATTTCGACCCGATGCCCCAGGTTGCGCAACGCCCCGGCGAGCGAGCCGGCCATATCGGCCAGGCCGCCTGTTTTGGCGAAGGGGGCCACTTCGGGGCACACCATGGCAATCTGCAGTGGGGCTTGAGGGCTGAGGGCCGGGAACTGGGACGGCGCGAGGCGGGGACTCGGGCGGAGGAGGTGCGGAGCGAATGCCTCCATCACCGCGAGATCGGCGAACAGGTTGTCTTGCAGCTCCAGCGTGCGCAGCCAGGTTTCGTCAACGGCTTTGGATTCCACCTGGCGCTTCAATTGGTGTAACCGCAGCAGATGGGTTTTGGTGCGCGTAGAGGCATACTCCTTCATGTCTCCGGAATTGATCATGAAGGCCCAATCGCTCGATTGCGCGAGCAGCAGCTCGCGCCCGGCCTGGGCGATCGCCCGGCGCGCTACTCCGGCGGCGCGCGGATTTCGGGCGCACAACTCATCCATCATTTCCGCGCCGGCGTGCAAATGGCGGCAGATCCAATCGTTGCCGCCGTTCAGCCATACCTCGTTGAAGCCGTTGCGGCCCCAACTCGAAAGCGAGGGCGTGGCCACCTGGTTGACCGGGTATTCCTCAAGATATTCGGAAAGGGTAGTGAGCCGGATGTCCGACTGGTCCAGCGCGATTTTGCGGATGAGGTAATCGAGCCAGCGCGGGCCTTCGAACCACCAGTGGCCGAACAGTTCGGCATCGTAGGGCGCCACCACGATGGGCTTGCGGTCCATGCCCGCGGCCAGGCTGGCGATCTGCCCGATCCGCGCCCCGAGAAAATGCCCGGCGTGGCCGGCCGCCTTGCGCTCCGCCCATTCGGGCACGTAGGGTTCTTTGTGGGCGCCTTTCCCGGTGATCCGGTAGTATTTGATGCCCGTGTCGACGCGGATTCCATCGGGATGAATGTATGGGCGGATGTAGTCGAGGTCAAGATCGAAGCCGATGTCCCGGTAGAACTCGCGGTAGTCGAAATCGCCGGGGTAGCCACCTTCGGAGCTCCACACCTGGCGGGAGGAATCGGGGTCGCGGCCGAAAGCGGCGAGACCGGATGGGCACTCGATCGGCGCGTAAACGCCGTAAGCGGGGCGCCGGCCGGCGCGGGTGATGCCGTGGGTTTCCAGAATGGTGTAGCGGATTCCGTTTTCGCGCAGAATTTCATCAACGCCCGGATAGTAGCCGCACTCGGGCAACCAGAACCCGGCGGGAGATTTGCCAAATATCTTGCGGTAATGCTCCACTCCCAGGCACACCTGCGCCCGCACCGCCGATGGATTCACCGAGAGCACCGGCAGATAGCCGTGGGTGGCCGCGCTCGCAATCACCTCCACCTTACCGGTCTGCTGCAGGCGGTCGAGCGCGCCCACCAGGTTCCGCTGGTAGCGGTTGGCAAAGGCGTCGTGAACTCGTGAGAACAGGCGTAGATAGAGCCGCGCGAGCAGTTCGAACTCGGGCTGGGAGGCGGTGCGCGCGACTTCTTTTTCCGCCAGTTCCATGGTGCGTTCCAGCCGGCGCAGGTAGCGGGCGAGCAAGGGCGCATCGAGCAGCATGGCCGCAAGCGGGGGCGTAAGCGAAATGGTGAGCCGGAAATCGACGCCATCGGCGACCAAACCATCGAGCACCAGCAGCAGCGGGACGTAGGTTTCCGTGATCGCCTCAAACAGCCAGTTCTCTTCGAGGAAATCTTCGTGTTCCAGGTGCCGCACATACGGAAGGTGGGCGTGCAGGATGAGGGCTAAATAGCCTTGCATACGCGCTAACCGGCGGGGGCGCCAGGCGAAGAAGGCAGGCCCGGAGAAAAGCCGCGCTCCGCGAGCGCAGTCAGATCGGAGGGGACTGGAGTGAAAGCGGAAGGCGCCCGTTCGCCCGGAACATGGATCGCACAAATTGTTTCGGCGCCGGCCGGCTGAAGCGTGAACGTGGTTCCTACGATTTCGCCCGGTGAAACCGCCGCCAGCGTCAAAGCCGGGCGGGACTGCCAGGAGCGCAGCGCGTAGATTTCGGCGAGCCTCTGGCGCAACACGTCGCCGGCGTGGACAGGCTTGGGAACAGACTCCCGGACTTCAGGCTCCAGGGACTTCGCCTCCGGTTGCGGATTCCTGGCCGCGGGCGCCGGCTGTTTCGGCGGCGCCAAGACTGCCGGCGATAGCATGTGGGCTTCGGCTCTAGCGGCAGGCGAAGGCGCCACCGGCGCGCGGGCCTCGCCCGCATCGGCAGGCGAAAGGGCCTGCCCCACCTCTTTAATCTCCGCGGCGGGCCAGGCGCGCGGCGTTTCGATTCGATTGGAAACCGCCAGGGAAATAAACTGACCTCCCTCTGTTCTTACTCCCAGGTCCGCGTAGTAGGATTTGGCCGGGCTCCACAGGTGCACGTACCAGTTGAGTGCGCGCAGATCGATATCGACATCAAATGGAGGCGCGGCCTGGGAGGCATCGTGAAAGCGCAGCACAGCCGATTGCGTACCGGCGGGTAAGCGCTCCGTATCGACATCCCAGTACGCGTACACCAGGTAAGGATCCACAACCATCAGCGTAACTTTGGGGCGGCCGTAGGAGACTGGCAACTCGCGCCCTTCAGCCGATGCCGCGGGCCGCGGGGTGGGTATGGGCGTCCGCGGCCGGTGTCTTTTCAAGGCGCGGGTGAAACCGCGCAAACCGGCCAGGATGCCGCCTAGCGTGCCCCAGAATCTGGCCACGTCCGCATCACCGCCCAGGTTGAAAGTTCTTCCATTCCAGACGGCAATCGGAGCACTTCAATGCTCCGTAGACGTTGTAATAGCTGCTGAACCCGGTGCTTGTGTCCGACTTGGCCAGGGTGAATTCGTCGTGAATGTGCGCGTGCTCGTGGCAAAGTCCCCGGCCGCAGGCTGCGCATGTGCCTCGAGCGGTGTTTTCACAGAACCAGCATTTCACGGAAACTGCTCCTTCCCTGGCCAGGAAGTACTGCAGGGGCCCGGGCCTTTCCCCGTCTCAGAAATCGTGCTGCAGAATCTCGGTTGTCCGCCGGCAGAGCTCGCGGGCGTAATCGGTCCACACGCCCGTGCCCCAATAGCGGAAGCAACTGGTCTGGGTCATCAGTAAGTAGTATAGAGCGTTCCGGTAGCGATGTTCGGAAGGATTTGCGCCGCGGGTTTTTTCGGTGAACAGCGCACTGACTTTTTCGATCGGCCCGAGCACATCGGCGTAACCGCGCACCCAGGAAAGGTTGTTCGTCCAGCTACCGCCTTCCACGTGGAAACGGTTATCTTGCTTGCGCAGCTCTTCAATGGCGCGCTCCATCGCTTCCGCGCCGGTCTGTCCGGCCATGCGGTCCCAGATGCGCTTCTGCAGGATCGGCTGAATGGGGGGAAAATCCTGCTCCCGCACTCCCATGGCGTCCAGATACTCCAGGTACTCGGTGATATTCATGGGCGGCACATCGCTCCCAGAAGCTTCCCGCATCACTTCCATGTACTTGGCGGGAAATTCGTTCATCATCACGCCGCCATTTTCCCCGTCGGCAATCTGCGCGCACACCGGGGGCACGAAATTAGAGCCCAGAGGGGAACGATTCAACCCTTTGGCCTCGTAATAAGGCTGCATCTGCGCGACCAGCTTGGTATCGCTGCCTTGGGTTTTCACGATAGCGGTGATGGAGTGGGTTTTCCCTTCGGAATTGCGGGCTACGAGCGTGTGAGGAAGATGCGGCTGGCGGACCGGCCCGCCATCTTCGACGCGCTCGACGGAGTGCTCCTGCACCAGCACCCAGCGGAATCCGCAATCCTTCAAGGTGCGCACGAATTCGTAGGCGACATCGGGGTGATTGGGGAGGGCCATTTCCGGAGGCGAAAACCCACGCACTCGGCTGAGCGCTTCCAGGCCGAACATCGCCGCGAAATGATGCTGGAAGGCGCGCACGTGATGGCGGAAATCCTGCACCGGAGTGGAGGGCGCGACGGCGTGGCCCCAGGCGGTGGCCACCCACTCGACCCCGCGACGGTAGGCGGGATCGCCGGTGATGCGCTGCAAGGCTTCGATAGTATCGTTCTGCCCCATGGCGCGCAGCCCGTGGAGCAGGCAGCCGGAATAATCCAGCATGATGCGCGGTTGCTTGCCTTCGCCGAACAATTGGGGGATGAATTCGCCCATGCGCTTATAGCACCAGGCGAAGACGCCCGCGTTGTAGCGCGCTTCGTCGTTGCCGAAATCACGCATGAATTGCAGATTGCTGATGATGGGAGCCCTGCCGAGATCGGGGCTGCCGGCCGGGATGAGCGGCTGATGCATGTGCAGGGCGTTGGCGAAGCCGCTGCGGGCGCGGCCGAAATCGATGCCGCACTCCGGCAGGTAGAAGGGGCCACGGCGGGCCATCGCGTGCGCTATGGCGTCCTCGGAACCGCTCAGGTTGGGCACGCCATTGACGTACTCAGCCAGATGCGTCGATCCGATATCGGGCGAGGTAATGGTGCTCATAGCTGCTTCTATTGTGGCGCGGTGGCAGCGGCGGGGTCAGGCTTTCATGCCCACGTATTGGACTTCTTCTTCCAGCGCCAGGCCAAAACGGCCCTGCACCAGACTTTTCAGTTCCGCGATTACGGCGCACAGATCCGCGGCCGTGCCGCCGCCATCGTTATAAACGAGATTGGCGTGATAATCGGCCACCTGAATGCCGCCGCGCCGCATCCCCTTGGCGCCTACCTGCTCCAGAAACCAGGCGGCCGGCACTTTGCCTTCGCGAATCACCCGGGGCGGCACCGCCGCCGCGGCTGCGGGGGGAAGCTCGGCCAGGATCAGGTTCTTGAAAATGCTGCCCGCGCATTTCATGGTGACCGGGAATTTTTCGTTGCGCACCTTCACGATATCCGCGGCCACGCGGCGTAGTTCTCCCACATCCGCCGGTTCGAGATGCAGTTCGGTAGAGAAAATAATCCATTCCTTGCGCGCCTTGAAAATGCTCTCCCGGTAGCGGAACTCACACTCCGGACCGCTGATGGCGCGGACGCCCGCGCCATCGTAATAGCGCACCCAAGCCACGCGCTCGGAAATGGAATGGCCATAGGCGCCCGCATTGCCATAAACGGCCGCGCCCACCCAACCGGGAATTCCGGCGAGCGTTTCGAGACCCTTGAGGCCCCGCTCGATAGTGAAATCCACCAAAGCTTGCAATTCCGCCCCCGCCTCTGCCAGAACGCAATTGCCGCGCGCTTCGAGCCTCGCCGCGCGGTAGCGGAGCACAAGACCCCGAAAGCCTTCGTCCGAGACGATCAGGTTCGTGCCGCCGCCGATGATCGCGGTGTGGATGCCCGCGGCGCGCGCCTTTTCCAAAGCGGACGCAAACGTTTCCGGACTGTCCGTTTCGGCGTAGAAATCGGCGGGACCGCCGATGGCAAAACGCGTGTGCCGGGCCAGCGGCTCATCGCGCAAAATGGTTAAATTGGGAATCGCGGCGAGACGCGCCAGCGCCTCTTCCGTGGTGGGCATTACCTAAATTATAGGTGAGGGATTTCCGTGCGCTCCGCCTTTCCAGGCTTTCCGGCCGAGGCCATCGATTTCTTCCGCGGCCTGGCTCGCAACAACAAGCGCGAATGGTTCCAGCCGCGCAAGCCACTGTTCGAAGAGCGGGTGAAGCAGCCCATGCGCGCGCTGGTGGAAGCCGTGAACCGGGCGCTGATGGACTTCGCTCCGGAATTTGTGACGGAGCCGGAAAAGGCAGTCTACCGGATCTACCGCGATACGCGTTTCAGCAAAGATAAATCGCCTTATAAGACCCAGATCGCCGCTAGTTTTCGCTATAGGGATACCGGCGCAGGTTATTACTTCGCGATTTCGCACAAAGAGGCCGCCATCGGCGGAGGCATGTATATGCCGGAACCGGCGGCGCTCACGGTCATCCGCAACCACATCGCGGAGCGGCACGGCGATCTGCGCCGCATTCTGCGCGCCCGCCCGGTGCGCGAGCTTCTGGGAGAACTGCGGGGAGAGCAGCTTTCCCGTGTTCCCAAAGGCTTCGCCAGCGACCACCCGGCCGCCGATCTGCTGCGCTTCAAGCAGTTTATCCTTTACGTGGAGTTGCCGCCCGAAATTGCCACAACGCCCGCTTTCTACACGGAAATCGTGCAGCGATTCCGCGCGATGAAGCCGTTTCTGGAATTTCTGAGCGCGCCTTTGAAGACGACGAGGAAGAAGATTGATGCGCGGGAGTTGCTGGTGTAGGCGGCAGTTGAGTGTGGCTGAATCATTCCGGTTCCGGCCGCTCTGGGTAGACATTCGACTCGCTCGTTCCGCTGCCGTCAGGCTTCCCAGCTACGCGACTTGTTCAGCCCGTGCAAATGGGTAGCACTTGAAAGTTGCGTTGGACCACGCCTATTGCTTTTCGTACCAGCCCACGGCTTCGTGAGTAGCGACTCCGGGAGAATCGAAGGGCACGATGGTAGCGCCCTCCAAACGCATCGCACTGGCGGGGCCGGCTGGGAGGCGGTCGTTGGTCAGAAGGAGACCGCCGGTTTTCAGCATGGCGCCCGCGTTTTCGAGGGCGAGAGCCTGCTCGAAAGCGTCGTAGTAGACGAAGATGTTAGTGGCCACGATGAGGTCGAAGCGCTCGGGCGGTGGCAGGTTCAACCGCTGGAGAATGATATCGAGATCGGCCGGTTTACACGCCAGCACCACGTCCGGACGGATTTCGACCGCTCGCGTCTCCAGTCCCGGGAAGATATCCGGCGGATGAATGGGGGCGATTGGCTTTCCCACCCGGTCTCCTAACGATTTCCAGTAGGCGATGAGGTCCGGCGGCCACGGGCGCGCAATGTCGCGCGGCAACTGGATCGCGTAGCCTTCGTGGTTCGCGGCTCGCTCGCGCGCGCGGCCTATGTGTTCGATCACTCTTGTGCTGATGTCGAGAATGGAGACGGATAGAGAACCCGCTTTTGCCAGCCCGAGCCGGACAAGGGAATCATACAGGGCAAACGGTTGCAGGGTCTGCGGAGGATAGTAGTCGTAAGCGGAATCTTCGTTCTTATCGATGAAATCGAGGCCCGGCCCGATCACGGCCACACGGGCCACCTGGCCCTCGCGCAACAGCCCGTGATTTTTCAGATCGCGCAAGGTCTGCTCGATTACGAAATCGGGGAACACGCCGGTGTCAAGCGAAAGACCACGATCGCGGAAAAGCGAGGCCCGGTCCAAAAGCGATGCCGGATCGCTTGAGCCGCCGCTCGGCCGCGCGGCGTCCCTCTGAGCGGCCCCCTTCGCGGCATTGGCGGCCCGCTCCGCCAAGACCTTTCTCTCTTTCACAATTCGCAGAAGATTGTCGAGGAGGAACACGCCGGTCTGTTTGGCGCCGTCCGGAGAATCCGCCTCGAATCCGTGCTTCTGTAGAAGTTGCCTAAGGAAAATGAGGCGCTGGTTGCTACCGGGGTTGCGGACGCCGGCAACCAGATCGTCCACGCGCGCCCGCAATATGCCGGCGCGGGAGGCTTCGGTGAGGGCTTCCATGCGGATTCGCGGCTGGCTGGTGAACGACGTGCCGTACAGAAGCAGATTCACCGCGGAATCGAGATCGCCCTGATCGAGACGCGCGCGAATGACTTTGTCCTCGCGCCGCGACCAGGCGAGCCACCTGCCTTCATTGGCGTTTCCGAGGCCTGCCGGCAAATGCTCCCGCTGCGTTTCCAGGACCGGCTTCACACTTTCGAAGGAGGGAAAATCCCGTTCCGCCGCGAACAAGCCCAGGGTTGCGCTCAGGGCAACGGCGGCAGTAAAAAGGCCGCAAAGAATTCCGGCCGGGCTTTGCGGCCTATTGGGCGGCCTGTTGTTGAGAGCGTCCCTGGTCACTACTCCAATATTAGAAGGAGAAGCGGGTGATGACGGTACCGCTCCGGCCCATCCGATAGAGCGCGCTCGAGACGGGGTTATCCGATCCGGTCGCGAAGTAGGCAGGGATGACCCCGAAACCGCCGGCAAGCGCTAAAAAGTGATTGAGGGCAGCCAGGCGCCTTTCGGCTCGTTATACAAGCCAAGGCTCATGAGTGTCATTGGCTGCACGACACGCAAGCCGTTTTCCAGGCACCAGCGGAACAGCGGGGCGTTGCGCGTGGGCACCAGGATTCCCGGTCCGCTGAAAAATTCAGCCGAGGCGATCAATGCCTGTATATCTGTGAGGGTTTCGCCGGCCGAGTGGCCGAAGAATGCGAGGCCGGTGGTGTATCCGGTAATCCTTCCGCCGCGAATCACCACCTTCGCGGCGCCCTGCCGGATGGCGTCGGCAACTTCGCCTTCGCGGTCGTGGCCATGAACCAGGCGGCAAACCCGGCTGGTATCGGGCAAATCCGCGGCCTCGGCCGGCCGTACTTCGCAGCCGGGAATCTTGCCTCCCGGCGGGTTGCCCTGCATGCAGGAAAGCGGTTCGCAAACATCGAACCCCAGACTGGTGTAGAGCGATAGCGACCGGTTATGAAAAGCGGCCTACACCAGCCGGATTCCCGGGCTGTGCCGCGCGAGCGCGCGTTCGATTACGGCCTGCATCAGCATACGCCCCACGCCTCTGTTCTGCACGGAGGGATCGACCGTGATCGGCCCTACGCCGGCAATGGGGCTGCGCTCATCCAGGCAATTGCTTCCGGCGACTTTGCCATCCACCTCCGCCACTACACAGTAAAAGCGCGGATGGGAAAACATCTGCGTCAATATCCCGCCAGCCGCCTCGGCCGAGGGTAAATCGGGCGGGAAGTTGTGGCGGGTGTTGATCTCATGGAACGCGGTGTGACAGATAGGGCCGCACGCGGCGATATCTTCCATGCGCGCCACGCGCACCGACACGCCGGATCTGGAAGGAGCGGACATGAACGCCATTATAGGCAATTCGCGAATTATGCGGCTGTGAGCAGGATGAAAGCGCGCCGGGTGATCACCAGCGTGTGCTCGTGATGGGCAGCAAAGGCGCCATCGGCAGTTCGAATGGTCCAGCCATCGGACTCGAGCGCACCACGCTCGCGCCCCGCCGCGACGTTCGGCTCGATGGCGATGACCAGGCCTTCCGTGAGCCGAATGCGCATATGAGGATCGCAATTTCGAGGCAACTCCGCGTCCGCGCGCGATGCTGGAACCGCACGCCAGCATTGTTTTCATTATGGGCGAGCATAAGACCGCCGCGGGGCGACAGCTATTCCACCGCCGCCAGCGCCTGCTCGAAATCGGCCAGCAAATCGCGCCAATCTTCAATTCCGACAGAAATGCGCACCAGTCCATCGGTCACTCCGGAGGCAGCCAGTTCCTCCTCACTCATGCCGGAGTGAGTGGTGGTTTTGGGGTGACAGGTGAGTGTCTCGACGCCGCCCAGTGACACGGCGTTGCGCGCGATCTTCACGCTGCGCAGGAAATTGAAAGCGGCGCTTTTGCCTCCGCGGAACTCAAGCGAAAAAATCGCGCCGGGATAGGCGCACTGCTTATGGAAGATGCGCACCTGTTCGGGATCGGTGAAGAGCGTGGGATAGAGGACGCGGCAGAGCGCCTTATGGCCCTGGAGCGCTTCCGCCAGCCGTTGGGCGTTCTTGCTCTGGCGGTTCATGCGCAAGGCGACCGTGGGCAGGCGGCTATCGAGCATCCAGCATTCATCCGGCTGCAGGATGTTGCCAAACATCGCGCGGCGGCTGCGGAGCATTTGAATCACTTCGGGATTGCGGGCCAGCGCCACGCCGGCCACCATGTCACTGAAACCGGAAAGATATTTCGTGGCGGAGTAGAGCACCACGTCGGCGCCTAGCTGCAGCGGGTGCTGGAAGGCGGGTCCGAGGAATGTATTGTCCACCATGACGACAGGTTTATCCGGGTGGCGGGCGGCGGCGTCGGCGCCGCGCTCGATATCGGTCATGGTGAGCGTCGGGTTGGCGGGCGTCTCGATATAAACAATGCAGAGATTGCGGGCCGCGGCAATCGCCTGATCCAGGCCGGCGGAATCGCCCGCGTCGACAGCCACGCCCGTCATGCCGAAAGGCCCTAGAAACTGGTGAATCAGGCCGGTGGTGCCGCCATAGAGAGGAGTGGTATAGACGATGGTGCCGTGATGGCGGCCAAAGGTGAAGAAGGCCGTCATGATGGCGGCCATGCCGGAATTGAATACGGCGGCGGCTTGCGCCCCGGCCTCGAGCGGGACGATCTGATCTTCGAGAATCTCGGCGTTGGGATGGGAAATTCGCGAATAGATCAGGTCCGGGCGCTCGCCATCGGGAACATGGATTTTTCCGGTGGCGATGGCGAAGGCCCGCTCCGCCGCTTCCGGAGTGGCGAAGACGTAGGTGGAACTGCGAAATACGGCCGGCCGGGCCGAACCGACGGAGAGGCTGGGGTCGAAGCCGCGGGTCAACACCGCCGTGCGCGGCCGCACGCCTGAGGGTGGGTCGTCGTGATCGGGCATAGAAGCTCCTGATCCGAGTGTAGCGCCGCGGTTTGGTTGGCCGGTCTACTGTGCCGGCCTGCGTCTGGGTTTGCCTTGGCCCGATTGCGGATTGTTCGCAATGGCGGCAATTCCGGCTGCGCGCAACTTCGCAATCCGCGTAATGAGCTTCGCCGGAACCGGTTTGTCCAAGGGGAATTGAACCGTTCCCTTTCCTAGCATATTCCCGCTCAGTTCCTTTTCAAGCGGTGCGAAAAATTTCCCCGAATGAGTGAGCGGGACGGGCGAGCGGGCTTACTGCTTCGCGACCGAGGATGGTGCCGTGCTGGGCGCTTCCGTCGCCGCTTGGCTGTGCTTCCGGCCGTAGTTGAAGTAAACAACCAGGCCAATGGCCAGCCAGATGATGAGCCGCGCCCAGTTGAGCCAGCCGAGCTTGTACATCATGTAGCCGTTTACTACGATGCCGAGAATCGGCACTACCGGCACCCAGGGTGTGCGGAAAGGGCGAGGCTGATCGGGATTGGTTCGGCGCAGCACCAGCACGGCCATGCAGACAATCACAAACGCCAGCAGCGTGCCAATGTTCACCATGTTCCCGATGACGGAAATCGGCGTGAGGCTTCCTACAATGGCCGCCAGCGACCCGACCAGGATGGTGTTTTTCCAAGGCGTGCGCCAGCGCGGATGCACGTCGGCGAAGAATTTGCGCGGCAGCAGGCCATCGTGAGCCATCGAGTAGAGCACGCGGGTCTGGCCCAGCAGCATCACCAGCATCACGCTCGTCAGCCCGGCCAGCGCGCCCAGAGTCACGACCTGCGAAGCGATGTTGAGTCCGCGATCGAGAAATGCGCGCGAGATGGGTGCTTCGATGTTGACTTCCTGCCATGGCACCATGCCCGTCAGCACGCCCGCGACGAGAATATATAGGACCGTGCAGATCAGCAGCGAGGCGATGATCCCCAGGGGCAAATCGCGCTGCGGATTCTTCGCTTCCTGCGCCGTGGTCGAAACCGCATCGAAGCCGATATAGGCGAAGAATATGTAGGCCGCGCCCGCTCCGACGCCCGAAAATCCGAAGGGCGCGAAACTCGACCAGCCCGAGCCCCAGTTGGCCGTGTTTACGTAGTGAAAACCCAGCAGGATGACAAACAGCACCACGCCTACTTTGGTCACCACAATGGCGTCGTTGAAGCGCGCGCTTTCCTTGATGCCGATCACCAAAATGGCCGTAATGATCAGGGCGATGAGAAACGCCGGCAGATTGAAGCCGATCTCATGGCCGAACAGGTGCGGCGCGGCGAGCAGCTCGTGCGTGCGGCGGACAAGTTCCGCGGATTGGGCGGAGGTCACGGCGGTCACCCGATCCATGAATGCCTGCGTCCCCGGCTGCAAGGCCGGATTCGCCGCTTCCACTATTTGCCGCGCGATGTTGTTTTCGGCAATGCTCAATCCGGTCCAATGATCGTAAGCCAGCCAGAGCGGCATTTTCAGATGAAATATGTTCAGCAGTTCGATGAAGTGATTCGACCAGCCGGAAGAAACCGTGCTCGCGCCCATGGCGTATTCGAGGGTCAAATCCCAGCCGATAATCCAGGCGAAGAGTTCACCCAGGGTTGCGTAGGCGTACGTATACGCGCTGCCCGCAAGCGGAATGAGCGAGGCGAATTCGGCGTAGCACAACCCGGCGAAGCCGCACCCAAAGCCCGAAAGCACGAACGAGAGCATCAGCGCGGGGCCGGCATAATGCGCGCCCAAGCCGGACAGCACGAAAATGCCGGCGCCGATAATCGCGCCAACGCCCAAAGTGGTGAGCTGAAAAGCCCCCAGCGTGCGCCGCAGGCTGTGTTCCCCGCATTCCCCGGCTTCCGCCAGAATCTTCCCCAGAGGCTTTCGGACCAATACACTGGACATACTAAATAATAGTGAAAACTATACCAAGCGTAGCAACAGGACCGTTACGATTGCCAAGCGGCAGGCTACGATTGGGAAAGGAGTTCCGCTGCTTGTCCCAGAAATGGTTACCCAAAATAGCTTTTACATGCCTCGCGGCCGCCGCGGCATATGCGCAAAGCGCACCGAATACGCCCAATTCCCCGCAAAACGGCGCTACGCCCGGCGGCCCGGTTTCCCGGCCCGCGCAATCCTCACCGGCGCCCAAAGCGCCCCCGCCTGTTCCCCGGCAAAAGCCTGCTGCCACCCCCGCCAATTTGCCCGACCTGCGCTTCGATCCCTCGCTTACGGATAAATCCGTCAACCCATGCCAGGATTTCTATCAATACGCCTGCGGCAACTGGATCAGGAACAACCCCATTCCGCCGGATCAATCCCGGTGGGGCCGGTTCACGCAACTCGAGGAGCGAAACCTGGAAATCTTGCACCAGATCCTCGAAGAAGCCTCTAAGCCGGCGCCGAACCGCGATGCAGTCACCCAGAAAATCGGGGACTATTATGCGGCGTGCATGGACGTGCCCGGAATCGATGCCAAGGGACTCGCGCCCATCCAGCCGGAACTAGACCGCATCCGCAACCTGCGCGACAAAGGCCAGCTTGCAGCCGAGGTGGCGCACCTGCAGCGGGCCGGCATCTCCTCCATGTTCGATTTCGGCTCCGGCCAGGATTTCAAAGATTCGAACGCAGTGATCGCGCAGGCCGACCAGGGCGGCATCGGCCTGCCCGACCGCGATTATTACCTGAAAGACGATCCGCAAATGAAACAGGTGCGGGCTCAATATTTGGCGCATGTCGAGCGGATGTTCGCGCTGGCCGGCGAACCGGCGGCACAGGCGAGGTCCGATGCGCAAACCGTGATGCGGATCGAAACCGGCCTGGCGAAGGGGTCGCTCGACCGCGTTTCCCGCCGCAATCCCGACAATGTCTATCACCGTATGAGCAAGCAGGAACTCGCCATGCTCGCTCCCGCTTTTCGTTGGACGGAATTCTTCGCCGATTCCGGCGCGCCCCAATTTCAGCAAATCAACGTCGCCGTGCCCGATTTCTTCAAGGCGCAGAGCGCCGCTATCGAAACCTACAGCCTGGACGAATGGAAGATTTACCTGCGGTGGAACGTGCTGCATTCGCAGGCGCCGCTGCTGCCCACGAAGTTCGTGGACGAGAACTTCAATTTCTATGGCAAAACGCTCACCGGCGCCAAGGAATTACGCCCCCGCTGGAAACGCTGCGTGGATTTCACCGACAACCAGTTGGGCGAGGCGCTGGGCCAGAAGTTCGTGGAGCGGACCTTTGGCGCGCAAGGCAAGGCGCGCACTCTCAAAATGGTGCAGGAAATCGAAAAGGCCCTGGCCAAGGACATCCAAAGCGTCACCTGGATGGCGCCAGAGACGAAGAAAGAGGCGCTGATCAAGCTCAAGGCGATCACGAATAAAATCGGCTACCCCGATAAATGGCGCGACTATTCGAGCGTGGTCATCCGGCGCGATGACGCGATTGGCAATGCCATGCGGGCCGACCAGTTCGAATATCAACGGCAGTTGAACAAAATCGGCCAGCCCGTGGATCGCAAAGAATGGCAGATGACTCCGCCCACCGTGAACGCGTATTACGACCCGCAGATGAACAACATCAATTTCCCGGCGGGCATTTTGCAGCCGCCTTTTTACGACAACCGGGCCGATGACCCGGTGAACTACGGCGCGATTGGAATGGTGATCGGCCACGAACTGACGCACGGCTTCGACGACCAGGGACGGCAATTCGATGCCCAGGGGAATCTGCGCGACTGGTGGACTCCCGCCGACGCCAAAGCCTTCGACCAGAAGGCGGCCTGCTTTGTTCAGCAATATTCCAGCTTCACTCCGGTGGATGGCATGCACTTGAACGGAAAACTGACGCTGGGCGAGAATATCGCGGATAATGGCGGATTGCGCCTGGCGCTGATGGCGCTGATGGATGTAATCGGCAACGACCAGAAAAAGATCGATGGCCTGACGCCGCAACAGCGTTACTTTCTGTCGTTCGCGCAGATTTGGTGCGAAAGCCAGACGCCGGAATCGGCGCGCCTGCATTTACAAACAGACCCGCATTCCCCCGGCAAGTACCGTGTGAACGGCGTGCTGCAAAACATGCCCGAATTTCAGAAAGCGTTTGCGTGCAAAGCGGGGGATGCCATGGTGGCTCGGAACGCGTGCCGGGTGTGGTAAGGGCGCTGGGCTTCGTGTGGAATCAAGCCGCGACGGGCAGGAGAGCGAAGGTAACAAGCCGCTTGCGCATCTCAATACCCGCACGCGATCGGCTTCGCCAGCCGGCGCACACTCTGCTCAGGCGCTCTGTCGAGCAGCTCGCGAATGGTCTTGCGCGCCACCGGATGCCGCAAATCCGGCGCTAGTTCCGCCAGTGGCGCCAGCACGAAACGGCGCTGCATCATGCGCGGGTGCGGCACCTCCAGCCCGAGGCTGTGAATCACGGCCCGGCCATACAGCAGGATATCGATATCGATCGTTCGCGGGCCGTTCACTACGGTGCGAACCCTCCCCAGCGAATGCTCGATTTTGCCGATGCGCCATAGCAACTGCATGGGAAACAGGTCCGTGTGCGCTTCCACCACCAGGTTCAAAAACCAGCGCGGATCATCGGTATCCACCGGCGCGGTTTCGTATACCGAAGAAACGCGGCGAATCCGCAAATCCGGCGCTGCCAGTTTTTCGAGCGCCGCTTCCAGGTTGCGCTCGCGGTCTCCCAGGTTTGCGCCGAGCGAAAGATAGGCGGTCTTCATGACTCGAACAGCGCCGGCTGATCGCGCCGGAGCGATTTCGGTTGCACTTTGAAGTACTCGAAGGCGCGCGCCGTGGCTTCGCGGCCGCGCTGCGTGCGGTTCAGCAGGCCCAACTGGATCAGGTACGGCTCGTACACTTCTTCGATGGTGCCCGGCTCCTCCGAAATCGAAGCGGCAATCGTATTCAGTCCCACCGGACCGCCGCGATATTTTTCGAGGATGGTCAGCATGATTTTCTGGTCGATTTCGTCCAGGCCGAACCGGTCCACGTTGTGCAAATCGAGCGCCGTCTGCGCCACCTGTGGCGTGATGTGACCATCGGCCCGCACCTGCGCATAGTCGCGGACGCGGCGCAGCAGCCGGTTGGCAATCCGCGGCGTTCCCCGGCACCGCCGTGCAATCTCCTCCGCCGCCGGGCCGGCGATTTCCACCTGCAACAGCCGCGCTGAGCGCTTCACGATCTCGCTCAACTCCGCCACGTTGTACGGCTCGAGGCGCAGCACCAGGCCGAAACGGCCGCGCAACGGCGCGCTCACCAGCCCCTGCCGCGTGGTCGCCCCGATGGCCGTAAACTTCGGCATGGGCAGCGAGTGCGTGCGCGCCCCCGGTCCGGCCCCCACCAGAATGTCCACCCGGAAATCCTCCAGCGCCGAGTAGAACATCTCTTCCACATCGGGCAGCAGCCGATGGATCTCATCCACAAAAAACACCTGCCGCGCCCGAATGTTGCTCAGAATGCCGGTCAGGTCGAGCTTCTTTTGCAGCACCGGGCCCGAAGTCGCCGTGAAGAGCACTCCCAATTCTTCGGCGATGATGGAGGCCAGCGTGGTTTTTCCCAATCCGGGCGGGCCGTAGAGCAGAACGTGATCCAGCGCTTCGCCGCGCAGTTTGGCCGCCTCGATCGCAATGGAAAGGTTTTCCTTGAGCTTACTCTGCCCGATGAAATCGCCCAGGCGCCGCGGCCGCAGACCCGCTTCGAAATTCGCGTCTTCGGGCTGCCGGTCTCCCGAAATGAGGCTCCGGTCGGGCATGGTGTTACCAGCTTACCGTACCGGTTCCCCTACCAAGGTCAACCTCAGACCGAAAACGGGCATCGACTACAGAGACACGGAAACAGCACGGAGCAAATCCTACTTAGAAGTTCTCTGCGCCTCCGTGTCTCCGTGGTGAAAAATCGACTCGGACGCAACACTCTACCGAACCAATTCTAACGCCCGGCGGAAAAGCGCCTCGAAATTGGACGCGATCTCCGGCGTCTTGGCTTTGCGCACCGCGGCTTCGGCTTGCGGACGCGCGCAGCCCAGGTTGAGCAGCGCCGAAAGCACGTCCTGGTCGATGGCCGAAAGCGTGCCTGCGGGCGCCTCCGGCTCCTCGCCCGTGACCCCAGGAAGCTTGTCGCGCAATTCCAGCACCATGCGGTCGGCGGTCTTCTTGCCCACGCCCGGAATGCGCACCAGCCGGTCGGCTTCGCCGCGCCGGATCGCTGCGATCAGGTCCGGCGCCGCCAGGCCGGAAAGAATTTTCACCGCCAGCGTGGGGCCGATCCCGCTCACGCCGATCAGCTTCTCAAACAGCGCCTTTTCGTCCTGCGTGAGGAAGCCATAAAGCGACAGCGCGTCCTCCCGCACGTGCGTGTAGATGCGCAGCCGCACCTCGGCGCCGCTGTCCGGCAGCCGCGTGAACGTCGAGACCGGAATAGCCACGTCGTAACCCACGCCGCCGGCCTCTACAATGGCTTGATTCGGATGTTTCTCGAGAAGCGTCCCACGCAGTAGAGCGATCACCGCTCTATAGTAACTGGAGGAGTCAGGAGAAAGAAGTCGGAATGAAACCCGGGGCGCGAAGTTAAAGATGGCGCGGCGGAGATTTTTTGTGGATGCGATTCGCGGCGGTGAAGCCGAGCTGCGCGGCGATGAGGCGCGCCACCTGGCGCGTGTCCTGCGCGCCGAACCCGGCCAGCGATACGAGATCACCGATAGCCGGAACGCCTGGTTGGCCGAAATCGCCGAGGCTCGTGGCGACCGCGTCCTGTTTCGTCTGATCGAGGCTGTCGAGTCGCCTGAAGCGCCGGTGCGGGTCGCCGCGGCCGCCGCGTTGATCAAGTTCGACCGCTTCGAATGGATGATCGAAAAGCTAACCGAGCTGGGTGTGGAGCGCATTCTCCCCTTCGAAGCCGCGCGCAGCGGCGGAGGCTTGGCCGCCGCCGCCCGCAAACGCATCGAGCGCTGGCGCCGTATCGCTAAAGAAAGCAGCCAGCAATCGCGCCGCTTGCGCGCGCCCGAAATTCTTCCAGCAGCAAGCTTCGAAGCCGCCCTCATCGAACCGGCCAATTACCGCTATTTCCTGGATGAAGCCGGCGCCGCTCCCATTATCCGCGTGCTGCCCGCATATCGCACGCGCGCCGCAACCGTAACCCTGCTGACCGGCCCCGAAGGCGGCTGGACGGAAAGCGAGCGCCAACTCGCCGGCGCCGCCGGCTGGCAACCCGTCTCGCTAGGCCCGCAAATCCTGCGCGCGGAAACCGCGGCTATCGCGGCAGTAGCGGTCCTGGTGAATGGGTGGATGTGACGTGCCGACTCACAAAGAGTGAAACGGTGCTTCTTCAGAGGGTCTTGCCAGGATTCTGCTACTTTTCTTGCTTCTGATTCTACTGGAATCTACGACGCCACCCGGTACTTTTGGGAACAATCTTCCGAGCAGAAGTGCACTGTTTTGCCGCCGATGTTGCGCGTAATGCTGACGGCGGTGGAAACATACGTTCCGCATACCGGGTCTTTTTTAAGCTCTCCGCTGGCCCGAACTTCGCGCGGGCGCGGCTTAGCCGCCGTGGCACGCCGGTTGGCGCCATAAACGAGCGTGCGGAGAATCGACCTGAGGAGGAAAAAAATCAGGAGGGGAACGAGAAACCGAAGGATAAGATAACGAATCATTCGCCAAGAGCGGCCGGAGGGTTTCCCTCCCGGCCGCTCAAACCTGCCTTACTTCTTGCCCTTTTTGTTACTCGGCGCCTTGTACGAAGTATCCACTGTCTCGCCCAGGCTGGTGAGCATCGATTTGGCCTGCTCCGCGAACGGCCCATCGGGCTTTAACTGCAGATATTTCTGGAAAGCGTCCGCCGTGCCGGGGACCGGAATCACCTTGCCGTCGGCGCCCACGCTGGCCTTCGAGAGCAGATACACGCCATATTGATACTGCGCATCGGCGTAGTTGGGGTCCTTGTCGATGGCGGCTTTGAAGGCCTGGCCGGCCGGCTCATTCTGCCCGGCGTTCACCAGCAAAGCGCCCAGGTTGTAGTAGTAGCGCCCGGCGTTGGTGGGGTCGAGCGTCGCGGCCTTGGTCAACTCGTCCTGCGCCTCCGAAAACTTTTTGGCGCGCGCCAGCGCCAGCGCGTAGTTGTTGTGATAGCCCGCGTCATCCGGTTTCAGCTCGATGGCCTTGGCATAAGCATCCAGGCCCTTCTTCATTTCGGCTTCCTGATCGGCGCCGCTCTTGGTGCCGGCCAGGTTCACTTCCGCTTCGGCCAGTTGCGCCCAAACTACGTGCTGCTTGGGATCGAGCTCGCTCGCTTTGGTGAAATTCGTCACGGCAACGTCGTACTGCTTGGCTTGCGAAGCGGCAATGCCGGCATTAAACGCGTCGTTTAGTTCTTTGTTCTTCTTCAGGGCCTCTTCCCGCTCTTTTTCAGACTTCTCGCGAGCCGCCTTTTCCGCCGCGGTTTCGTGGCGTCGGGCATCGAGCGCCGCCTGCTGGGCCTCCGCCTTCTGCTCGGCAGCCTGCTGAGCCGCCGCTGCCTGGCTCAGGTCGATTGGAACCTCTACCGGGTCGCCGCCCCGCAGCGGCACCCCCTGCTGCACAAGCTGGTCCTTTCCATCCACGGTGATCGAAACGTTGTAAGTGCCGGGCACTGGAAGACCTGCGTGGAAGTAATGCCCCTTCTTATCCGTTTTCACCTGGTAATGCGCTTTGATATCCGTGCGGTCGATCTTGACCATCGCGCCGATCATCGGCTTGCCGTCCGGGCCCTTCACCGTTCCTTCCATAGAGCCCTGCTGCGCCAGCGCGCCGAAGGCGAAAAGACCCAGACCGGTCAGGGCCGCTGCCATATTCCGCAACCTCATAGAACCTCCAGTGGGGAGTTGTATGCGTTAAATCCGAGTATAGCTCAGGCTTGTCAAATCCGGGACCTTGCCGCTCGCTCCGGGTCGCCTATTCCTCAAACAGCCCGATTTGCTCCTTGGCCGGCGGTTTAGGCTTCTTCTTCAACGGGCTGCCCACAACGCCAAGCACCTGCACCGAGCGCAGCGCCATCCGCGGTACGAACAGCCGCTGCGTGTTGCCATAGGCGTCCGGCGGGATGATCGTGAATCCGTGAGTTTCAATCTGCAGCAAATTATTCGGCAGGATGCCCTCCGCCACGTCACCATCCCGGTATTCCAGCCGTACCCACAGCCCTTCCGACTTAGGCCGCGTCTGAAACACCTGCCGGCCGGGCTCGGACCCGGCATCAAAGTCCCGCACAAATGCCACCATCTTCACGTCGTGATACGGGACCAACACCACGTTGCCCTCCTGCGAGAGTAGCTCAATTCCGGTAAGTTGCAGAAATGTAAGGAGATTTACATATCCGGAGAGAGGCTCCCTCTCGAAGCGGCGGAGCACGGCTTTCTTTGTAGTGGAACCGCCCGCGCTCATTCCGGCGCCCGCGGCCCGCCCGATGCCCGCGGCCGCGTCACTCTGTCAAGGCCGAAACATAAACGAAACATGATGTTGTTAACAAAACGGCCATTATTGTATCATTGGCTCGTGGCCGTGGCCGAGGCACAGCACGTTTGGGACAAATACGCCAGCGCGTACCTGAACTTTTGCCGCGTGGAAAAGGGCTTGGCAGCCCATACGCTGGCGGCCTATGCTAATGATCTCAAAAGGTTTAGTGAGTTCCAGAAGGGCTTGGGGCGGAGTGGTGGAGCGAACTTGGAAG
Source organism: Bryobacteraceae bacterium (assembly GCA_035294665.1). Taxonomy (GTDB): domain Bacteria; phylum Acidobacteriota; class Terriglobia; order Bryobacterales; family Bryobacteraceae; genus PSRJ01. The sequence goes on along the minus strand of DATGKM010000133.1, from coordinate 27,410 downwards.
ATCTCCGCCTCTGGATCGATAGTTTGCACGCCACCGGCTTGAGCAACCGCTCGATTGCGCGGCATGTCACAACCGTCCGCAACTTCTTCGCCTTCCTCGTCCGCGAAGGTGCGTCGGTAGACGATCCGGCCGAGCATCTGCGCGCGCCGAAGCAATGGGAAACCCTGCCGAAATTTCTCAATGTGGAGGAAGTCGGGCGGCTGCTGGAGGCCCCGGACCCCCATCAGCCCCGCGGGTTGCGCGACCGCGCCATGATTCATCTGCTTTATGCCAGCGGGTTGCGGGTTTCCGAGTTATGCCGCCTCGGGATGGGCGATCTCAACTGCGAAGCGGGAGTGGTGCGCGCCACCGGAAAGGGAAATAAGCAGCGGTTGGTGCCGGTCGGCAGGCCCGCGCTCGAAGCCGCGGCCGCCTATCTCCTCAGCGGCCGGCCCAAACTGTTGAAAGGGCGCGCCAGCCGTTACCTGTTCGTAACAGCGCGCGGCGGCTGCCTCACTCGCCAGGCTTTCTGGAAATTGCTGGCAGGCTATGGGCGGAAAGTGGGGATTTTCCGCGGCATCACCCCCCATGTGATCCGGCACAGTTTTGCCACTCATCTTCTCGAAGGCGGGGCGGATCTGCGCAGCCTCCAGGTGATGCTGGGCCATGCCGATATCTCGACTACGCAAATCTATACCCATGTTGTGAGGACGCGGCTGCGGCAAACCGTGGACCGCCACCATCCGCGGGCCTGAGGCCATGAGCGACTACATCTTCATGCTCGAAAATCACCTAAGCACGGACCAGAGCCGCGTCGTCGAGGCGGTGCGCGCTGCCGCGGCCCACGCCAATGTAAACGTCTTCCTCACCGGGGGCGCCATGCGCGACATGCTCGCCGGATTCCCCATTCGCGATCTGGATTTCGTTGTCGAAGGCAACCCGGCAAAAGTCGCCAAGCCGGCTATCGAGTCGCTCGCCGCGCGGCAGCTTTCCGAGGATGAGTCACGCAAAGCGGTCGAGCTTGCTTTACCATCCGGTATCACCTTCCAGATCGCCATGTCGTGCCAGGTGAAAGTGGCGCGCCCCGGCGCCCGGCCGCGCATCAGTCCCGCCACCATTCAGGAAGATCTGCGCGGCCGCGATTTCACTTGCAACGCCATTGCCCTCTCCCTGAATAAGGCCTCCCGCGGGCTGCTGCTTGATCCGATGAACGGGTTGGCGGATATCGAGCGGCGCGAGCTTCGTCTTACTACGCCCTACGGCTTTTACGACGACCCCTCGCGGCTGCTGCGCCTGGCGCGCTTCCGCGTGCGGCTGGGCTTCGCCGTCGAAGAGCGCACCCGCATGCAGGTGGCCAACGCGCGCCAAGCGGAAGTGGAGAAACTGATCCCGCCCGCCGCATTGAGCCAGGAACTGCGCCGCATCGGTTTTGAGGATAGCCCCGCCGAAATCTTGAAGGGCCTCGAAGAGGATAAACTGCTCACCGTGTTTTCCCCCGCGCTCGCGGGAGCGAAACTGAACTGGCAAGGCTTGTCACGGCTGGAGAAAGGCTTCCGCCTCCCGCCGGATGAACCCCGCTTCCGCCACGCCCGCCTTGTGCCTTTTCTTTATGCTCTCACCGAAAAACTGGCGGCGCGCGAGCGGCAGGCCCTGCTGAAGCTGGTCGATTTATCGAAGCCCGAACTGGACCGTTGGCACAGGCTCGAGACAGTGGCCAGAAAGCTGGAGACCGCCCTGCGTTCCCCGCGCATCCGCAAAGCCTCCCAGATCTACTTCCTGTTGGCCAAGGCGGAACCGGATGAGATTCTGTTCCTGCTCTATCGCTCGCCGTACAAGCCGGTGCAGGAGCGCATCCGCAATTACTTCCAGAAATACATGCCCGCGGTGCAGGAAATCCCACCCGAAGAATGGGCGGCGGCCGAAGCCAAACCAGGCCCGCGGCGCACCAGCGAAAAACTGCGCGAAGAAGTAATCGCCACTCACCTCGATCGCCGCGCCCGCAAGCCCGTCGAACCCCCGGTAGCCGTGCCGGCTCCGGTTCCGATAGTCGAAATTAGCGGGTTCCGCAGAGCCCGCCAATAGGCGGTCCTCCTTCGAATGTGAAGCAGACCGAGGCGGCTGCTTCGCGAATGGTTAGCCTCGTTTCAAGGCCCGCTGGGGATCTGTGTCCAGCATCCAGCTTGTCGTTGCGGCCCCCGGTGCGCCGCTTGGCTTCCAACGGATTCGTCAGCCCCGCCCACCTGGCCGCATGATCCGCATCCGGAAATATGCTCCTATCCGCAGGCGCTGCTCTATCTCTTCTTCAATCTCATTGCGCTTCTTCTCCACCCGCTCCAGATCGTCCAGCAACTCCCGCGGCATGTAGCGGTGATGCTCCGTAATTTGGCCGCGCAGCGCTAACCGTAATTGGTCCCGCTTGCCGCGCAACCGGCCGCGTGCTTTGTCTGCCAGCCAACCAGGGTCCTGATGGCCGTCGATGATGCTGCGTATCATCTCCCGCCCGCTCACTCCCAAAATGTCGCTGACTACCGTCTGCGATCCAGGCGGCGTCTTTCGGGTCGGTCTTGTCGCTGGGAAGATTCTTGACGTAGCAGGGATTGGCCAGCACCATCTCGAAATTTCCCCGCGGCAGGTTCCAGACGGGCTTCCAATATACCCCGGTGGATTCCATGCCGACGTGGGTGACCTTACAGGCATCCAGCCAAAGCTTCAGCCGCTGCGGTTCTTTCCATCAGGTGCCGAATTCCTTGCCTGGGCGGCATGGGGGAGTCACAAGTTTTCTAACGAAATTTTTCGTTGATTTCACACCACTTACTCGATCTCTCCAAAAATCCCGCTCTGTCGCCGTGCTAAGCAGAAAGTGAGGCAGGCGCTTTCGCCTGCCAACCCGCACGAAGGAGAACTCCCATGGCAACACCTGCTCAGCTCACAGCGAACCGGCTCAATTCGCTCAAAAGCACCGGCCCGTCCGCCGCCGGACTAGCCGTTACCCGCTTCAACGCCCTGAAATCCGGCCTTGACGCCAAATCGCTCGTCATCCCAGGCGAAGATCCCGCCGAACTCGCAGCCCTGGCCGAAAACTACCGCGTGCAATTCCAGCCCGCGAGCCCGCTCGAAATCGCCCTCCTCGATACTCTGGTCACCGCCGAATGGGAACTCCGCCGGCTCCGCAAAATCCAGCCGAAGCTCTGGAACGAGGATGCCTTCCTTGATCCGGAATCCAAAGAAGCCAAACGCCTCACCCGCTTCTACCGTCGCCTCGATACCGCCGAGCGCTCCTACCACCGCGCGCTCAAAGAACTGAACCGCTACGGCGCCGCCCGTGCCCGCGAGGCCGCCGCAGGGCTGCCCGCCCCTCAAAAGCCGTCCCCGCAGCCGCGGCCCGCCCCGGCCAAGCCTGCCCCCGAAGAAAAATTGGCTTCGTTCCTGAACAATTTCGATAACGGCTTCCTTCCAGCCGACCTCAGCCCCGCCCCGTTCGCCGTCACCGGCCTCGATCGCCCGGCAAACCGCCTCCGAAAGTGAGTCTGGCGGAGAAAACCGGCCTAAAAACCGCCTCCCGCGAAGGCTTGGCGACCACCCGAACGCCAACAGTCTAGCCAAAAAGGGCCAGCGCCCCGTGCTTTGTGCTCCGGAGGTATAGAATCAACTCTGAATGCGGCGAATCACGGCATGTATCCTGCTACTCCCGGCGCTGTTGCTGGCTCAGAAATCCGGCCCCTCCAAAGGCGATTGGCCGATGTTTTTGCACGATCTTGAGGGCACGCGCTTCTCCCCCCTCGACCAGATCAACACCGCCAACGTGTCCCAACTCAAACAGGCCTGGTTCTACGCCTTCAACCGCGAAGGCAAAAAGATTCGCGGCTTGAGCCCCACCGAACTGTTCCAGGAAATCACTCCCATCGTGGTGAATGGAGTGATGTACCTGCCGGCGGGCGATCGCGTCGTCGCGCTCGATCCCGAAACCGGCAAAGAGATTTGGACCTATGAGCTGAATGGCCCCCTCGCCTCCTTCCGCGGCGTCAGCTATTGGCCCGGCGATCGCGATAACCCGCCGCGCATCATTTTCACCACCGCGCGCAAAATGGTCGCGCTCAACGCCCGCACCGGCAAGGTCGATCCCGGCTTCGGCCGCGAAGGCGAAGTGCCCCTCGAAGTCCCCTACGATGGCGCCCCCACCATTTACAAAAACCTCCTCCTCATCGGCACGAATTTCTACGGCCCCGGCGAACGCCACATCGGCCCGCAGCTCGACCAGGCCGGCGGCCAGCTCGGCGACGTCCACGGTTACGACGTCCGCACCGGCAAGCAGCTTTGGACGTTTCACACCATCCCCCACCCCGGCGAGCCCGGCAACGAAACCTGGCTCAAACCAGATAGCTGGAAAAACCGCACCGGCAACAACGTCTGGGCCTTCGCCCTCACCGTAGACCAGGAGCGCGGTATCTTATACCTGCCCGTCAGCGGTCCCGGCGCGAATTTCTATGGCGGCGACCGGCCCGGCGACAATCTCTTCGGCAACACACTGGTCGCTGTCGACGCGCAGACTGGAAAACTCAAATGGTATTTCCAAACCGTGCGCCACGAGCTTTGGGATTACAACCTCCCGCCGGCGCCCACCCTGATCGATATCAACCAGAACGGAAAAAAGATCCCGGCGCTCGTGCAGGTGGGCAAGTCCGGCTACATGTTCATCCTCAACCGGGTCACGGGCAAGCCGGTCTTTGGCGTCGAAGACCGCCCCGTGGCGCAAGGCGATGTGCCCGGCGAATGGTACGCCAAAACGCAGCCATTCCCGCTCAAGCCCCCGCCCATCTCGCGCGTGAGCTTCACCAAGGACGATCTGGTCACCGCGGCCGACACCACGCCCGAACACGCCCAGGCATGCAAAGAACTCTATGACCGCGTCGGCGGCCTCTACAATGGCGGGCCTTTCACTCCGTTTCTCGTTCACGAAGACGGCAAGCCGTCGCAGCCCTCCATCGTCTTTCCTGGATTCACCGGCGGCGCCAACTGGGGTGGCACTGCCATCGATCCCAGGTTAGGCTACATTTTCGTGAACACCAAAGACGCTCCGGCCGTCGGTTGGATGGAGAAGAACCCGAAGTACACGCCCGATAACACCGAAGGCCTCGAACCTTACATCCGCACCGGCCCCCGCGGCATCGGCCAGTTCAGCGCCGCCGTGCGCGATCCCAATGGCCAGTCGCTCGGCCAGCTCCCCTGCTTCAAACCGCCATGGGGCCGCCTCATCGCCGTCAACGCCGCCACCGGCGATTTCGCCTGGGAGGTCCCGCTCGGCGTCAGCGATATTCTGCCGCCCGAAAAGCAGCACACCGGTGTCACCAACACCGCCGGTGCCAGCGCCACCGCCGGAGGCCTGGTCTTTATCGGCTCCACCGCCGACCGCCGCTTCCGCGCCTTCGATTCCCGCACGGGAAAAGAACTTTGGGTCACAAAGCTGGATCACGTCGCCACGGCCAACCCCATGACCTACATGGCCAAGAACGGCAAGCAATACGTAGCTATCGTAGCCGCCGCGGGCGGCGGCGACGAAAAGACGCAAGGCCTGGTAGTCTTCGCGCTGCCCTAGCCCCCGGCCTGCTTCAAAATCCGCTCCGCCTGCAGAATAATCGGCCGGTCGACTAACTCTCCTCCGGCCGCCACCGCCGCGCCCTGCGAAGCCGCCGCTGCCTCCACCACGCGCCTGGCCCACGCGATCTCCTCCGCCGTGGGCCGGAAGCACGCGCTCACCGGCCCGAGCTGCTTCGGATGAATGCACAGCTTCCCGCCGAAACCCAGCCGGATCGAGCGCATGGTGGCGGCGCGCAGCCGTTCCGGGTCGTCGATTTCGGTGTTGATGCCGTCCACCGGCGGCGCGATCTCCGCCACGCGCGACACCAGCACAAGCTGCGACCGGAAATACAGCAGCTCGTCGGTATCGCCCGAAATGCCCAAATCGAGCTGAAAATCGAGCGCCCCGAAAACCAGCCGCGAAACCCGCGGGTGGCGCGCAATCTCCAGCGCGCGGTAAAAGCCCCGCGCCGTCTCAATCATGGCGATCAACGGCGCCGGCCCCGGAACGATCTCTTCCAGTCGCCGGATATCCTCCGCGCCTTCCGTCTTCGGCAGCAGAATCCCCGCCACGCCCAGTTGCCGGCATGCCGCGGCATCCTCTCGGAACCATTCCGTAGCCGCGCTGTTGATGCGCACGTGCACCGCCTGCCCGGAACTTACCCAGCGGGCGAACGACTCGCGCGCCGCGGGCTTGTCCACCGGCGGAACCGCGTCCTCCAGGTCGATGATTACCGCATCGGCCCCGGCCGCGCAGGCCTTCGCAAACCGGTCCGGGCGGTTGCCGGGAACAAACAAATAGGTGTGGGCAATAGGCTGATCGGTCACCTTACGAGACTATCGCAGTCGCATCCATGGCGAGGCCGCCTGAGCCATTCTGCGCCCACAGCCGCACCGTGCTCCCCTCGCCCGGCGCCCCGCAAACCAGAAACGGCGCAATATCGAACAGCGGGCTTACCGCGCGGAATTGAAACCGCGACACCCGCGCCCCCGGCAGATTGCGGCGCAGCAAATCCACTAGTAGTGTCGCCTGCAGCGGCCCGTGCACCACCAGCCCGGGATACCCTTCCACTTCCGTGGCGTAGCGGCGGTCATAGTGAATCCGGTGGCCATTAAAGGTGAGCGCCGAGTAGCGGAACAGCAGCACATCGTCCGGTTGAATGGCGCGTTGCCACGCCGCGCCGGCCGGAGCCGGAGGCGGCGCCGGCGGCTGCTGGCCCGGCCGGTCATGGCCGCGATAGACGATATCGTGTTCGTCCGTAATGGCAAGCCCTGCCCCGTTTGCAATCTGGTGCCGCACTACCACGAACACCAGCGGCCCGGTGCGCCCTTCTTTCTCCTTCACGGAAACGATCGTCGAGGTGCGCCTGATCGCCTCCCCCACATAGAGCGGCTGGTGGAACTCGATCCGGCTGCCCGCCCACATCCGGCGCGGCAGCGCGACCGGCGGCAGAAAGCCCCCGCGCGCCGCATGCCCATCGCGCCCCAATTCCGATTCCCGGTGAATCGGCAGAAAGAACAGCCAGTGCCAGAGCGGCGGCAGCGCGTCGCCCTCCTGCGGCGGTGGATCGTCGCGATCGAGCGTGGCCGAAAGCGCCACGAGCGGCGTAGCTGTGATCCGGTCGGTGGACGTTTCCGTCCGCCCGACCCACTCTTCGAGGTGTGAGATATTCAAAGGAACGCTCTTCAGCATATCTTAGGACCCATGGCGGGACCAATGGCGGCCGGATCGGACCAGTAAATGCCCGGAACAGACAGAAACAGTAGCTGGCGCATGTGGGTGGCGTCTGGGGTGATCATGCTGTGTTCCTGGCTTTCCTACGTCGATCGCCAGACGCTGGCCGTGCTTTCGCCCATGATCCTCAAGGATACGGGCCTCACCATAGCCGCCTATTCCGACGCCGTTTCCGCGTTCTCCATCGCCTACATGATCGCCAACCCGCTCTGGGGTTCGCTGCTCGATCGCATCGGCCTGCGCCTCGGCATGCTGCTCGCCGTGGGCATTTGGAGCGCGGCCAGCGTCGCTCACGCCTGGGTCACCGGATTCGCCGGTTTCGCCCTCGCGCGCGCCGTGCTGGGTTTCGGCGAAGGCGCCACATTTCCCGGCGGCCTGCGCACTTCCCGCGATTCCCTGCCCCAGGATCGCCAGTCGCGCGGCATGGCAATCGCGTATAGCGGGTCCACTCTCGGCGCGATCGTGACACCTCTTTTGGTCACGCCCGTGGCTCTCTGGCTTGGATGGCGCGCCGCTTTCCTGATCACCGGCGGCCTCGGCATCGCCTGGCTCGCGCTCTGGTGGGCCTTCAGCCGCCCGCCCTGGCTCGTGCCCTCGAAGCGAACCGTGAAATTGGTCTTGCCCAGCCTCGCCGAGCGCCGCTTCTGGATGCTCGTCGTCGGCATGGGCCTCGGCGGCGCGCCCTTGGGCACAGTGCTCACGCTGAGTCCCGTCTATCTGAATCGCGTCCTCGGCCTGACACAAGCCCAACTCGGCAACACCCTCTGGATACCCACTCTCGGCTGGGGCCTGGGCTACTACTTCTGGGGCTGGATCGCGGATCGTTACGTGGGCGACAACCCGCGCCCCGTCCGCCTCTACCTCCTGATGGGCGCGCTCGGCCTCCCGCTCGCGTTCGTTACGGCCACGGCCTCCCGCGCCGGTGTCTTCGCCCTCTTCTTCTGGGCCATGTTCGTCGCCGTCGGCTTCATCACCGTCTCCCTGCACGTGGCCGCCCGCGCCTATCCCGGTGACCAGACCGGTATGGTCGCCGGCATCGGCTCCGGCGCCTGGGGCCTCGCTCAAGCCCTGGTTCTCCCCTTCTACGGCCGCTGGTTCGATCTCCACTGGTACACCGCCGCCTTCGTCTCCATGACGATCGTGCCGCTGGTGGGCCTGGCTCTCTGGCTCACCATGGCCCCCGCCGCCCGCCACCGCGAGATCGAAGTGGCCGCGCGCTAAACTGGTCTTTTCCTTATGAAATTGCAGAGTCACACCATCACCCAAGGACGCGACCGCGCTCCCGCCCGCGCCATGTTGAAGGCCATCGGTTTCTCCGATGAAGACCTCGCCAAGCCCATCATCGGCGTCGCCAACACGTGGATCGAAACCATGCCCTGCAACTACAATCTGCGCGATCTCGCCGTCCACGTGAAGGAAGGCATCCGCGCCGCCGGCGGCACGCCCATGGAGTTCAACACCATCGCCATCAGCGACGGCGTCACCATGGGAACCGAAGGCATGAAAGCCTCGCTCGTTAGCCGCGAAGTGATCGCCGATTCCATCGAGCTGCTCGTGCGCGGGCACATGTTCGATGGCATTGTCGCGCTGGTGGCCTGCGATAAAACTATTCCCGGCGCCGCCATGGCGTTGCTGCGCGTCAATGTTCCGGGCGTGATCCTCTACGGCGGCACGATCCTGCCCGGCCACTACAACGGCCGCGACCTTTCCATCATGGAAGTCTTCGAGGCCGTGGGCGCCAACGCCGCCGGCCGCATCAGCGACGCCGAATTGCGCGCCATCGAAGATCACGCCTGCCCCGGCGCCGGCGCGTGCGGCGGGCAATACACCGCCAACACTATGGCGACCGTCATGGAGCTGATCGGCCTTTCGCCCATGGGCACAGCCTCCGTCCCGCAGGTCGATAAGCGCAAGGAGGCCGTGGCCCGCCGCTGCGGCGAAATTGTTATGGATGCCGTGCGCCACGACCGGCGGCCCCGCCAGATTTGCACCCGCGCCGCGTTCGACAACGCCATCGCCGGCGTGGCCGCAACCGGCGGCTCAACCAACGCCGTCCTCCACCTGCTCGCCATGGCGCGCGAAGCCGAAGTCCCTCTCGCCATCGACGATTTCGAAGCCATCAGCGCCCGCACGCCCGTTTTTGTCGATCTCAAACCCGGCGGCCGTTACATGGCCGCGGATGTGGATAAAGCGGGCGGCATCGGCGTCATCGCCCGGCGGCTGGTGGAAGGTAACTTCGCCGATAGCGCCGCCCTCACCATCACCGGCCGCACCTTCGCCGAAGAGGCTGCCGACGCCAAAGAAACCCCCGGCCAGCAAGTCATTCTGCCGCTCAATCGCGCTCTCAAGCCGCGCGGCGGTTTTGCCATTCTGCGCGGCAATCTGGCGCCCGAAGGCTGCGTCATCAAGCTGGCCGGCCATGAGAGATTGCAGCATCGTGGCCCCGCGCGCGTCTTCGAATGCGAAGAGGACACGCAGAAAGCCATCAAGGACGGCAAGATCCACCCGGGCGACGTAATCGTCATCCGCTACGAAGGGCCGCGCGGCGGGCCGGGGATGCGGGAGATGCTGTGGGTTACGGGCGCGCTCGTTGGAGCGGGTCTGTCCGATAGCGTCGCCTTAGTGACCGATGGCCGCTTCAGCGGCGCCACGCATGGCTTCATGATTGCGCACGTCGCGCCGGAAGCCTACAACGGCGGTCCGATCGCGGCGGTGCGCGAAGGCGATCCCATCACCATCGATGTCAATCGCGGCGTCATCGATATGGAGGTCTCCCCGCAGGAGATCCGCCGCCGGCTCTCCACTTGGGTCGCGCCCGCCCCGCGCTACATCACCGGCGTGTTCGCGAAATACGTGGCCCTGGTTTCTTCGGCTTCCGAAGGCGCAATAACCTCCAAAGTGGAAGCGGCGTTGCAGCAGCCCGCCTTGGCCGGAAAATCATGAAACGCATCACCGTAATCGGGGCCGGCAACATGGGCGCGGCCCTGATCGGCGGCATTCTCAAGGGCGGCGTAGCCGGGGCCGCCGATGTCCGCGCCACCGTGCGTACACCCGAGCGCGCCCAGCAAGTCGCGGCCAAATACGGCATCCGCGTGGAGGCCGGCAACAACGGCGAAGCTGCCGCCGCCGCCGATATCGTGGTTCTGGCGGTCAAGCCCGGCACTCTGCCGAAGGTGCTCGAAGAGATCAGCCCATGCCTGCGCCCCACCCAGATTCTGCTGTCGCTCGCGGCCGCCGTGCCCATTTCGCTCATCGAAAAAATAGTCGGCCGCGGCATGCCCGTCTTTCGCGCCATGCCCAATATTCCCGTGGTGGTCGAGGAAGGCGCCACGGCCGTTGCCGCCAACGCGCACTGCACGCCCGAGCAGCGCGCAGCGGTCGAGAGTATCTTCCGCGCCGTGGGCGTGGTGGTGTTTGTCGAGGAAGACCTGATGCACGCCGTCACCGCGCTCTCCGGCAGCGGCCCGGCATACGTCTACATGGTGATTGAAGCGCTCATCGCCGGAGGCCTGAAAATGGGGCTTTCGCGCGAAGTCTCCACCCGGCTTGCCGAACAGACCGTGCTGGGCGCTGCCAAGCTGGTGCGCGAAACCATGCTCCATCCGGCCATCCTGCGCGACCAGGTGATCACTCCCGGAGGGGTCACCATCTCCGCGATTCACGAACTCGAGAAACACGGTCTCCGATCCATGCTCATCAGCGCGATCGAGACCGCGACCCATCATTCCGAAAGCCGCGGGCGCGCGCTGGTAGCGAAGTTTGGCGAATCCTGAGCCGGTGAGATAATAGCCGGGGATGAAGTGCGCCATAGCGGCCGGGGCCGCTCTATTCGTTCTGGCACTCTACGCGCCGCCACTCGAAGCCCAAACCCAGTCGCCATCGCTTATCGTTACCGAAGCAACCGACGGCTATCATCTGCTGGGCTGGCTAGGCTCTTCTCACCCGCAGGATTATACGGAGTGGTGGTACTTCAACGTCTACGACTCCACCAATAATGTCCAGGCGATTTTCAGTTACCTGATTAACAACCCGTTTAACCTGTCCGGCGGACTGGCGCCGCTGGGGATTTCGGAGATGGCCGCGGTCGCCTATACGCCGGAGGGCATCGTGCCGGAAACCGATCTCTATCTGACGCCGGCTTTTTCCGGCAACATTTTCAAAGCGGATGTCGCCATCGGGAAACAGAACTCCATCACCGTTATTGACAACAACACGTACCAGATCGAAGGCGCTACCAGGGACGGCAAAATCGTCTGGAACCTGCTCTACCAGCGCACGGCGCCTTCCTGGTACGCGGCCAACCGCTTCAGCGTGGCATCCGATCCATGGGAACTGATGAGTTGGCTGCTCTACATGCCCGCGGCGGCGGTTTCCGGCGCATTGACTGTGAACGGCAAGGCCTACCAGGTGAACGCCAGCGGTTATCACGACCACAACTGGGGCGAATGGGACCTGACCGGCATCCCCTGGAATTGGGCGCAGTTCTCCCAGCCGGGTTTGACCTTCGACCTGGGCGATTTCCCGAATAAGCCGGGCGGCTTCGCGAGCATTGAAGTGAATGGCCGGCGCTACGTTTTCCAAAACAGCCAATACACTTTGACCCACACCCAGTGGGCTTACGATCCGAAATACAAGGTCAACTATCCGACGCAATCGGTGTTCACCGCCGATAACGGAACCGCGCAGCTTAACGTCACCATGAACGTGATCGCCACCGAAGGTCTGGCGCCTCCCAACCCCGGCCCGACGCTCGTGATCTATGAGCAGACGACGTCGTACACGGGCCAGGTGATTATCGGCCAAAGCCAGCAGAGCTTCAGCGGGAACGGCTTCAAAGAGTACACGGCGACAGTGCCGTAGAAGCCAGCACGGGCTAGAGGATCAGCATGCAGTCGCCAAACGAATAGAAGCGGTAGCGCTCGGCCACGGCGTGCCGGTAGGCGGCCAGGGCGAGTTCCGTGCCCGCGAAGGCGCAGACGAGCAACAGCAGGCTGCTGCGCGGCAAGTGGAAATTGGTGAGCAGCGCTCCGGTCCCGCGAAAGGGGAAACCGGGGTAAATGAAGAGATCGGTTTCGCCTTCCCGGGCCGCCAGCGGGCCGCCCGCCAGTGCCGTTTCCACCGTGCGAACGCTGGTAGTTCCGGCCATTATCAGGCGCCGCGCGGCCTGCATTTTCGCAGCCGCTTCCGCGGAAATCGCATAGTGCTCGGAATGCAGCCGCGCCTGTTCCACAGCCTCCGCCCGCAGCGGCTGGAAGGTGCCTAAGCCCACGTGCAGGGTGACGTAGGCGATCTCGGCGCCGCGCGCGCGGCAAGCCTCCAGAATTTCCGGCGTGAAGTGCAGCCCCGCGGTAGGCGCTGCGGCCGACCCCGGCTCGCGCGCGAACACCGTCTGGTAGCGCTCGCGATCTTGCGCCTGGTCCGATCGCCGGATGTACGGCGGGAGCGGCACATGGCCAAGCTTCTCGAATTCGGCAAACGGATCGGCCTGGGTGAGAAAGCGGATCGTCCGCTCGCCGAATTCGCCGCGCCCGGTAATTTCCGCCTCCAGACGATCGGCCGGCGCCGCTCCCGAAAAGCTCAGCCGCTCGCCCACAGGCATTTTCCGGCCGGGGCGCACCAGTGCGTCCCATTCCGTGTGCTGCGCGTTGCGCGCGCGCAGCAGCAGCACTTCTACTTCGCCGCTCAGATATTCCCGGCGCTTCCGATTGCGCTTGCCGATGGGCAGCGAACGCACGCCGGCGCGATGCCCCAAAAGGCGCGCCGGAAAAACGCGGCTATCGTTCAGCACCAGGCAATCGCCCGGGCCGAGAAACGACGGGAACTCGCGAAACGCGCGGTCTTCAAAGCGCTGCTCGTCGCGGTACACCACCAGCATGCGCGAAGCGGCGCGGTCGGCCAGCGGCTCCTGGGCGATCAGTTCTTCGGGAAGGTGGTAATCGAATGCGGCTAGGTCCAATCTTCAATTTAAGGGAAACAAGGTGGGCTGCTGCTCTTCCTGCAACAGTTCCGGGCGGTAATCGGCCGGGCCGGAATCGAGTCCGTAGCGGTCGCGGACGCGCGCGATGCGCTCGCGCAGGCGGTCTTTGTAGCCCCGGCCAAGATAGGGGCTTTTCTTGAACCGCGCGCGGTAGTGCGGCGCAAGCTTGGGAAAATGCTCGTCCAGAAAGGGGAAAAAGACCTTCTGCGCGCAAGGCATCAGGAACAGCGGACCACCGCCGAAATATTGCGCTCCGGCGTCGCGGGCCGCCTTCGCCAGCGCGGCAAGCTGCCCTTCGGAATCGGTGATCAGCGGCATGACCGGATTCGGAAAAACCCCCACCCGCAGCCCGGCCTCGCTCAGTTTGCGGACGGCGCCCAGCCGCAGATCGGGACGCGGCGCCCGCGGCTCCAGCAGGCGCGCCAGTTTCTCGTTCAAGGTGGTAATCGTAATGTTGATGCTGAGCCGGTTTGCCCGGGCGATCTCCTGAAGCACATCGATATCCCGCGCCACCAGGTCCGATTTCGTGGTGATTCCCAAGTGCCGCCCCCGTTCCCGCGCGAACACCTCCAGAATCGACCGGGTGCGCCCGAAGCGCCGCTCGGCGGGCTGATAGGGATCGGTTGCCGTCCCCAGGGCGATCCAGTCCTTTAGCGGAATGCGCGCCAGTTCCGCGCGCAGAAGCTGGGCGGCTGCGTGCTTGGCGTAGATTTTCTGCTCGAACTCCTCCACCGGCATTTCCATGAATTCGTGCGTGTAGCGCGCGTAGCAATATTTGCAGCCGAACTCGCAGCCGCGATACGGGTTGATGGTCCAGCGAAACGGCATGTTCGGCTTGGTGCGGTTGAGGATGGACCGGGACGGAATTTCGAAATACTGAACCCGCGATTTCGCCGCGAGCAGATCGCTCTGGGAGGCGAGGCGGGCGATGCCCACGAGTGCCATAGCTTATTTTCGCCTTTTATTCGCCAAAATGCAAGGCAGGAGTCAGAAGTCAGAAGTCAGGAGTCAGAAGTCAGGAGTTAAGAGGCAGGGGTTAAAAGACAGGAGGCAGGGGTCAGGAGACAAGGGGTCAGTTTCCGGGGCGATTCCTTTATACTCGCAATAGCGATGCGTGCGGTGGAATTAGAAGATCGGGTGGACCCTTATGCGGTGCTCGAAGCCGGGGACATTCTGGTGGTGCGGCAATCGTTTTTCGAAGAAGCGGAGGATGACCGGGCTTTTCTGCTGGATGCGCGCCTCAGCGGGGGCCAGTATCACAAAAACATCGCGTATAAGCCGGCCAGCGGGAAGCTTTCGGGCACGGGGAAGATGGACGCGGCCGCGGTGGAAAGGCTGCGCTCCGTGCTGGCGGGGTATTCGCGGCGGGTGATCGAATTCACAGGCGGGTTATTGCCGCGATACCGGGCGAAGTGGCGGCTGGATTACGCCAGCTTGCGTCCGATGGAAGAGGCGGGGCGGGAATTGCCGCTGAAAAAGCGCAACGATCTGTTGCACACCGATGCCTTCCCGACCCGACCCACCAACGGCGGCTTGATTCTGCGTTTTTTTACGAACGTGCATCCCACAAAGCCGCGGCGGTGGGTGACCTCGGACCCATTCGCGGTGGCGGCGGCGCGGTACGCGCGGGATGCGGGCCTGGACGGGTTTGCCAGCAGCCCAATGCATCGGTTGCGGCGGGCGCTCGGGTATGTAGGCTTAGCGCCAGCCGGACGCTCGCGATACGACGAGTTTATGCTGGCGTTTCACGATTACCTGAAGCGCAACGCGGAATATCAGCGGGATTGCCCGAAGTACCGGTTCGAGTTTGAGCCGGGGACGAGCTGGATGGTGTTTACGGACATTGTGCCGCATTCGGTGGAATCGGGACAGTCGGCTGTGGAGCAAACGTTCATCGTGGCGGCGGATTCGCTGGCGGCGCCGGAGAGATCGCCGGTGGCGGTTCTGGAGAAGCTGGCGGGCCGGGGGCTACGGGACTAGATTTGCGGTATTAGTACGCGTACGCGCCAAGACCAGTACGAGTAGGCTTGAAACGCGAGCCGCTTCTGGTTCACTCTGCTAACGAGCGGTCCGATTCGGAGAGAAGGGCCGCCTGCTCTCGGAGGAGCAGCCCCCTACACGTTTCCTCTCACGCCTCGGACGCAGGGATGCGACTCTCCGCGCATTCCTGCCGTCTGTCAGGAGCAAGAAGCCAGAAGAAAGAAGCCAGGAGGTGGAAGTGCGTTTGGTAGCGTGACGGCCGCGCTTTTACCGGGCACGGCCGTCACCGTAGTTGGCGTGATCGCTACCGCGGGCAGCCTAGGGCTTTGATTTGCGCTTCGGGCAGGTCGCGGGCGTTCAGACCGGCGGGCAGATCGGCGCCGGCGGGAACGAACCAGACTTCGACGCGGCGGTACTGAGCGCGGGCGTCAGTCTCACGCACGCCCTGGCCCTGGCGCTCGGTGACGGAGGTTCCGCAGAAGTTGGGCCTTGTGGGACTGGCCTGCTCGGTGCCGGTCCAGTTGCCGGTAATGCGGCTGGGTTCGATCGAAGCGCAAATGCCGGTGCCCGCGCTCAGGACAGCGGCGGTGTCGAGCACGCGGCGTTCGTCGACCGTGGCCGCCAAGCGGCCCCGATCGCTCTGGTCGCGGTGGCCGATGAGGATGATGCGGCCATCGGGGTTATCGCGGGCAATCGGCGCCAGTTGCTCGAGAAGCACGCGCTTGGCGCAATTGTTAACGCGAGCACTGCCGGCCGGGAAGACGATATCGTCAAAGCGGCGGGCTTCCGGCTTCAGGGTTACGGTAACGGTGGCGTCGGCGCGCGCCGTGGCGCCGTTCTTATCGGTAGCAATGGCGGTGATGGTGACCGGCCGGTTCTGCAACTTGAGCCGGTTGGTCATATCCATGGGCACGGAGCCGGAATCGAACACATTGCCGTTGATCGTGCCTTCACTGGCGGTGTAGCGAACGCTCACCGGATTGGTGCAGGGCGTGCCCTGCGCGGTAGCGTTCAAAGTGAGGCGGTCACCGAGCGCAATGGTGGATTGCGGAATGCTGAACTGCACCATGGGCGGCCCGGAGGCGGCGATGCCGACAGTAACGGGACCGGAACTTGCCGAAAGCGGGCCGGCGGTAGCGCGAACTTGAATTTGCCGCGCACCGGGCTGCTGTCCGGCCGTGGGCACCTGCAACGTGTTCGAGGAGGCGCCGGGAACGGGCTGGCCGTTAATGGTCCATTGATAGGTGGGGGTCTCACCGGGCGGCACGCCGCTGGCAGTAACGGTGAGCGTGACATTTTCGCCGGGGCAGACATTATTGCGCGCACCCGAAATCGGGGAAAGGGTGATCTGGCCGTTGATGGTGATCATGCACTGCGTCTCGGCGACCTGCTTGGTGGAATCGGTAACGCGCACCGTATAGGTGAATGTGCCGGAGGTGGTGGGAGTGCCGGTGATGGAGCCGGTCATCGGATCCATGCTCAGGCCTGCCGGCAAGCCAGTGGCGGAATACATATAGGGGGCAGTTCCATTGGTCACCGCGGGGGGCGCGCCCATGTAGGGCTGGCCAATGGTGCCGGCGGGATTGGAGGCGCAGGAAAGGGTCATCATCGGCTTGGTTCCCACGTTCCGCAGGCCGAGGCGGAACAATACGCCGGCACTCAGTTGCAGAGCGCTTTCGCCGCCGCGGTCGGACACATAAAGGAAGCCGGTTCCTGGCGGAAAGCTGGGCAAGCCGAAAGCGGCCTCTTTGGTGTACATACCACGCAGGTCGACACGGAAGCCCACGCGCGGGCTGGCGTTGACCTTCATGCCAAGGCCATACACGAAGGCCACATAGTTGCTGCCGTGCATGTGCTGCGTGAAGGTGCCGACGGAAGTGGTAACAAGGTTGTTCATTTGCCCAGGTTCAAACCAGGTGTAACCGATGCCGGCGGTGACATAGGGGCGCACCCTGGCCTCACGGCGGTCGAAGTAAATCATGGGCGTGAGAGCTGCCTGATAATTGTGCGCTTTAAAGGGAAGATAGTTGTTCTGTCCGACTGGCTGGAGCAGGAGGTTATTCGCCGGTCCCCAGGTAAACGATTCTTCCAGGCCGACGTAGTTGGAGAAATCCTCGTTGGCGCGCAAACCAAAGATGTACTTATCCTGCAACTTGTGGGTGCGCGCGGCGCTGCCGGCATATGCCTGGAACCATTGCCAGCCGCCGAACGGGGCGATATCGAATATGGAGTATTCTTGTTCGGAGGCAGGAGATTTGCTGGTTTGGGCGGCGGCCTGGGAAAACGCGGTCCCGGCGCCGGCCACGGTAAGGGCGAGAAGACTAAACATCCGCGTCGACTTACTTATTGTTCTCATCACGTCCTCTTAATCAAGTTAGACAGCTCTTCGGGTACAGCTTTTGGGTACAGCCACGTTCAGGGGGCGCCGGCAAGAGCCAGCGGCCCGATGCGATAAACTCCCCGGCGCGGCAATAACGTAAAAACATCCTCGGGGCTGGATGGCAGAATGACCAGAGCGGAGGGATAGGAGACTTCACTGCCCCGCGACGCCAGTTGCCGCCAAACGAGCCCGCCGTCACCGGAAACCAACAACCGGCCGCCCTGGGCGGCGACGAAGGTTTCCGGACGGGAAGGGTGTGCGATTACTAAAGAGACCGTGCCGCTGGCGCCTGTGGAGGCAGGCGACCAGGAGCGGCAGCCATCGGTGGAACGGAACAGGCCATGGGAAGTGGCGGCGAGCGCGACGCCCTCCGCCTTGGAATCGCTGGCCAAGCCGTACCACTGGGCCACATCGAGGGGCCGGGCGCAGGCGGTCCAGGTTTTGCCGGCATCGGTGCTCAGCCAAGCTGCGCGATCCGAGCCGGCGGCGAGAGCGGAAGCGCCGGAAGACTGAATCCATTGCAGGGACGACTGGCCGGCCGCCGGATCCGCTTGGCCGGCCAACGGAACCGGTTTCCACAAAAGGCCTTCGTTTGCGGTGCGGAACAGGCCGGCATCGGTGGCGGCAAAGATTTCGGCGGCGGGTGGATGGGGCTGGTTAGCCGCGGGAAGCATGTCCAGCGCGCGGACGGCGCGGCCGCCCGGCGAGGGAATGGGCAGCCAGGTGCGCCCGCCATCGGAGGATTTGAGCAGGCTGCGAAGAGTCGCGGCAAACAAAAGATTGGGGCGGCCCGGAGTGGCGCGCACGAAGCGAAGATTATCGCCGCCATGGGCGGCGACCGGAATCCAGGTATGGCCTTGATCGTCGCTGCGGAAAACTCCGCTGCCGGCGCCTTCATATATGGCCGAGGTATAGAGCACGCCACCGGCACCCACCAGCGCGGTGAGGTTGTGGTCGGAGAAGCCCTGGTTGGAATCCTGGAAGGTGAGTCCTTCGTCGCTACTGCGGAGGATTCCGGCGTTGGTGGAGGCGGCGTAAACGCGCTTGGTATCGGAGGGATCGAAGGTAATAGACTTTACTACAGCACTGGAGACCTTGGACCAGGCGGCGCCGCCATTCACGGAGCGCAGCAGGCCATTCGTGGTAGCGGCGAACACGATTTGGGAATTCCGCGGGTCGCGAGCAACCAGGTAGACGCGAAATGCGCCTGGCGGGGTGGGAAGGCGGGACCAAAGCTTGCCGGCATCGTAACTGCGATAGACGCCGCTGCAGGCGCTGGCGAGAACCAGATCGGGATGGCCGGGATCGGGGGTGATGCTGAAGACGTCGGAATCGTCGAGCATGCCATCGTGAATGGAAGTCCAGGTGAGGCCGCCATCGTTGGTGCGCCAGGGAAGATGGGTGGTGCCGGCGTAAAGAGTCTGGCGCTCATAGGGATGAAAGGCCAGCGAAACCACCGGACGCAGTTCCTTATCGTCTTCGGGTGAGATGCGCTTCCATGTGCCGCCGGCATCGGTGGAAAGATAGACACCATCGGCGGTGCCCGCGGCCATTACGCGCGCATCGGCGGGCCACAAAGCAACCGACCAGACGGCCATGCCGCGCAGGCCGGGAAGCTGTGTCCAGGTTTGGCCGCTATCGGTAGTCTTGTATAGCCCGGACTGAGAAGGGACCTGATCTTCCACGCCTACAAACCACGTTCCCTTCTGTTTGGGATCGAGCTGCAAGGCGTGCATTTCGGCGGAGAGTTGCCGGGGAAAGTGGACATGTCTCCAGGAAAGGCCCGCGTCGGACGATTGGAAAATCAGCGCGCCCCGAGTGCCGGCTACCAGCAGGCCCGGTTCGGCCTGACTGGCGGCAATAAATTCCGCCTCGCCGCCGTACGGTCCGGTTGGTTGCCAGGCGGGCGCAAGGTCCGCACCCATGGCAGATCCGGACCACAAAACGACCCCAATGGAAGCAAAAATTAAAGCGGCATTAATCAGGTTGCCAAGCCCCGAAATCCCTGACCGATGCCTTTCCCTCAGGTAACGGCTAACTCGGTACATTGTCCTCAGAATACAACGTTTTAATCACTAAACAATGCGGCAATGACAGGATCAGTGAGAACATGCGCTCAATATAGGTATCAGTCAGGCTGGTAGGGTGAAGCCGATGCGGGGACCGGCCGGCAATGGCGAGCCGCGGGGAAGCTAAAGAGTGACTGAGTCCTACCGCGCTTCGATCATGGCGATCAGCGTGTCGAGATCGATGACCCGGACGCCGAGTTCGCGGGCTTTATCGAGTTTGGAACCGGCATCTTCGCCGGCGAGAACAAAGCTGGTTTTCCGGCTGACGGAGCCGACCACTTTGCCGCCGGAGGTTTCGATCAATTTTTTGGCGTCTTCGCGGCTGAGGGTAGGCAGGGTTCCGGTGATGGCGAACGTGAGTCCGGCAAGCGGGCCGCCCCGCAGGCGGGTGGACTGATATTGAAATTGCAGACCGGCGGCGCGCAGCCGCTCGACCAGCTCGCGATTGCGCGGCTCGCGGAAAAACTGGAAAATACTTTCGGCTACTTTGGGGCCCACCTCTTCGGCCTGCTGCAATTCTTCCAAGCCGGCCCTGGCAATCTTATCCAGGCTGCCGAACGCCTCCGCCAGAAATACCGCGGTGCGCTCGCCTACGAAGCGGATGCCGAGCGCGGTGAGCACGCGCGGCAAAGGATTGCGCTTGGAGTTTTCGATATTGCGCAGAATGTTGCCGGCGGATTTTTTCCCCATGCGCTCGAGGGTGAGGAGCTTCTCCATGGTGAGGTCGTATATGCCGGCGACGCTGTCCAGGATGCCGCGATCGACCAGTTGATCGACCAGCGCCTCGCCCATGCCGTCGATATTCATCACGCCGCGCGAAGCGAAGTGGAGAATCGATTCCTTGAGGCGGGCGGAGCAATTGGTATTGATGCAGCGGCTGGCGGCCTCGCCCTCAACGCGAACCACGTTGCCGCCGCAGACGGGGCAATGCGCGGGCATGCGGAAGGGCTTGCGGTAGGAGCCCTTGGCGTAGACGCGGACCACTTTCGGGATCACATCGCCGCTGCGCTCGATGACCACTTCATCACCGATTTCGAGTTCCAGCCGGTCGATTTCATCTTCGTTATGGAGAGTGGCGCGGGAGACGGTGACGCCGCTCACTTCGACCGGATGGAGCCGCGCGACGGGCGTCAAGGCGCCGGTGCGGCCCACCTGCACTTCGATGCCTTCCACGGTAGTGATGGCCTGGCGCGCGGGGTATTTAAAAGCGATGGCCCACCGGGGGGCCTTGGCGCGAAAGCCCAGTTGCCGTTGCTGGCTGGTGGAATCGACCTTTACGACGACCCCATCGATTTCGTAAGGGAGCGAGTCGCGGCGGGCCTCCCATTCGGCGCAGAACGCCAGCACGTCATCCACCGTCGAGCACAGTTTGCGATAGCGGTTGACTTTGAAGCCCATGCGAGCGAGCGTGTCCAGGGTTTCCCACTGGCTGGAGAGGGCCGGGCGGCCATCGACGAGCAGAAAATAGGTGTAGTAATCCAGGCGGCGCGAGGCCGTGACCTGGGGCTCGAGCACGCGCAGCGAGCCGGCGGCGGCGTTGCGCGGGTTGGCGAAGCGGGAAAGGCCGCGCTCATCGCGTTCGGCATTGAGGCGCTCGAAGGCCTGGCGGTTCATCACGGCCTCGCCGCGCACTTCGAAATCGGCCAGCGGCCCGTTGGTAACCAGGGGCAGCGAGCGGATGGTGCGGGCGTTTTCGGTGACGTCTTCTCCCACTTGCCCATCGCCGCGGGTAACGGCCTGAGTGAAGCGTCCGGCGCGATAGTAGGCGGCCATGGAGAGGCCGTCCAGTTTCAGTTCCGCCACGTAGCAGTAGGGCGCGCCGCCCAGGAGCTCGCGGACGCGGCGATCGAACTCGCGCAGCTCGGCTTCGTTGAGGGCGTTATCCAGGCTCAGCATGGGCGAGCTATGGCGCACCTTGACGAAGCCTTCGCGGGGCTTGCCGCCTACGCGCTGGGTGGGAGAATCGGGCGTGACGAGTTCCGGGTGCGCGGCTTCGAGCGCCTGCAGACGGCGCATCAGCGCGTCGTACTCGGAATCGGAAATTTCCGGTTGATCGAGCACATAGTAGAGGTGCTCATGGCGGCGCAATTGCTCGCGTAGCGAGGCGATTTCTCCCACGGAATCTGGCATGCTCTCATTTATAATTTAACGAGTAATCCGGAGAGTTCACCATTCTAAGTTATCGGCATACGGTTCTAATCTACAATCGCTTCGCGGGCCACCTGGGACGGCACGGGGGTGTATTGGAAAAGGCGGCGGCGGCGCTCCGCGGCGCCGGACACAACCTCACACTAGCTCCCACGGCGGGGCCGGGCACGGCGAAGGAAATTGTGCGCGGCTACCTGGATAGCGGCGCCGACCTGTTCCTGGCGGCGGGCGGCGACGGCACCATCAACGAAGTAGCGGAAGGGCTGGTACATACGCCGGTTCCGCTGGCGATTTTGCCCGGTGGAACGGCCAATGTGCTGGCCACGGAGCTGGGACTGGGTAAGGACCTGGCGCGCACGGCGGAGCGGTTGAGCGAGTTCCGGCCATACCGGATTTCGGTGGGACACGTGGTCTGCGAAGGCGGAGCAAGCGAGCGGCACTTTCTGCTGATGGCGGGAGTTGGGTTGGACGCGCACATCGTCTACCAGGTGAGCCTGCCGCTCAAAGCGCGCACGGGAAAGCTGGCGTATTGGATCGCCGGCTGGGGTATGCTGGGGCGGCGCCTGGCGGAATTTTCGGTGGATGTGCAAGGCGAGCAGCGGCGCTGCTCGTTCGCGCTGGCGAGCAAAGTGCGGAACTATGGCGGCGATCTGGAAATTGCGCGCAACGCCACGCTGTTCGACGACCACTTCGAGGTGATCCTGTTTGAAGGCCGCACCACACTGCCATACGTGAAATATCTGGCCGGGGTGATGACCAATCGCCTGGCGGGCATGAAAGGCGTCACTACCATGAATGCCAAGTGCCTGAAATTTTCCGCCCCCAAGGACGAGCGGATTTACGTGCAGGTGGATGGAGAGTTCGCGGGGCACTTGCCGGCCTACGTGAAGGTAGTGCCGGATGCGATCACGGTGCTGCTGCCGGATAGCTACGCCAAATCGCGGGGCAAGCAGCGGGCCAGCCAGGAGGCGGTGGTGGATGTGGAGGGGCGGGCGTGAAAGCGCGCTCAGTGGAAATCGTGCGACTCCGCCGCCGCCCCCGCCCGCAGGCCTTCAATATGGCCGGCCTTCACCGAAATCACGCCATCTAAGTTTTGCAGCACACCGCGAATCAGCAGGAAGGGCTCGGTGAGCACTTCGAATTTATAGCGATCGAAAACCGCGGGAGTGATGATGGCGTTCATAATGCCGGTCTCGTCCTCCATGCTGAGGAAGACAAAGCCGTTGGCGGTGCCGGGGCGCTGGCGGACGATCACGGAGCCGGCAATCCGGACGATGCGGCCATCGGGAACGGCGGCCAGATCCATGGCGCGGGTGACACCGAGCGCGTTCATCTCAGCCCGCCGCCAGGCCATCGGGTGACGCCCGACCGTCATGCCCGTTCCGCGATAATCTGCCCAGAGGCGCTCCTCTGTAGTCATAGGCTTGAGCGGGGAAGCTTCACCCTTTTCTTCAAGGTCCTCGAGCAGTGGACCAACGGGCAGGACAGATCTTTGCGATTGCCAGAGGGCATCGCGACGGTGGGCTTTGGGCGCGCCGCCGAGCGCGTTCAAAGCGCCGATTTCCGCCAGGCGCGTGATTTCGTCTTTGCGCAACTGGGGAACGCGCAGCGCCAGATCGTCGATGCTGGTGAACGGCCGCGCCGCGACGATTGCCCGGCCGGCTTGTTCCCGCAGACCCCGGGCGTAGCGCAGGCCGAGGCGTAGGCAAAGGCCTTCAGCTTTTTCCACCTTGCAGTTCCATTCACTTTTCTCAACATCCACTGGAAGTATGCGCAGGCCGTGCCGCTGGGCATCCTTAATCAGGATGGCCGGGGAGTAGAAGCCCATCGGCTGGTGGTTGAGCATGGCGCAGGTAAATGCCGCCAAATAATGGCACTTCAGGTAAGCGCTGGCGTAAGCGATGAGGGCGAAGCTGGCGGCATGCGATTCCGGGAAGCCATAGAGCGCAAAGGAAGTGATGGACTGGACGATGGTGTCCTGCAGGGCGCCGGTAATGCCGTTCTTCTGCATGCCGGCGCGCAGCTTCACTTCGATTTCCGCCATGCGCTTTTCGGAGCGCTTGAAGCCCATGGCGCGGCGAAGTTCTTCGGCCTCGCCGCCCGTGAATCCGGCTACGATCATCGCCATGCGCAGCAATTGCTCCTGGAAGAGCGGCACGCCGAGCGTGCGCCGCAGGACGGGTTCGAGCGAGGGATGGAGGCAATCGGGCGCTTCCCTGCCCTGCCGCCGGTTCAGATATGGGTGCACCATTTTGCCCACGATCGGCCCCGGCCGGATGATCGCCACCTGCACCACAATGTCATAGAAGCGCTCAGGCTTCATGCGCGGCAGCGAGGACATCTGGGCGCGGCTTTCCACCTGGAACATGCCGATGGTATCGGCCTTTTGCAGGGCCGAAAACACGGCTGGGTCGTCCTGCGGAAGATGTGCTAAATCAACATCTTGGCCATAAATTTTGGGAATTGACTTGAGGCAATCTTGGATCACCGCCATCATGCCGAGGCCGAGCAGATCCACCTTAATAATGCCCATATCGGCGCAGTCTTCCTTATCCCACTGCACGACCACGCGGCCGGGCATGGTGGCGGGTTCGAGGGGCACGATGGAATCGAGCTGTCCCTGGCAGATGACCATGCCGCCCGAGTGCTGGCCGAGATGGCGGGGCAAGTCCTGCGCCATCTGGTACAGCTCGAAAAATTTGCGCACGCGGGGATGGGAGAGGTCGAATCCGGCTTCGCGGAACTGCCGCTCGGTGGTTTCTTTAGGGTCCTTCCATTCCCACGAGCGCACCAGGCTGGAAAGGCGTTCGAGGGAGGCGATTTCGAAGCCCAGCGCTTTGCCCACTTCGCGCGCGGCGGAGCGGCCGCGGTACGTGATGACATTGGCGGTCATGGCCGCGCCGAGCTTGCCGAAGCGCTCGTAGACATATTGGATGGCGCGCTCGCGCTGGTCGCCGGAAGGAAGGTCGATATCGATATCCGGCCACTCGCCGCGCTCTTCCGAAAGAAAGCGCTCGAAGAGCAGTTCCATGCCGACCGGATCGACCGCGGTGATTTCGAGCGCGTAACATACGGCGCTATTGGCGGCCGAGCCGCGCCCTTGCGCCAGAATGCCGTTTTCCTTGCAGAAGCGGACGATGTCCCAGACGATGAGGAAATAGCCGGCGAGTTTCAGCTTTTCGATCAGCGCCAGTTCGTGCTCGATTTGGCGGCGCGCTTTTTCGTGGTAGGGCCGGTAGCGGCGGCGGGCGCCCTCATCCACCAGTCTGCGCAAAAAGGAGATCTGCGTTTCGCCTTGGGGAACCGGGTAGCGGGGGAACTCGTAGCCGAGATCGGCGAGGGTGAACTCCAGGCGCGCGGAGATTTCGCGGGTATGGGCAATAGCTTCGGGGAGGTCGGCAAAGAGGCGCGCCATTTGGGCGGGCGTTTTCACATAGCGCTCGGCATTCCGTTCCAGCAGGCGGCCGGCGGTGTCCAGAGTGACTTTTTCGCGCACGCAGGTGAAGACATCGAGCAGTTCCCGTTCGGGCGGCGTGGCGTAGGCGACGCCGTTGGTGGCGACCACGGGGATGCCGAGCCGGCGGGCCCGCTCCCGGACCTGCTGGTTGTGGGCCTCTTCGTCGCGGCGATAATGGCGCTGCAATTCGGCGTAAACGTTGCCGCGGCCGAAAATTTCGAGGAGCCGCTCGTCGGGATGGCCTGTGATGCAGATGAGGCCTTTGGAGAACTCGGCGAATTCGTCGAGCGTGGCCGCGCCTTCGCCCTTCTTGGCGCGCAGCTTCATGCGAGTGACCAGGCGGCAAAGGTTCTGGTAGCCTGCGCGCGATTCCACCAGCAGCGGATAGGAGAGGCCATTGGCGCAAGTGATTTCCGAACCGATATGGGCGCGCACACCAGCCTTCTTCGCCGCCATGTGGAAACGCGGCGCGCCGTAGACGCCGTTGCGGTCCACGATCGCCATAGCGGGCATATTGTATTGCGCACAGGCGCCGATCAGCTCTTCGGGAACCGATGCCCCTTCCAAAAAGCTGAATCCCGAGCGCGCGCGCAGCTCGATATAGCCGCTCTCCATTACCCGCCCCAATGGTAGCAGGGCTGTACCACGGCGGGTGCGACGCCGCGCTCGCCGGTTCCTGTTGAACTGACAGCCCGCCCATGCACGTGGCAACATAGGATCATGACTGCTGAAGAGCGGTTCGAGAGAATCGAGCACGTCACCGCCGCGCTGGTGGAAGAGCGCCGCAAAGACCGCGAGGAGTACCGCCAGTTGTGGCGGGAGACCAACCAGGCGATTACGCGTCTGGCGGAAGAGTCGCGGGCGGCGGACGCGCGTCTGGCGGCGGCGGATGCGCGCCTGGAAGCGAAAATCGAGCGGATTGCCGAAGAACTGCACCAGTATGCCGCGGAATCGCGAGCGGCGGATCAGCGCTTGGGCGAGCGGATCGAGTCGCTGGTTTCGGCAATCGGTAAGTTCCTGGCTAAGTAAGGGCGCTAAGTGAGAGCCTTCAAATTGCGGCCTAACATACCCGCCAATTGAAACAGCAGATCGCCAAGTTCGAGAGAGTCTTTCAGGCGAAGAGTGCGGAACCGGCCGCGGAACTGCAGCGGCAAATCGCCTACCAGCAGGGCTAATCCCACGCCGTTCAGAAAGCTGTCCATATCCGTGTCGCCCGCGCCGATGGAAGAGGCGAGATCGAAAGGGAGGAGCTCGGTCAGGTGGCGCGCGCCGGAGAGTTTGTCGGTGCCGGGGCGAGTCACGAAGTGGTCGCGGCCGGTCTGTTGGAGGTGGATCATGCAGATGTCTTCCGAGTGCAACTGGGCGCGCAAAGCCGAGAGGCCGGAAACACCCGGGGTCCACAGAATTTCGCCGGCTGGCCAGCGGCGAGGATAGCAGAACAGGCGCGGGCCGGGGTCACCCGCCGCAATCGCGCGCGCGGCCTCGTCGAGCGCGGCGTCGATCTGCGCGTGGGAAAGAGGGAAGGCGGCGCGTTCTTCGAATACAATGCTTTCGGTAGAGCCGTTTTGGCTTGAGTTCAGGGCTATGTAGCCGATCAGGCTGCCGTTGAGAGTAACCGTGGGGATGGGGGCGTTCGAAATGCGGTACCAATCCTGCCCGAAACTGCGAAGGATCGAAAGCGGGTGGCGCAGAGAGTTGAGGACGAAGGGGCGGCCGAGTTCGTAAAGGCGTTTCAGAGCGAGTTCGACAGGTCTTGCGATGATCGTGCGGCCGTTCGATTGATGGAGAGCGGTGCCATCGAGATCGGTGATGACGGCTCCGGCGCGGGCGAACTGGGAGTGGGAAAGAAAGTCGCGCAGGGTTTGCTCTGCTTCACTCACACCATGGCGACCGGTGGCGCGGGCTCCTCAGGCTTGCCGGCATTGGCCAGGGGAATGCGCACCAGCACCCAGGCGATCAGCAGGATGACGCCGACACCGGCCCAGTAGGAAGGGTTGGAAAAAATCACGGGGAGCGGCCAATTCTCGAAGTTGAAGGTGGCGGTGACGAGGCCGGCGAGCGACTCTCCCGCGATCAGGCCCGAGGCGACCAGCACGCCCACATTTTCGATG
>DATGKM010000132.1:0-9848 GCA_035294665.1 Bryobacteraceae bacterium | reverse complement strand
CCACCACGAAAAAACGGCCGTTGTTGAAGAATACGGTATCCGCCGAAGGCCGCCAGCGCTGCGCCAGCTCGAGCGCCACGGCCGGCGAATCGAGCACGTACAGACGCGCATCCAGCTTCCCCGGCCCTCCATAATTCGCTCGCTGAAACTGGACGACCGCCGGACGCGGCACAGGGTCGGGCGAATCCGAAACCGGGGGACGATCAAGCGCGGTGCGGCGCCACCCGCCGGCCATCGCCGGCAAAAACACTTCCGGAACGGCCGGCGCGCGGCCGCACGCGCCGCTCAACAGAGCGAACCAGAACCATTTCCGCCGCGGCATCCAATTTGATTCTGACATGCCCAACCCCGGCTTTGGCGGCTAACGAAACGCCGGTGCTACCATCGCTTTTTATGGCCAAGTTCAAGGCGGCGCGCGGCCGCAAAAGCAGCACCCCCGCGCGCCCTCCCGCCGCCGTTTCCTGTGTGGTTCTCGTTCTGGCGGGTATGGCCCTCATTATGATTCTGCTCTTCGAAGTGGTGAAACATGCGAACGGATAAGCGGCGGCCGGACGAAATGCGCCCGGTGGAAATCGTCCCGGGCTATCTCGCCACCGCCGAAGGTTCCGCCCTCATCAAGGTCGGCAACACTCAGGTGCTCTGCGCCGCCACCGTGGAAGACACCGTTCCCCCGTTTCTGCGCAACAGCGGCAAGGGCTGGGTCACCGCCGAATATGCCATGCTGCCGCGCGCTACCGCCAAGCGCGCGCCGCGCGAGGTCGTCAAGGGCCATCCCTCCGGTAGAACGCACGAAATCCAGCGCCTGATCGGCCGCTCCATGAGAGCCGTAGTCGATATGGCTGCGCTGGGCGAACGCACGGTGGTGCTCGATTGCGATGTCCTGCAGGCCGATGGCGGCACCCGCACCGCTTCCATCACCGGCGCGTTTGTGGCGCTCTCCCTCGCCCTGCGCAAGCTGGTCGAGTTCAAGGCTCTCAAAACCTTGCCCCTCAGGGATTGCGTGGCCGCCACCAGTGTCGGCCTCGTGGGCGGCACGCCCATGCTCGACCTCTGCTACGAAGAAGACTCCCAGGCCGGCGTCGACATGAATGTCGTCATGACCGGGTCCGGGCGCTTCATTGAAGTGCAGGCTACCGCCGAACACACGCCTTTCGACGATGACCAGATGTCGCTGCTCATCGGCCTCGCGCGTGCCGGCATTCGCAGCCTGATCCAGATGCAAAGGCAGGCGATCGAACTTTGATTCATCTCTACTGCGCCACCGCGAATCCGGACAAGCTGCGGGAATTCCGCATGGCCGCCGCCGGCCCCTCTCCCACGCCCCTGCTCGCAATCGACCCGCTACCCGGTCTTGCCGATCTCGCCCCCTGCGTCGAAGACGGCGTCTCATTCGAACAGAACGCCATTCTGAAAGCGCGCTACTACGGAAAACACGCCCCCGGCCTCTTGTTTGCCGAAGATTCCGGCCTCGAAGCCGATGCCCTCGGCGGCGCTCCCGGAATCTATTCCGCCCGCTTTGCCGGTCCCCAAGCCACCGGCGAAGCCAATAACCGCCTCCTGCTCGAAAAGCTCCAAAACGCGCCCGTCCGCTCCGCCCGCTATGTTTGCGTCGTCGCCCTCGTGGATAGTGGCCAGTTGCTCCACACCTTTCGCGGCACGGTCGAGGGCGAAATCGCCCGCGAGCCGCGCGGCTCGAATGGCTTCGGCTACGATCCCCTCTTCTATTACCCGCCCTTCGGCTGCACCTTCGGCGAAACCGCCCCGGAGCGAAAATGGCAGGTGAGCCATCGCGGGAAGGCATTTCGCGCGATGCTCGATTGGCTGCTCGCCGCCCCTACCCATGAGCGCTCCTATGGAACGAAAATATCCTGATGGCCCCCGCATCAACGTACCGCTCGCCATCGCCGGCCAGATGCTGCCTTGGCTCTACCGCTTCGACGCGCTGCTCTTTGCGGACCGGATTGCCCGGAAATTCGGCGATTTCGTCCACTACAAATTCGGGCCGCTCCACGTATATCAACTCACCCATCCCAGCCTCGCGCGTGAGGTCCTGGTCGAGCAGCCCGAGAAGTTCCGCAAGCCGGAACTGATCCGGCGCGCCTTTCGCCCCGTCGCTGGAGAAGGCTTGTTCACCAGCGATGGCGCGCTATGGAAGCGGCAGCGCAAGCTCATGCAGCCTGCCTTTCTGCACCGCCACTTGGCCGCCTATGCGGACGTGATGGTGTCCCACGCCCAGGCCCTGATCGATTCCTACAAGGATGGAGAAATCCGGGACATCGGCGCCGATATGACCGGCCTGACGCTCGCCATCGTTGTGAAGACGCTGTTCGGGGCCGATCTGCCGCGCGCCGCCCGCGAGATCGGCCGCTCCATGTCCACCGTGCTCGACGCCACCAACCAGCGCCTGAATTCCCTTGTTCAGATTCCGTCCTGGTTCCCCACCCCGCGCAATCTCCGCGAGAGATTCGCTCTCGCCCGCTTGGATGCCGCGCTTCAGGTCCTCATTCGCGCCCGCCGTGACTCGAAGGAAAGTCGCGGCGACCTGCTCTCCATTCTGCTCGCCGCGGCCGATGAAGAAAGCGGCGCCCGCATGTCCGATCGCCAGTTGCGCGATGAGATGATGACGCTTTTCCTCGCCGGCCACGAGACCACCGCCGACGCTCTCATCTGGACCTGGTATCTGCTCTCGCGCCATCCCGAAGTGGAAGCCAAATTGGCGGACGAGCTGCGCCGCGTGCTGGCGGGCCGCTTGCCTTCCGCCGCCGATCTGCCCAACCTGCCCTACACGGAAATGGTCATCCGCGAATCCATGCGCCTCTATCCGCCGGCCCCGGGAGTGGCCCGCGAAGCAGCCGAAGACGTCATAATCGCCGGCTTTGAGATCCCCAAAGGCAGCCTCATCACCATTAACACGTACGTGCTCCACCGCGACGAGAGATTCTTCCCCGAGCCGGAGCGATTCGATCCCGAGCGCTTCGCTCCCGGCTGGGAAGAGCGGATTCCGCGCTACGCCTATTTGCCCTTCGGCGGCGGCCCCCGCGTCTGCATCGGCAATGGCTTTGCCATGATGGAAGCCCGCCTCATCCTGGCAACCATCGCCCGCTCTTACCGGTTTTCCATGCGCCGCGCCGAGACCGTCCAGCCCGTTCAAATGGTCACACTCCGCCCGCGCCGCCCCGTCCGCATGCAGGTGGAACGGCGTTAGCCCGTTCGCGCCCGCAACCGCCTGATGGCCCCGCCCGGGCCGCCCTCCGCCTTTCTGAAACAGTTCTGAATAGAACCTCCCCTCCCCCCGCCTTCTTGCCATTTGCCGCGAGTGCTATCGAAACTCAAAGTAGGAGGATCCGGAATGAAGCTAAATTCTCTCCATGATTTGTATCTCAACGAATTGCGGGACTTATACAACGCCGAACAACGCATTATCAAGGCCTTGCCCAAGATGTCGGAAGCCGCCAGTTCCCCGGAGCTGCGGCAGGCCTTCGAAAACCACCTCCAGCAGACCCGCGTCCACGCCCAGCGCATCGAACGGATATTCGAGAAACTCGGAGAACCCGCGAAAGGTCAAAAGTGCAAAGGCATAGAAGGGATCATCGATGAAGGTGAAGACCTGATGGACGAAGATGCTCCCCCAGCCGTCGCCGACGCCGCCCTGATCTCTTCCGCGCAACGTGTCGAACATTACGAAATGGCCGGCTATGGCACTGCGTGCAATTTCGCGCGCCGCCTTGGCTTTGAGGACCACGCGCAATTGTTGCATCAAACGCTTGAAGAAGAAAGGGACACCGATCAAAAGTTGACTACGCTGGCAGACTCGTATATTAACGAAGAAGCGAAGTCCGCCAGGTAGCGAACCCGCATAAGGAGGATGAAATGTGTGATTATTCGCTTATGGCCGTGCCTAACCGTCTGGCACGAGAAGGGGAAGAACTGGTAGCGCACCGCTTCCCGACAGGGTCATTGGGGCTGGCGTCTCCCTGTGACCTCAAACGCGCCATGGACCCGCCCCCGCCTGCCCGCAAGAGCATCTGGCGCGCGGTGGCGGAGTTTTTCAATCCGCCGAAATCCGAACCGGTGCCCGCCGTCTGTATTCCGCCGGGCGCCCGCCTCGAGCTCCACGATATTTCGCCGCGCCTGCAGCAGGAACTCAACGTTTCCGCTGTCGAGCGCGTCACCTTCACGCAAATTTCCGCCGCCGTCAACAGCTATCGCGACGCCGTCCGCTTCGCCAACGGCCGCGAGGTGCGGTTGCAGGAATTGCGGGAAGGCCAGCGCGTGCGCGTGCTCGATCTATCTGCCGCGGAAGATCTCGATCTGGACCGGCTTCGCGAAGAGCGCGCCGAATTCAGCTACCGGGTTCGGTAAAACAGCCCCACCGCCCTTGGCAGGGCGGCATGCCGCCTCCCGGCGGACTGGCCTGCTACAAGGACGTGGTAATGCGGTAACCCTGCGTTACCGGGGCCTGGGAGAGGCTACGCCGCGTGGGGCAGGCCTGTTTTATACGCTCTGCCCCGCCACCGACCTCTCCAAGTGCCGGCGGTCCAGCACGGCCGCATCCGAGCCGCGACCGTCGGAGCCATCGATTCTCAGGCTTTCTCCGCGATACGCCCCTGCGTGCCTGCCTGTTTGACAGGCGCCGTCCACCGTTTTTAGACTGAAAGCTTGACCACGGAAATCCAGCCCTTCACCGAGCTAGAGCACTATTCCGCCCCGGATCTCCTCTCCTGGGTCCTCCAGGCCTACGGCGAAAGCTTCGCCATCGCCAGCAGTTTCCAAAAAGAAGATATGGTGATCGTGGATCTGGCCGCCCGTGCCGCCGGCCACGCCAAATTCCGCGTCTTCACTTTGGATACCGGCCGTCTGCACGAAGAGACTTACCAGATGATGGAGGAGGTTCGCCGCCGCTACGGCGTCGTGGTGGAAACGGTCTTCCCCGATCGCGAGGAAGTCGAAAAAATGGTGGCGGAGCACGGTCCCAATCTGTTCTTCATCAGTCCCGATCTGCGCCATGCCTGTTGCGATACCCGCAAAACCCGCCCGCTCGGCCGCAAACTGCGCCAACTGCGCGCCTGGGCCACCGGACTGCGGCGCGAACAGTCGGCCACCCGCGCGCATGTCCCCAAAGCCGAAGAAGTGGAAGGAATCCTGAAGCTCAGCCCCCTGGCCGATTGGACCGCCGCCCAGGTCGAAAACTACACCCGCGAACACAATCTTCCCGTGCATCCTCTCTACGCCCGCGGGTACGCTTCTATCGGATGCGCGCCCTGCTCCCGCGCCATTCAGCCCGGCGAGCCCGAGCGCGCCGGTAGGTGGTGGTGGGAGCAGGGCAACAAAGAATGCGGCATTCACTTCAATGCCGATGGATCCGTGCGCCGCGATGTAAAAATTCAGCCCGCTCCCCTCCGCTCGCGGAATATGCACAAAGGCTTCACTCTCTGGTTCACCGGCCTTTCCGGCGCGGGCAAAAGCACGCTTTCCCAGGCCATCGCCGCCCGCCTGCGCGACCGCGGCGCCGAGGTCGAACTGCTCGATGGCGACATGATCCGCACCCGCCTTTCGAAGGGCCTCGGATTCAGCAAGGAAGACCGCGACGAAAACATCCGCCGCATCGGCTTCGTTTGCGAACTCCTCTCGAACCACGGTGTGATCGCCATCGTGGCCGCCATTTCCCCCTACCGCGCCATTCGCGACGAGGTCCGCGCCCGTATCGCCAACTTTGTCGAAGTCTACGTCGAGTGTCCCATCGACGTGCTTGCCAGGCGCGATGTCAAAGGTCTCTACAAAAAGGCGCTGGCCGGTGAAATCGCCAACTTTACGGGTATTTCCGACCCCTACGAGCCGCCGCTTGCGCCCGCCATTACAATTCACTCGAGCCAGGAAACGCCGGAGCAAAGCGTGGAACGAATCTGGGCTACACTGGAAAACTCGGGTTTGATTTTCTTTGATCGATCTACATTCGCACACTAACGAATCCGACGGCACCTGTTCGCCCTCCCAATTGATCGGAGAAGCGGTCCGCGCCGGTCTGCGCGTGCTCGGCGTTACCGACCACGATACCTTTCGCGGCTACGATCAAGCCCTGCCCCTGGCGTGCGAAGCCGGTCTTGAACTCGTCTGCGGTATCGAGCTTTCCACCAAGCTGCACGGCCAGTCCGTGCATCTGCTCGGTTATTTCCTCAATGCCCAGGACCATAACGGCATCGGCGAATTCCGCGAATGGGTGCTCGATATGCAGGCTTCCCGCCGCGACCGCAATATCCGTCTGGTGGCCCGCCTGCGCGAGTTGGGCATCGATATCACTCTCGAAGAGGCCGAAGCCCGCGGCCGTGGCCTCACCGGCCGCCCCCACTTCGCCCAGTTGATGCTCGAAAAAGGATACGTCTCAAGCCTCCAGCAGGCCTTCGATGAATATCTCGACGAGTCCGCCAAGGGATACGTCTACCGCCGCGAGCCGCAATTCTCCGAAGGCGTCGAGCGCATTCGCAAAGCCGGCGGCATCGCCTCCCTCGCCCATCCCGTGCGGGTGCGGGGCGACGTTCCCGCCCTCCTCCCCGAACTTTGCGCCATGGGCATGAACGCCATCGAGGCCTACCACAGCGATCACTCTCCCGCCGATACCGAACTGTACCTCGGCCTCGCCGCCCGCCACGGTCTCCTGGTCACCGGCGGCTCCGATTTCCACGGCGCCGCCAAGCCCGGCGTCAGCCTCGGCACCGGCCTGCGCGGCAATCTCCACATCCCCGACGACCTCATCAATCGCCTGCGCAACGGCATCCTCCTTCCACGCAACTGAATCGTCCGGCCATCTCATCAAACCGCCAAACCGGTCGATATGAAAATTGCATGGTCCTCCAGAAAACTTCATCCAGAGTGCGTGTGATTATTCCCTTGAAAGCCCGCTCCGTCGAGACCGGCGAGTTCGCTATGTTCCCCAAAGGAACCGTGCTGTGGCACGTCGAGCCGCGCGGCGAATATATGCGTTTCCAGGAAATCGGCGGCAAGTCCTTTTACGAAGCCTGGGAAGACGAGTTCCTCGTCTCCGTCAAGAACATCTCCCGTTAGGGCTTCTCCAGGCAAAGCCCTACGCGCGCCGCAATATGCCGGCTTCGCGCGTGGGCAGCTTGGCGATTTCCTCGCGCGAAATCCCGAAGTTCGTTTCCAGAATCGAGATCGGGTTCGCGCCCAGCCAGTTGGCTAGCGAAATTTCCTGGTATTCGCCACTGTTGAATAGCACCAGGATCTCCGTCGGTTCATCGCCGATCTGCTCGATATAGTGCCCGTAACCCTGCTTCACGAATCCTACATTGCCGGGTCCGAATTCTTCCACCTTCGAGCGGCCATGCGAACCGAAGATCCCGATGCGCGCGCGGCCCTTCACAAAGTATTGCCACTCGTCGGCATGCGGATGCCAGTGCAGTTCCCGCAGCGCGCCCGGCTGCAGATCCATGCGCACGGCCGTCAGCGTCTGCTGAATCGGAAACTCTTTGGCCGTCACCATGTGCTCCGTCCCGCCCGGATACACGCGCGGAGGCTGCCGGTCCAGGCGGTACTTGTGGGTCCCCATGATCAACTCCGTTTCCGGATTGCGGAAGGGTTCGCCCTGCTGCGGCGGAACCTTGCCCGGACCGATATAGAGTTGCTTCTTGGGCATTTTATTCAGCGCGGCTTCCGGCAGATTCAACTGCCGGCTCAAGATGCGGCGATCGGTGGTGGCAAACCAGTCGGAGGCGTCGAAGGTGCCGAACTCGGAAAAGTGGCCGTTATCGAAAACCAGCAGGAAATGGCACGGGCCGGGGCCAAGACCCTGCAGGCAGTGCCCATGCCCGCGCGGGAAATACCACGTATCGCCCTCTTCGAAATCGGAGACGTCGGCCTGTCCGTTGGGAGTAATCACCGTCGCCCGGCAGCGCCCTTCGAGCATGTAGGCCCACTCGGCGGCCAGGGTGTGCCAATGCAGTTCCCGAATCGCGCCGGGTTCGAGCCGCATCGAGACGCCCGCGATGCTTTCCGAAACCGGAAACTCTTCGACGGTAGCTTCCTTGGCCGAGCCGCCGGGTCCCACCCAGTGGGTTTGGGCCTCCAGATCGTATTTGAACGGGGCCAACGGTTCCACCGTTTTTTTCGGCTCGTTCTTCTCATCGGCGGCCTTGGCCTGGCGCGTCCACAGCGAGCCCGCGGCCATTCCTAACGAGGCCAGCGATGCGGCGCCAAACATATTGCGGCGGCTGATGCCACCCTGCGCGCCAGTATTGTTCGGATCTTCAGCCATTTCGTCCTCCGGGGAAAGAGATTTCACCAGTATATGTCACCAGCCGGCCGTCGGGAGCCGCCGGCCTCGCCAACCGCGAGCCGCGCCCCGCTCGCCTTTACCCGCCGGCTTTCCCATGCGGCAACCCGATAGCGCTCTCGACCGCGCTCAACAGGCCGGCTATCGAGAACGGTTTCGCCAGGTACACCGTGCCGCTGAGTTCCTCTTCATACTGGGCGCCGTAGCCGGTCATGAAAATCACCCTCAGGCCGGGGTAATGGCGGTGTGCCAGCGCGGCCAGTTGGAAGCCGTTCGCTTCCGGCATCACAATATCCGTAATCAGCAATTGCGGCTGCGAGTGGTCGAGAATGCGCAGCGCCTCCGCGCTTCCTCCCGCTTCCTCCACGGAATAGCCCGCCATTTCGAGCGCAGCCCGGACGAAATGGCGGATACCGGCTTCGTCGTCGACGATCAGAATCACACGAGACAGTATATTGCGTTTGCGGTTGGCTGAGGTGTATTTTGCAAGCCACGCCCGGAGTGCGATCATATTCCAATTGGAGCGATTCACATGAAACTCGGAATTACCGGCGCCGCCGGTCAGATGGGCGCGGCCCTCCTTCGCGACACCCTGGCACGCGTCCCCGCCTCGAGTGTGGTTGCGGTCACGCGCAGCCCGGAAAAATTGGAGCGCCTCTCCACCCAGGGCGTGGAAGTGCGCGCGGGCGATTTCAACCAGCCCGCCTCTCTCGAAGCCGCTTTTCGCGGCATCGAGCGCCTCGTCATCGTTCCCACTCCCGATTTGCAGCCCGGTCTGCGCCGCCAACAGCAATCCGCCGCGATCCGCGCCGCCGTAGCGGCCGGCGTGCGCCATGTGATCTACATCTCGACAGTGAGCGCGCGCCCCGACCCGAATAACGAACTCTTCGATTCGCATTTCGCCACCGAACAGGCGCTCATCCAGTCCGGAGCCCGCTGGACTATCCTGCGCATGAGCATCTACATGGATACTCTGCTCGATCCGGCGAAGCGCGCCCTCGCATCCGGTTCCTATGCCGCCGTCCCCGGAGCTCCCGCGGCCTACGTTCTGCGCGAGGACATCGCGGCCGCCGCCGCCGGTATCCTGGCCGCCCCCGGCCACGAAGGAATCACCTATCACGCTACCGGGCCGGTCTCCGTGACGCAGGAACAGATCGCCGAAGCAGTGTCCCAGGCCGCCGGAAAGAAGATTTCCTTTTCCCCGATGAGCGAAGCCCAGCAGCGCGCCGGCCTGGAAGCGGCCGGACTTCCACCCTTCATCCTCAATGCCATTCTGGGCTTCCAGGCCACTTTGCGCGCCGGCGCCTTCGACCTCGTTACCGCCGATGTGGCACGATTGGCGGGCCGCCCGGCTTCGTCTCCCGCGGAATTCTTCGCCCGCGCTCTGGCCGCCTCCGGCGGCGCCCGGGCTTAGGCTTCTGTTGGATCACCGCCCCCGCAACTTTTTCTTCCCCACGAAATCAATCACTTCCCGTCCCCGCATTCCGGCAATCCAATGTCGCCGTGATACTCGAAAAGTGAGGTGAACCTCCATGTCCGAAACGCACAAAATCTCCGAAGCCCA
>DATGKM010000131.1:0-6167 GCA_035294665.1 Bryobacteraceae bacterium | reverse complement strand
GCGGTGGGAACTCGCCGACGGCGCGACCCTCTACGATGTCACCCATCTCGGATGCCGCTCCGCACGCTACACGCCCGCGGCGGATAACAACTCGTGCTCGCCCGCGAACGTTCGGGCCGAGAATTTTCCGGTGAATCCAGGGGCGGCGATGCCCGCCGTGAAGGGCTGCCACAAGCAGGACTACGCGGTTCTCATCGTCGTTGGGTTGCCCGCCACTCACTGAGTGGCCCCACGCGGGGCGCGACCGCTCGCCACGTGACCGCGCCGGCGCCCGAACGCTTCTTCTCGACCGAGTGGCCGGAGCGCCTCTAGAACGGATTCACAGCCGAGCGATCAGACTATTGCGGAGTATCAGTCGAACTCGTGCGCTTTGAACTACTTGGTAGCATCTGAGTTCAGGGGCGCCTGGCGCTGGTGGCAGCAGCAGATTCATAATCAGGAAATGCACCGCCGCCGCTTCCTCTCGCAAAGCCTGCTGGCGCTGCCCGCTGCGCGCGCGGCCAGAGGCGAGGCGCTCCGCCTCGAAGAAGCGACTCTCGCAGACCTGCCGAAATACAGCGCGCGCAGCGCGACCGAGTGGTATCTGGCGCGTATCGACGCGATGAACCGCAAAGGCCCCGGTGTAAATGCCGTGATCGAACTCAACCCCGATGCGCTGCCCATAGCGGAAGCGCTCGACCGCGAGCGGCGCGGGAAAGGCCCGCGCGGCCCGCTGCACGGCGTTCCGGTGCTGCTGAAAGACAACATCGATACCGGCGATCGCATGCAAACCACGGCGGGGTCGCTCGCACTCGCCGGTTCCATCGCCCAGCGGGATGCAGCCGTCGCGGAGCGGGTGCGCGCGGCCGGCGCCGTGATTCTGGGCAAAACCAATCTGAGCGAATGGGCCAATTTCCGCTCCACGCATTCCCTCAGTGGCTGGAGCGGGCGCGGCGGTCTGACGCGCAATCCTTATTGCCTCGATCGCAATCCGTGCGGCTCCAGTTCCGGCTCGGCCGCGGCTGTGGCCGCCAATTTCTGCGCAATAGCGATTGGCACCGAAACCGATGGCTCGGTCACCGCGCCGGCATCGGTCAATGGCATTGTGGGAATCAAGCCGACCGTGGGCCTGGTCGCCGCGCGCGGCATCATTCCGATCTCGCACAGCCAGGATACCGCCGGGCCCATGGCGCGCACGGTCCGCGACGCAGTTATCCTGCTGGGCATCATGGCCGAGAAGGACTACACCCCCTATCTCGATCCTCGCGGGTTGCGCGGCGCCCGGCTGGGTGTGGAACGGAAATACTTCGGCGCCAACGCCGCCATGGACGCCGTCATGGAAGAGTGTCTGGTGGAGATGAAGCGGCAGGGAGCCGAGCTGGTCGATCCCGCCGACCTGCCCTCGCACGGCCAGTATGACGATGACGAAATCACGGTTCTGCTCTACGAGTTCAAGGCGGGCATCAATGCATATCTCGCCGGCCTTCGCCCGAACGTCAAGCCGCGCACGCTGGCCGATCTGATCGCCTTCAATAATCGGCATCGCATCCAGGAGATGCCCTTCTTTGGGCAGGAATTATTCGAACGCGCGCAGGCGAAAGGGCCGCTCACGGAAAAGGAATATGTCGATGCGCGCGCGCGCTGCGTTCGTCTCGCGCGCGCCGAGGGCATCGACGCGGTTATCGGGAAGTCGAAGGTGCAGGCGATCGTCGCTCCCACCTGCGGCCCCGCGCCGCTGAACGATTTCGTCCTCGGGGACCCGAACTGGCCCGGCTGCACCCAACCGGCCGCCGTGGCCGGCTATCCCCATATCACGGTGCCTGCGGGATTCGTGCAAGGATTGCCGGTGGGAATTTCGTTTTTCGGCCCGGCGTGGAGTGAGCCGGTGCTGCTCAAACTCGCCTACGCGTTCGAGCAGGCCACGCGCGCGCGGCGCCGGCCCGCATTCTTACCGTCAATCGATTTGGCCGTGCGGCGTTGATGCCGGTACAAGCACACGCTCCGCCATGGCGAACTTCAGCTTTTCGATGCCCTGGCCGGTAGCGCTGGAGATCTCATAAAACTCCAAGCCCTGCCCTTCCACGTAGCGCCGCAACGACTCGACTCGTTCCGGTTCCTGGGCGACATCCATTTTACTGGCCGCCACGATCATCGGCTTCTCCACGAGCGCTTCGCTGAAGCTCGCCAGTTCGCGCTCCACTGTTTCGAAGTCTTCCACCGGGTCGCGGCCGCTCGCCGGAGAAACATCCACCAGGTGCACCAGCAAGCGTGTGCGCTCGATGTGCCGCAGGAAGCGTGTGCCTAAGCCGTGGCCGAGATGCGCGCCTTCAATCAGTCCGGGGATATCTGCTACTACGAAGCTTTGAAAATCCGGCAATTCCACCACCCCGAGGTTCGGTTCGAGCGTAGTGAAAGGGTAATCAGCAATTTTCGGCCGGGCGGCCGAAATGCGGGAAATCAGCGTCGATTTGCCGGCATTCGGAAAGCCCACCAGGCCAACGTCCGCGAGCAGCTTCAGTTCGAGCCTGAGACGCTTTTCCTCGCCGGGCCGGCCGGGTTCGTGCTCCGTGGGCGCCTGGTGAGTGGCCGTAACAAAGCGGGCGTTCCCGCGGCCGCCGCGGCCACCGCGCGCCACCGTGAAACGGTCGCCGGGATGCACCAAGTCGAACAGCCGCTCGCCGGAATCGTCGTCGTAGACTACTGTGCCGACCGGCACTTCGACTGCAACGGAGCGCCCATCGGCGCCGGTTTTGTTGCTGCCTTCCCCGTGGCGACCGCGCTCGGCTTTGTGCTCGGGGTTGTAGCGGAGATGCAGTAGCGTATTCTGGTGTTCGTTAGCCACCAGCAACACATCGCCGCCGCGCCCGCCATCGCCACCGCTCGGTCCGCCGCGGGGCACGTACTTCTCGCGCCGGAACGCCAGACAGCCGTTCCCCCCATCGCCGGCTTTTACCAGGATTCTTACTTCGTCGATGAACATAGCGGCCACATGCCAGGACCGCAGCCGAGGCTCCGATGCCGCTACGCGACTTCTTTGATGCTGACGAATTTGCCCATGCGGCCGCGGTCGCGGTACTCGACCACGCCAGTCACTTTCGCAAACAGCGTATCGTCCTTGCCCCAACCCACATTCAGGCCGGGTTTGATTTTGGTGCCGCGCTGCCGCACCAGCACCGAGCCTCCGGGGACCAATTGTCCGCCGAACACTTTCACGCCCAGGCGCTGCGAATTGGAGTCGCGCCCGTTCTTGGAACTGCCTAATCCCTTTTTATGAGCCATACGTCACCTGCGGCACGATTTCGCCCACCCGCAACTCCGTGAAATTCTGCCGATGGCCGATGGTCTTCTTATACTGCTTCTTGCGTTTGAACTTAAATACGATGACCTTGTCGCCGCGTCCTTCGGCCACGATGGTTGCCTTCACCGTCGCGCCCGTTACCAGCTCGCCGCCGTCGTTGAATGCCGCCTTGGCAGCCAGTTCGATTTCCGAGCCCGCGCCGCCCTCTAATTTTTCCACGCGGATCACGTCGCCAGGCGCTACCCGGTATTGTTTTCCGCCGGTTTCGATTATCGCTTGCATTTCCTACCTCACGGACACACTGAGTGCGCCGGGACCACTAGAGTAAACT
The DNA here is from genome assembly GCA_035294665.1 of Bryobacteraceae bacterium. Taxonomy (GTDB): domain Bacteria; phylum Acidobacteriota; class Terriglobia; order Bryobacterales; family Bryobacteraceae; genus PSRJ01. The sequence continues at coordinate 2,559 of DATGKM010000131.1, read as the reverse complement.
CATAGTTTACTACAAACCGTAACGGGAGAACAAACCAGATGGCCACCATGAAAGCCGTCCGCATGCACGCCTATGGCAAGCCCGAAGTCCTCCAATACGAGGATGCGCCGCGGCCGGAACCCGGGGCGGGCGATGTACTCGTCAAAATCCATGCAGCCGGCGTCAACCCCGTAGATTGGAAAATCCGCGCTGGAATGACGCGCGGTTTCATCGAGCTTCCACTCCCCGCAATTTTAGGATGGGATTTTTCCGGAGTCGTCGAACAACTCGGCCCCGGAGTCACCGGCTGGAAACCGGGTGATGAGGTTTACGCCCGGCCTGATCTCCGCCGCCCGGGTGCATACGCCGAATACATCGCGGTGCGCGCCTCCGAGATCCAGCACAAGCCGAAGAAGCTCGATCACGTCCAATCGGCCGCCATTCCGCTCGCGGCCCTTACCGCCTGGCAGGCCATCTTCGATGCGGGCCAGTTGCAGGCCGGGCAGAAAATCCTGATTCATGCCGCGGCCGGCGGCGTAGGCACATTCGCCGTGCAGCTCGCCAAATGGAAAGGCGCTTACGTGATTGGCACCGCCTCCGCCCGCAACCATCCACTGCTTCGCGACCTCGGCGCCGACGAGCTCATCGACTACAACACCACCCGCTTCGAAGACACCGCCAAGGGCGTCGACGTTGTGCTCGACGCCATGGCCGGGGAAACCCGCGAGCGCTCCTGGCAGGTGCTGAAAAAAGGCGGCATCCTGGTGTCGATTCTGGGACAGCCTTCGGAGGAGAAAGCCAGACAATACGGCGTCCGCGCGGCTGGTATTTTCGTCCAGCCGAACCAACCGCAGTTGCGGGAGATCGCCAATCTGGCCGATAGCGGCAAGCTGCGGCCCATCATCGAAGCCGTCCTGCCATTGGCCGAAGCCGCCCGCGCCCACGAAATGAACCAGACCCAGCACACGGTAGGGAAGATCGTGCTGCGCGTCGTGTGAGCGGGTTAGCGTGCCTCTCGCCCTCTCCGGCAAAACCGCCATCGTCACCGGCGCCAGTCGCGGCATCGGCAAGGCCATCGCGCGGGCCTTCGCGCGGGAAGGCGCTCACGTAACGATCTGCGGACGCAAACCGGACGCCCTCGATGCCGTCGCGCGCGAATCGGACGCGCTGCCCGGCAAGCTTCTTTCGGTGGTTTGTCATGTAGGCCGGGCCGCGGAGATCCAGCGCCTCGTGGACACAACTCTCGAACACTTCGGCCGCATCGACATCCTGGTAAACAACGCCGGCACCAACATCGCCCAGGAGCCGGTGCTCCAGGTGGACGAAGCCAAATTCGACAAGATGATCGAAATCAATCTCAAAAGCGCGTTCCGGCTGATGCAGGCCGTCGCGCCGGGAATGTGCGCCCGCGGCTCGGGCTCCATCCTCAACATCTCTTCCATCTCCGGCTTGCGTCCGCAATACCAGGGCATGCTCTACAGCTTGACCAAAGCCGCGCTCATCATGATGACCAAGTCCTATGCGCAGGAGCTCGGCCCCAGCGGTGTGCGCGTGAACGCCATCGCCCCGGGACTCATCCGCACTGTGTTGAGCGAATACTACTGGAAAGACGAAGCCCGGCTTAGCCAGATTCTGGCGCGCCAGCCGCTCCGGCATCTCGGCGCGCCGGAGGAAGTGGCGGAAATGGCGGTCCTGCTGGCGAGCGACCGCGCATCCTATATTACCGGTCAGGTGATCGTCATCGATGGCGGAAGAATGTCGCCCATCGACTTTCTCTAGGTAAGCTACTTCGCCAGGTCGATGCCCAGCTTCTTCAGCTCTTCCGAATAGTAGCGCCGGTGCAGCAGATCCCACTCCTCGCTGCCCTCCGGAATCTCGCGCTTCTGCGTCCGGATCTTCTGCCGCGCCGTGCGATCCACTTTCTCTTCCGCGGTTAAAATTTCCGTCATCACGCGGACGATCTCCAGCCGGACGTTGTTCGGGTTCTTATCCTTCAGCCGCAGCTCGTGGCTTCTGCGCAGCATTTCCACCAGCTTATGGGAAATGTCGGTCACCTTGTCGCGCGAGAGCTTCATGGCGTCGCCCGTGTCCCGGCCCGACGCGCGGATTACTTTGCGCTGCTGGATCAGCGTATTCTTGATCCGCCGGAACATCTCCTGGTAGCTGACCCCCTCCCGCCGCATATATTCGCTGTATTGGCTAAGCAGGTCGCGAACCTCGTCGTTCAGCCGGTCCTCCACCGCCAGTTCTTCCGATATCAAATCGCCGATTTTCTGCGCCACCACGTCAGGGGCCGGCGTCTCAATAATGCCAGGCGTTAGTTTTTGGACGAGTTGCCGCGAAAGGTAGGCTACAAATTCTCTGGCCAGCAGCATTCTGTGTAAGCGAACATGTAGTCTATCATGCTCTTATCGGGGGCCAAACCTTTTCCGCCTTCCCGTAATCCGTCCGTAAGGGACGGTCGAGCCGCACGTTGTAGCGCAAAGCGGCGGAACGCTCCATCGGCATCACCGAAAACCGCGTGGGCGGCAGGAAAAGCGGCCCAGGCGGCGTCGCCTCCTGGCTGTGAGCCATAGCTGC
>DATGKM010000130.1:0-13255 GCA_035294665.1 Bryobacteraceae bacterium | reverse complement strand
CGGGTCGCTCGCCAGCGTTGCCCGTCTCCGCTTCACCGGCATCATCAGCTTAAAACTATTGCCGCATCGAATGGAATGATTTACCATCGAACGGCACCCAGTCTCTTAACTGGTTGTCTCACCCCAGGGGACAAGCGCAGTCTGCTGCTTGTCAATAACCTGGGATACGAAGATGCTGTTAGCCGCGCAATACCGGTAGACTTCTCCCGCCGTGCCGAGGCCGACACTCGTTGACGGGTCCGCTAAGTCCGCCGAGGACCACCTGAGCGGGCCGTATAGCTGGCTCGAGAGAAGGTCGTTGATTATGTCGGCCGGACAGCAATCAACCACCGTGGAGCCGCCGCCGCCACCATAGGGAATCGTGGATACGCCACCGGGGCCGCCGAACTGGCATTTCCCATAAACCTCGAAAGAAAGATTGGGGAACATGCCCGAGCTGCCGAGGTCCATGCTGTCGCTGGCCACATAAGCCAGTTCCGAATAGCCCAGGGCGTAATTGGGGAAATAGGTCGAGATTGCGGGGTTGGGCGCCTGACCCTGCTCGCCATTGAACAAGATCAGGTTGAGGTGGGTGAGCGGGTCGAGAGTGGTGGAAGTATTGGCGATCTCGTACATGAACGAGACCGTGATCACATGGCCCGCGTCGGCCGGCGAAAACCCGTATGTGACGTCGTTCGGAGCCGCCAGCGTATATTGGCCGGCCTGCGGGTTCTCGCGAACCAGCTGCATGAGCGTTTGCTGAGTGCCGCTGATCGTGCCGGCGCCGGGCGAACCGTAGTCGTTGGTGTCTTGGGAATAGGTATCGGCGCGGGTGCAGCCGTTATTGATCCAGAACGAATTGCCAGTAGATCCGCTCGAGATACCGGGAATTGGCGGAAGCGGCCAGGGAGCGCCGCCAGCCTGGGTAGCGGGAGGATGACTGATGTTCACCGTCAGGCCGTCGGCGGGATCCCATTGAAACGTGCCGAGCGCCAGGCGGTATTGGTCTTTGTCGTTCCAGACGTTAAGGATTCCGTAGATCGGGCCGGCGCAGAGCCCGATCAGCACGCCGCTCGTATAGTCGTACTGCCGGGTTCCGCCCTTGCCGCCGCCCGCGCCCTTGCCGGCGGTCTTGCCGCCCAGCGGCTTGGGATTCCAGGCGAAGATCTGGATTATGTTGCCGGTCACCCGCTGGCGCCCGTACACAATCGGTATGGGCGTGCCGTAAATCGAGGTCTGAACGCGATAGCCGAATAGCATCGCGTTCTCGCTCGCGTTAGTGCGGGCCTTTGGACTGAATAGGGACATCCGGGAATGGCTGGGGCGTCATCGACGACGGAGATCTCACTCCGTGACGCTGGTACAAAGATTTTTACCGCGGTCCAAGATTTTTACTAACGGCAACCCGACTGGCGGTTTGTAGAGCGCCATCGCGGCGAGATCCGCTGGAGCGCAGCCGATCGGCTGCGCCGGCGGCCGCACGTTCGGCAGCCAGGGAACTCCCGCAGCCACTGCTTTCCCGCGAACGCCGCCGGCCTCCATGAGAATGGCGGCCATTTCGGAACAAACGACGCCTTTGCTGTGAGCGGCCAGGTAGGTGATCACGCCGTCCGCCGGCAACGCAACCACGTCGAATATCGGAGATCGTTGGACCGCATCCCCGAACAATCTCTCCACGTTGTACGGCAGTTTCCCCTGCATTCGCAGGGAGATCATCTGCCACGCGGCCCGTTCCAAGGCATCCCAGTCGGGTTCGAACTGGGGTAGAAATTCAAACACATCGACTCGGCCGCCTTCTTTCAGGTACTCTTCGAGGTCCGCGTCAAACGGGTTATATTGCGGGCCCGACACCCCATTTTTGATGGTGGATTCGAAGATGCCGGGACCAACCTTGATTGCCGAATGAGTCCACGGCGAGCCGGTGATCTTGGCGATCAAATCGGTGAGCAGGAAACCCGGACCGGCGCGGAACGGGTTACGGCCGCCCGAAAACAGGACGAGGCCGTTAACGTTAGGAATCTGAATTTGCATCGGGGGTTCGAAAAGGAGTAAAAAACTTGACGGCCACCGGACGGTTTAGCAGTGGCACCTGGTGAATATCCGTCAGCTGGACCTTTCCTGGCTTGCGAAAGTTCGGCGCGTGGATGATGCGCGGCCATTCGATTACGATGCCGCCATGATTGAATACGCGGCTGGCGCGCAAGTGGAACAGCACCATATCGCCCGGCTCGGGCTCGGGGACTTCGGTCAGATACTGACTGACGATCGCGAGGTAACGTTCCTCTTTTGCATGGAGGTGCCAGTCCTTGGCGAATTGCGGCACAACCCAGGGCAGATCGAAGCCGCAGGCCGCGTATATCGCCAACGGCAGGCGCCCGCAATCGACGCCCACTCCCTTGAGCTGGGCCCCTGAATGATAAGGGGTGTTCAGCCAGGAAATCGCCTCGGCTACGATCCGCTTCCGTTCCTCGACGTGCGTCATGCTCCCAACTCCGGCGCCGGAATGAAGGGCATCCCTCCGAAATGGGCCAGATTGTTGAACTTGTTCAGACAGGTGGCCATCTGCCTGTCGCAGCCCGCGGTCGCCACGAACGTATCGCCGGGCTGCGGCGCATACGGCAGCGGCGGCAATACCGTGACTACGCCCGTCCCGCTCGATCCGTAATCGGAGATGAAGCGCGAAACGCCCGCATTCGGCCCGCTCGTGAACAGGATTGTCCCCTGGGTAAAATAGCCGCCGGTCGGAATTTGCGGAGGCCCGGTCTGCCCCACAAGCAGACCATTGCCGTTCATGGTCCAGGTGTCGCCGCTGAGAAGACCGGAGGCTTGTAACTGTTCTTCTCCGGGAACCGTGGCGGCGTACAGGTTCCAGCTCAGCACCCCGGCCGGGAGTGTCACCGGGCCGGCCCTGAGTACATGCTGATTATTCGAAATGTAGTGGCCCGCGCCTTCCGGAGAGGGGAGCGACTCGCCGAGCGCCGTAACGTAGGTGTAGACGACGTAATAGATGGCGGGAGTGAGATCCGTCTGATTGTTGTTTTCCACGTCGGTCAGCGCGATCGGGGCAGCCGGCGCGGCTACCGGGCCGGGCTGTGTCAGCGTGGTTTTGAGAACGGAGGCATTGGATCCGTCCGTAACTGTGCCGGTGAAGCTGTAATTGGACAAATTGATTGTGCAGCCGGCATCTCCCAGCACGTGGCGGCAACCCGGGCAATACAGGTTGCGCGGCAGGTTGGTATTCAGCAGCTCCTTTTTGTCCCGCACGGTGAGTTTGGCGTGCGTGCGTGCGATTTCCGGGACGTCCGATACCTGTCCCTTGAACCAGATGATCGCGCCCAGGCTCAGATCCGTGGGCGTCTGCATGTAGAGGCGGTCTACTTGCACCTGCGCATTGTCGAACAGGCCCAGCGCAATCGCCGAGAGTATAGGCTGCGCGTAAAGCTGATTGGTGGGATCGCAATACATGTCGATCTCAACTTCATCCGCCTCGAGCCCTACGCTTTGCCGCGTCTTCGATCTTGTGAGATAAGGGCCCATCGACGAGTACGTGTGGCCGTTGTAGGTGATATCTATCTCGGCGGTGGTGAGCCGGAGCACCACGCCATTCAGCAGCGTGAACGTAACCAGGTCGACAAGATAGAACTGCACATCGTTGGTGCCCTCGCAGGCGGAAGCCAGGAAGCTGGCGAGCTGCGGCGATAGGTTGGTTTTCATGAGCGGCACTCCTGCAAGGTGAGCTTCTTCAATTCCCACCAGTTGGCCACGAAGTTTTCAAAATCATAGTGGTCGTCGAGGAAGCGGCATCGCCAGAAATAGCCGAAGTCCGCGGTAATGACGGCGCCGGCTGGGGGCGGGGAATTGAATAGGAGAGTGCCGCCATTGCCCACCGTGGCATAAGCGAAAGCGCCGTAGCCGCCTCCGGAAGGGAAACCAATCTGCGGCGGGTACTGGAAGCCATGGCCGCCCGCCGTGAGGTTTATCGAAGAGACCGAGCCGCCCGAGCAGGTGTAGGTTCCCGCCGCGCCGCTCCCTAGACCCCCTGTAAACGACAGATTGTAAGTGCCGTCGGTAAAATTCCCGCCGCCCGATTCGAGCGTCAGCGATATGACGGGGAGGCCGCCGATAGAGTAGGAAGATGGCGCCGCTACCGAACCGTCCAGATAAACGTTGATGGCCGGCGGCTCGTAGCTGGCGGCGACGCCGTTTACCGCGAAGATGGGGCGCGTAAAGGACCCCATGGTGCGCACGAGCTGGAATGCGGTGGTTTGCCCGTCCCCCGTCCCTATGTTCTGCCCTACGACCGAGTCGTCGGTCACGTCATCGTACAGAAAAGAGTCGAAGGATCCGCTGCGGGCACAAAAGAAACCCATCATGGTTTGCAGGTCCTGCCACTGGGTTTCCTGCGACATCCACGAATACGTGATATCGAACTGCCAGCGAGGGTAGAGATAGTTCTCGACCCGGACTTCGCGGCCGGCGGTAGCCGTCTGCACGATAGTCGAAGCCATTGGGCGCTTCACTACCGGGAAAGTTTCGCCAATCAGTTTCGGAAAAAGCTCGTTCGAGATAGCGGCCTCGCTATAAAATCGAAAGGATTCGGCTAAAAATCCCGAATCTCGGGGGAGGTGCGGGGAGGCGCGGCTCTTCCGGGCCGCGCCTAGCCGTCAGTATTCCTGCAGGCGCGCCGCGAGCGGGATCAGCCACCGGTCCGCTTCCGAAACGGTGAGCACCACGCACCGATCCGGATCTGTTTCGAAATAGAGCAGACCGTCCGTTTTGCGGCGAAAGACCAGATGCTCATCGGTTGCGCGGTTGTACCACTGGGAGCCGGCGGTGAATGCGTATCCCGGAGTGGTCTCGCGCGCGATTATTTTGCGAAGGCGCCAACAGAGAATCGCCCCTGCGGCAGCGGCGAGACAGGGCCAAATCGTCCACCAAAGTGCGAGCGTTCGATCAGACAAGGGGTGCCTCCTTACCATATAGGTCCGGATGATCCTCGGCGCGCGTCAGGAAATAGCGGCGCACGTCATCGCGCAGCCCCGGTTTATTGCCGGTCCAGCGCCAGACACCCTGCCAGTCCCGGGTCAAATCGGTTATGGGATCGAACTGATGTTTCAGCAGGATGTGCCAGCGCTCTCCGTATTGGCGTTTAGATCGGGACCCATGGAAGGCGTGGGTGACGAACTGGTCGACGCAGCCGATATTGCTTTTGCCGGGATGCGAGGCAAGCTTTTGTGCTCGCTCCTGCCATTGGAGCACGTTGCGGATATAGGGCTGGGTGCAGCGCTTCAGTTCGGCGGCGACGTTGGTAAGGCCCGCCAGTCCGAAGGCCATGTGCCAATCCGCCGAACCGAGCGGGCAGGTGTCGAGTAAGCCGCCCACCGTGTCGAAAGCGGGCCGCCGCCATGCCCAGCCGCCGCCGGTAGCTCCGGGAGAAAAGCCATAAGGGAAGGCGCCGGCGTTGGGGAGCAGCGGGCCGTAGCTGCTATCGGCGGCTTTACCTTTGAGGGCCGACTTGTGAAATTCGTCTTGATGCAGGAAGTTCCAGGCGAAAGAGGATGTGATTCGCCAGGGCCGGTGCCCCATCCAACTTGTGGCGGTTTCCGCGGTGAGGTCGCTATAAGACGAGAACAGTTGCACGAAGTGATAGTGCTGCAAAAGATGGATAGCTTCGAGCGCCCAATCGTGGCGGGTGCAATGAAAGTCCGCATCCCAGTAGCCGCCATACATCCAGCCCTGCGGAAAGTGCCGCACCCCGATATTGACGAGGTTTTCTTTGTGGAACATTTCGCAGTCGGTCCGCAGCTGGACCGCGGTTAGTTGCGGGATGTGGTGATCGGGCGTGGTGACCTCAAACGGACGATCCCCATATGCCAGTTCGACGACATAAACGCGGACGTTGGGAGCGCCGAGGAAGTGGCGCAGCGCATCGTTAAACAACTTGCGCCGTGTCTCCCAGCGAAACGGGTTGGTGTACACCAGAACAAGGTGCAGCGTCTGCTCTTCGCTCCAGGCCGCCCAGGGGCGATGGACGTCCGGATGATGGCGTTCGAGTTCTATGGACATAAACCTACCAACGGACGTCTTCCATGGGCACCGTACGCCCAGCCATTGGGTGCTTGGAATCCGGCAGAAATTCTATGTTGCCGTCCGTTAAATAGAGATGACAGCGAGGCGCGTGGTAGAGGATCGCCGGCCGCACCGTGGGCCGGTCGTAATTGCCGTTCCAGGTCCAGGATCGCGAAGAGTCCGGGTCGACGGTGAAACCATGATGGAGCCGGCAGCCTGGACACCAGAAAAATAGCCGGATCGGGCGGCCAGCTTCGACCAGCGGCTCAAGATGACGCGGCATTCAGGCGGCTTTCCTCGGAGAGTCGAAGGCAGCCCGCAGCCCATTGAGCACGCGGGTGCAATTCTGCGCGGCGGTGAAGGCATCCCCGATGGAGTCGAAATGCTCCTGGCGGAGAGGTTCGGCGTGCGGTGCGCGAGCTATGATTTCAAGCGCGCTCAGGATGATGCACAATTCGCTCGCCATGCTATTTGCCCCCGCCCGCACGAGCGCGGCGTAGCGCTCCAGTTCGCCCGGTCTTACCGCTATGTTCATCGCTCAGAGTTCGCGCCGGCGGAGGCCTGTCCGTCCTGTCCGTCCCGCGGGTTTGGCTGCAAATAGTACGGCTGCAAATAGTACGGCTGCAAATAGTACGGCTGGAAATAGAATGACTGGCCGATCGGCGTGCCGCATCCGGCGCAGTAATTCCATGCCGATTCCAGCTTGCGGCCACAGTTGGCGCAATAATTCCAGCGGTAGGTACAGGTGCCGGTGGCGGCGAACCATCCTGGAGTCGTAGAGCCAGTTGTAGAGCCGTTCATAAATTACTCACGCAATCGCCAGCCGCCCGGTGCGGACCATGCGGCGAATCATCCGAGCCAGCGCTTTTTCGTTGCCGGCGATAGATTGCGGCGATTCATTAGCTCCGGCATGATAGTGCAACTGGATCGATCCGCCTCCCGTTTTTCCGCTCGAAACCATGTCGCGAATACCACTCGACAGGTCTGCGGGCAGTACCATTTCTCGGGGATGGAGTTGGGTAAGGGGAGCGCTGAATCCAACATCGAAACCACCGGCTGCCGCTGCCGTGGCTCCGAAGGCCGCCTCCACCGCGCCTTCCATGGCCGTCCCTACCGCCAAAGCGCCTTCGAGATCTCCCTGCATCAGGGCATCGGCGGTGGCGGCGGCGCCGCTCACCGAGGCCTCGGTCGCTACCTGGCTTTCAGCGACAGCCGCTTGTTGGGCTTTGTCCTGGGCGGCCTGTCCAAGGTGCATTGCCTGCATCAGTTTGCCGACAGTCGCCTCTCCCGCTATGCGGGCCGCCCGCTGGATCTGGTCTTTGATTAGGATCTGCTCGAACATTTCGAGAAAATCCATCTCGATATCCTTGGTCAATTTGCGGAGACCGGCCCCCAGCCGCATCTGGCCGGTCAGGATCTCGTTAAAAGTCGAAAGGGATTGGTGCGCAACCTGCTGAAAAGTACCGGCCCAGACGCGCTGATACTCTTGCGCCTGCCTCTCATTCAGTTTCTGCATCGCAGCGGCGTTGCGGTCGATCGCCGCCTGCATATTCGCCTGGGCCCGCGCAATCTGCTCCGGATTGCCACTCTGTTCGGCGATATGAAGCTTCGCCGCGGCCGCGGCTAACTCCGCTTGATAGGCCGCCTCCTGAATCCTTTTGAGCATCTCGATTTCCTGCCGCCCGCTGATCTCACCGAGCGCTCGCTCGCTCTCGATGCGATCCTTGGCCATATCGAGCATCCGCTGCTCGTGTGCCTCCTTCGCCTGGGCATAGGTTTCATCGGCGGCAATCCGCTGTTCGTTCGATCTGGTAGCCGATGCGAGGCCCGCTTGCACCTCGCGGTCAAATATCGACTGCAGAAATTCCTGGCTCTTTGCCGCGGCCTCCTCCTCTTTCTCGGCGGCTTCGTCAGCGGCCTTGCGCTCGGCGTCGGCAGCCTTTTGCCTGGCGAGCGTGATTTTGTTTTGCGTTTCGATCGCCTGCGCGGCATGTTCCGCGTCTAGGCGGTTGATGGCCGCCATGTCGGCCGCCGCCTTTTCCGGGCGCAGGGGATCCTGCCGGTCCAGGGCCAATTCCCTGGAGAGTAGGTCGCGCCGCGCCTCATATTCGGCGTCAGCCGCTTTTTGAATCAGGGCCAACTTTTGATCTTCCGAGTCGCCCCGCAGGCTGACCTCGGTATCAATGAGCGATTTTTCGACGGACAGCCATGTTTTGAGCGCTTCCTGCTTGGCTCTGATTTCGCTTTCGGCGCTTTTGCGCGCCATTGCAGCCGGGTCCTGGCTGGCTACGCGGATCTGCTCCTCGAGCTTTTTCTCTTCCGCGCTCAGTTCGCGGATCTTGTCGATGGCGGCAATCTGCTCGCTCGGTTCGATCTTGCCCTTAGGGGCGCCGGCCGTTTTCGACAGTTCCTTGATCTCTTCCTGGAGTTCGCGGACTTTGGCTTTCATGCCTTCGACCGAGTGGCTCCACTTTTCCTGGGCCTCGTCTGCCAGCGCGCCTAACTTCGAAGCGGGGGCGGCGGCCGGGTTGGCCTGCCGGAATTCGGTGGTGAGTTTGTCCAGGCTGCTGATAAAAGCTTCCTGACTGATTTCTCCCTGGCCATACTGCCGCTGCAGCTCCCGCAACTGAGCCATATAGGCCGGGTAGCGAGAGAACGTTTGCGCAAGGGCAGTCTGCATCTCGGCTAATTTGTGCGACTGCTGGTCGCTGGCGGCTGCTGCATCGTCTGCGGCCTCGCGATACTGATGGAAGGCGGATGCCAGTTGGAGCAGGGATAAGGCCGTGGCCGCAGACGGGCTTTTTAGAGCAACCGCCACGTCCAGCATGGCGGTCTGCACCGTGGCCGGCAACTTGCTGATTTCCGTCCCCAGGTTGGCCACCTCCGTGATCGCCTCGGCCACCAGCCTGGTGATCTCGGTAGCGCCCTCGGTGAACTCTTTGATCAGCGGTTCGATCGCTTTGATGGCTTCTCCGAAGGAGATTTCCGCCTGATCTTTCAACCGGTCCCAGGTCCCGGTCAAATCGTTTGCCGTAGCCTCCGAAGTGCCCTTATATTTTTGAAGCGCTCCAGCAAATGCCTCCAGCCTTTCGGTAACGGTCATGTCGCGCCAGGCGCGCTCGATTCCCGAGGTAGCGATGCCGGTCGATTTGGCCAAGTCCTGCAGGGACAAACCGAGCGAGATCAGATAGCGGGAAGAAACGATGCCGGCTTGCGCCATGCGCTCGAGCGAGCCGGCCACTGCGCCGAAACTGGAGCCGGTGGCGCGGGAGGCATCGGCGGCAGCGACCATAATCCGGGGAATCAGCTCGACCGCTCCCTCGGTGCTTTTGAAGGCCGCCGTCATCTCTTGCTGGGTATATAGGAGCTCTTTATACGGAATCGCCAGCCGCAGCGCGGTCTGCTGCAGCCGTTCGATGGTGCGGTCGGCCTCCTCGGCGTTTCCGGTCAGCGCGGCGAATGCTTCCTTTGCCCGTTCCTCGCGCGAGAACGATTGGAATGCATCCTCGGCTGCCTCCCGGACGCTCCGCAGAATCATATAGATCCCGCTATATTCCGCCACTTTTTCGAACAGCCGCTCGAAATTCTCTTTCAGCTCCTCGATATTTTTGCCCGCCTCGCCGGCCTCCTCCCCGGCCGCCCCGGCTTGTTCCCCAAATTGCTCCATCGCGCCGGCGGCCTCGGCGGCGCCGCTGGCTATCGGCTCGAGTTCATCGGCAAACAGGTTGAGTTGCCCGGCCTGGTCCGCGTACGGGGTCATCGTGGCTTCGTTGAAAAGCGCCATCTGCCCGGCGGCTTCGGCGGCTTTTTGACCGAGGCCGCCCAGCCTTTCACTGCTGCTATTCAGCGCGGACTCTAAGGTCGGAAACTGGTCGCTCCCCAGCGACTGGACCGACTCGCCGATATCTCAATGACACCGGTAGCCTGGTCGACGGCGCGAATTTTTATTTCGACAACATTATCGTCAGCCATCTTGCTTCGGGTGCAATATGCGTTTCATGTACTCGGGGATCTTGCCGGCATGCGCCGCCGGCAATCCCATGGACCGGGCTCCAGCGGCAACCCCTGCTACCGCAATAGCGCGTGGATCCCGAAGGCGCGGATCGGCAATCGGATTCTGAGCGGGCGCTTTTCGCGGGTTTTTGGTTTTATCGGCGGACCAGCCGAGCGCACTGGCGATGATCTGGAGGCACTCGGCAGTAGGCGGATGGTCATCCCACTCCGCGAATATCTCGGTCACGTCCGAGAGACTCAGTTCGTTGCGGATGTAATCTAGCGTCCAGCCGGTGCCGTTGATTAAACGCCCGCGGATCCATCGCCAGGGGATATCGACCCACTTGGATTCGCGGGCTGGAATTCCCCCGGAGCTGTGTGCGTTTCCTCTTTTGCGCTACATCCCAGGGCGGCCAAGTAAGCTGCGGGCAGAGTCTTCAGCGTCAAGTGCTCTTTCACTTGCTCGACGGTAATATCCGGATAATTGCGCCTACAGGCCTCCCAGATGATATCAATCATCTGCCGTTTGCGCTCTTTGTACTCGGTATTTTTGTCGGCAATGGCATCCATAGTCGGAGCCAGTTGTTCGGCGCGTCCAAGCGATACGGCCGGAACAATAAGCCAGGAGCCGCCCGATTCGAAGGCGACTCCTGCGTACTTAGCGGTTTGCATGATGTATTGGGCAGCGGGCAAGCGGCCTTATTCGTCCAGATACTCGTAAAACAGATTGCCCGACGGATCGCTGAAGGCCGAGAAGTCGAATTCGGGGATGGTGAAATCCTCGTTTTTCATCGACAGGGTCAGCTTCGACGAGATGCAATACGGAAATCTCAGCGCGACGTTCATCCCGAATTGCGAGTTGGTCAGCCACGCCTCAAAGGTCGGCTGAGAACCCATCGGTTTGTTGGTGACGTTGGAATTGCTGCCGGCGGTCCCGTTGAGATTGTTGCCGCTCCAGATATAACTGATCTGAACGCCGAAGCCGGCGGTGACGTCGCTGGCGTTGAACGAATACGTGCCGTTGGTCTGGTAATAGAATCCGGCAGCCGGATTCGAAGTGGGCGATAGCGGCATGTTGATGCCGGTGTCGCTGCGGATTACGCCCTGGTCTTTGACGAAAGTGCCGGAGTTAGGTGGCGTGATTGTGATCGTCGCCGCGATGGCGTGGGCCTCGTTGATTTGGGCAATTTGCTGGCCGCCGGTGCCCACGGTCGCGCCGAAAAACAGGTCGTTCAGCACTTTGGCGTAAATCGTGGCAAATTTGGCCTTCATGTTCAGCTTGCCGGCGGTGCGGGCGATGGCCACCGGGAACTGGAGTTTTCCGTATAGCTCCTTCTGCGAGGCGCTAAATTCGACCGAGCATTCCTGCATCGTGCCGAGTTGCAGCGGCGTGGGGTTACCCGCGGCGTTGGGTCCGAACGGAGTAGCCACGATGGTGCCGGACCCGAATACATAAGGTAGAACGGACATTGGATTTTCCTTTTTTGCGAGAAAGTCTGTTTAAAAACGCCGGAAGGCTCCGGCGTGAAAATTCAGATGGCGATAATGCGCAGCGGGACAAAAGCGAACGCCTGGGGACCGAGCGATCCCATCAGGGTTTTTTCGTCCTCGGCCAGGCGCACCTGCACCACCAGGTTGTCTAGCGTCTGCGATGATTTCGAGATAACGTCCGTACCTGGGAACAGGGCTTCGATCTGATCGAGGATCGGATTCAGATAGGAGGCCGGTACCGGCGTTTGATCTCCGGCACCGTCGGCGGGTATGTCGCCGCCCTCGTTGTCGCCCACGTTGACGTAGATGCCAACCGATACCTGCAGTTCCCAGAGGTTCGGCATTTTCAATGCACGCTTGATCTGGCGCTCGCCGGTCTGCTCCATGTAGAGCGCGGGTTGATCGTCCGGGCTCACGTCGGTAAAAACCAACACGGTGCGCGAAAACGTTTTTACCCCGGAGATTCCCTTGAGCGTCTCGAACAAGGCCGAGTAGATATCTTCGCGGGCGGCCTTCACTGGATGGCCTCCTGAACCGCGCCGCGAACCACTTCGGTGATATGCCCGACATTTTCAGCCAGCGCCGAGCGCAGATAGCTGCGCTGCGGAAACGTAGCTTGGTGCGGGCGCACGATGAACTTCCTCCCTTTTCGGCTCATCGAGTAGTGCTCCGGGATGTCGTATGTCCCGCCATCCTCGTGGACTTTGCCGTAATAGGCTGCGCGGCTCGTGCCCACGGTGCCGATGATTGTGTTCCCCGAGCGATAGGGATCGGGCTGGGTCAGCGTCTCGCGGCTGAGATTGCCGGATCGCTGGTGCAGCGGATCGCCGTGCAGCTTGTTGGCGCGGATATAGCTTTGCAGCTCGATGACGGCGCGGAACATTGCCTTGAGCACGCTCGCGTCAATCTTGTCCGGCAGGCCTGCGAGGTAGTTCTGCGCGCGCGCAACATCGATCGTGGCGGCCAGCATCTTAGTTGAGAGAAAGCCACAAAGCCAGACAGGCGTTGTCGATCATGATGATGGCGCGCCAGTAAAGAGCTCTTCTCACGTGAATTGTCCCCGCTCGAACTGCTTGAGATACCGCTCTCGCTCGCTGAAAGCGTCGAGGACCTGTTCGGCCCAATCGAAATAAGGGACTGCGTCGACGCGGTCGCGGAGCGTCTTGGCTAACTTTTGGAACATGCTGCCGACGGAAGGGCCGTCGACCGACATTCCGTTGATGGTGATTTTCTGCCGGCTCGTCGAATAGCGCACCGCAGCCACATCGAGCGCATCCGCCGCGGCGAGACGAGGATCGTTATGAATGTTATAGAAGGCCAGCAGGTCCGTGTCGGAGAAGCTGGCGGTCTTCGCCTCGGTTTCGCCGGGAACGTACAGGCGGATCAAGCCCACGATAGTGGTGGGGTCGTACGAAAAGTCGGTTTGCATTTTAGAGTTTATGGGCGACGAGTTGTACGGCGAGCTGGCCCATCACGGCTAAAATCGCCAGCAGCGCCGCCAGCAGTGACGCCATAATCCAGTTCCGCAGAGCATCGAAGGCCCCGCGCAGATCGTCTATCTTCTGTTCGAGGCGCTGACCCTTGTCCAGCGTCAACTATTTTTTCCGGTCAACGACAATTATTTTTCCCTATCAACGACAATTACTCCTGAGGCGCGCGTTGACTCGCCAAAAATGTTACCCAGCGCGACTCGTTGCCTCATGAAACATGTTACCGGTCCCAA